>JAMBLJ010000105.1 GCA_023336815.1 Actinomycetes bacterium
AGACAGCAGACGGAAAGGAAGCCTTGCAACTCCAGTCCGGTTCCTGATGTCTGATGTCTGATATCTGATATCTGATATCTGATTCTGTGATGTTCTACCCTGGGTATACCACCAGTGAATCGGAGTCCTCATGGCCAAGCAGCACGTTGAGATCAATGGTCTGACGATGGCGTACCAGGACGCCGGTGTGGGTGATCCGATCGTGTTCCTCCACGGGAATCCAACGAGTTCGTATCTCTGGAGAAACGTCGTGCCCCACCTCTCTGACACGTATCGCTGCATCGCTCCTGATCTCATCGGAATGGGTGATTCCGACAAGCTCCCGGACAGCGGTCCTGACAGCTACACGTTCGTGGAGCACAGGCTATATCTCGATGCGCTCCTCGACAGTCTCGATCTCGGGGACCGGGTGACGTTCGTTATCCACGACTGGGGGTCGGCGCTTGGGTTCGATTGGGCAAACCGCAACCGTGGTCGGGTGCTCGGCATCGTCTACATGGAAGCGATCGTTCAACCGGTCAGGTGGGATGACTGGCCCGAAAGCGCAACCTCGATATTTCGAGCGATGCGATCCGATGCCGGTGACGACATCGTTCTGACCAAGAATATTTTCGTCGAACGGATTCTGCCATCCTCTGTGTTGAGGGATCTCACGTCCGAAGAAATGGCCGAATACCGCGATCCCTACCTCGAGCCTGGCGAGTCGCGACGACCCACGCTCACCTGGCCACGACAGATCCCTATGGATGGTGAGCCCGCAGATGTGCACGAGATCGTGGCGTCGTACAGTGCCTGGATGTCGCAGAACGATATTCCCAAGCTGTTCATCAACGCCGATCCGGGCTCCATCCTCACCGGCCCGCAGCGGGCCTTCTGTCGCACATGGAAAAACCAGAGCGAAACAACGGTGCAGGGCTTGCACTTCATCCAGGAAGACTCACCGGACGAGATCGGAGCAGCGATCACGGCGTGGCGCTCTCTGATCCGATAGCTGACGCTGATCGAATGACTACCTGGACTGCATAGGCTTTACGGGATGCAATGGACCTCGTTTCCCAAGAACGTCGCCTCGGCGGCCATGCTCGATTCGGTGTTCTACAACCGTGCCGAAGTCGAGCGTGGACTTGAGATCCAGGCACTCGTTGTTGTGGTCGTCGCGAACGGAATGGCGGGGTTCGGTTCCTCCGTGGCCACGGATACGAATATTCTCGGAGGTATCGGACTCGGAATCCTGAGTGGTGTATTCGGGTGGCTCATCTGGTCACTCGTGGCGATGATCGTCGGTACCCGGGTGTTCCACGGAACCTCGGACTTCGGGCAGATGAGACGTGTGATCGGTTTCGCATACGCACCCCTCGCCATTGGTGTCATCCCGTGGCTCGGGTTCATCGGTGCGGCATGGGTACTGGTTGCGGCTGTGATCGCGATCAGAGAAGGCATGGATTTCTCAACGAAACGATCTATAGCAACCATGGCACTTGGCTGGGGTGCGTGGCTTGGTGTCACCCTCATGATCAACGTGCTGTTCGATCTCGAGATGCGGTCGGGTTGGCCGTTCTAATGTTCGAGAGCGGTCGATGGTTCAGGCATTGGTACTGTCACCGCGTCCGGCATCCTGCCAGCTCTGACGCCACGACGTGTTGAATCGCCAGAACAGCCACGTAGCCATTCCGATGGGAATGGGTGGGAGCAGGCTCAACGCACGGAACAGCAGAACTCCGGCCGATATCAGACTCGCATCGACAGGGACGCCTGGATTCGCCGTCTGCCATCCGAGTGTCAGCAGACCGATCCAACCGAGATCTACCAGACCGATACCCCCTGGGCTCACCGGGATCATCACCAGGAAACGCCCGAGCGTGAATGCGAGGATCATCCAGGGAAGAGGGACGAGATCTCTGGTGACACCTACGCCATAGACGCTCGCAGCGAACAGGGTTGCCATCGAGGCATGGTTCATGATCGTGGCGCCGGTCAGCCGTACGCCCCGGATGCGAAGAACACTGCTCAGGTCGTTCCTGAAGGGAATGATCATGGGTGCGACGTCCGGTGGTTCCTTCCCCAGTCTTCGGGCCCCCCAGGCCGTAAATCGCTCGGCGAACGCTACGAATCGGTCGGTCGCCTTCTCGCTGCCTGTGAGCTTTACGAGAGTGAAGACCATCACCGACACGATGACTACCCCCGCCACGGAAGCCGCCCACATCCAACCCAGCGCGTCGCCGATGACTGCGACACCGAACACGGCGAGGACAGGCAGCGAGATCCTTGCAAGCCAGTCCCATATCCCAGCGGTGAGAAGACCGGCCGATATCGCGTGAGGAGTGAAACCCCACGACATGTACATCGCGTAGTTCAGTGGGAGTGCGATAGCGCCACCTGAAGGAATCGTGTTCGTCACGGCCGTTCCGGCCATGTGATTGACGAAGGATTCCCGAAACCGCAGCGTCGGGATGACCTGCACCAGCACGACCGGGTATGCAAGAAGGAAGAACAACGCTGCCGCCCCAATCACGACCCATCCTGTGATGGATATCGCCTGGAGGAACTCGAGTACTTCGCCGTAGTCGGCCAGGCTGGGGATGACGAATCCGAATACTGCGATCAGGACGAGCGCGGTCACGACGAGGGACAGCGCCTGATGCCACCACGGACGTTTCTTGCGAACCGGAATCCGATCGGAGGATGGTTCTCCGTCGCTCCGATTCTTCGGGGCATCGTACAACGATCCCTGCTCAGGTTCGATGTCGCCTTCCGTGTCCATGTTCAGGAGCCGGCCGTCAAACGAGTGCTCACATCCCAGAGTCTGCTCGCCTGATCCATATCCCTGGCGTGATGGGTCGAGCGCGAGGGTTTTCGGTCTTCGAAGTAGCACCCTTCGCTCGTGTCGATATGCGGTTCGGTTGCCAGCCAGACGATCGTGTCGGCCCCCTGTTGTGGCGTGCGCATCCACCGACCGCCAAGCCGTTCTGCCCAGCCGACCAGAAACGAATCTCCTCCGCTGCCGAGACCCGTTCTGACGACACCTGGGTGGACCGCGACGGCCGTGATCCCGCGGGACCCGAACCGATTGTTCGTCTCCTGTACGTGGAGGATGTTCGCAAGTTTGGAGTGTCCATATACCTCCATGAACTTGTATCGGCGATGCCTGAAGTTCAGGTCATCGAAGACGATTCCTTCCTTTGCGTACGTGTGTGCCACAGACGACGTGTTGATGACGCGCGCCGGAGCTGAGGCGACGAGGAGGTCAACAAGCAGGGAGGTGAACAGGAACGGCCCGAGGTGGTTCGTGGCGAACGTTGTCTCATGGCCGTCGACGGTCCGTGAGACGCTGCCCTTGACTACGCCAGCGTTGTTGACGAGGACGACCAGCTCGCTGTGGGTATCGACGAACCGAGCGGCTGCCGAACGGACGGATTCGAGGCTGGCGAAATCCACCACCAGTGTCGAGACGGAGGTGCCGGTAGCTTGGCGAATCTCCTCCGCAGCCGCCTTTGCCCTTGATGCGCTTCGTGAGGTGATCGTGACACATCCGCCACTCGCCGCAAGAGCCATGGCTGTAGCCTTTCCGATTCCGGAGGAGCCTCCGGTGACGAGGATGCTGCGTCCGTTGATGGTCCAATCCATGGTTCGGAAGCGTACCTGGCACTCAGGT
This sequence comes from Actinomycetes bacterium, assembly GCA_023336815.1. Classification (GTDB taxonomy): domain Bacteria; phylum Actinomycetota; class Acidimicrobiia; order Spongiisociales; family UBA5794; genus JAMBLL01. The sequence continues at coordinate 3,653 of JAMBLJ010000105.1, forward strand.
GCGTCCAATCGGCCCCTAAGACTGTGGTGGTGTCTTAGTGGGTTCTCATGCAGCTTTCACGGAACACTCACCCCAACGTCCTACGCTTCTCCTATGGACCCATCAGCATCGAAGATCCTCATCGTCGAGGACGACCCGGCTGTGAGAGACGCGCTCGAGCGCGCCCTCGCCTTTGAGGGATACGACATAGAAACCGCACGGGACGGCGGAATAGCGCTCTCACTTGTCCGCGAGGAACCCAGGGATCTGATCATCCTCGATGTGATGATGCCCCATGTCGACGGGATCGAGGTGTGTCGGAGGGTGCGAGCGGCGGGCGATTCGGTTCCCATTCTCATGCTCACAGCCAAGGCAGCGGTAGGTGACAGGGTGGAAGGTCTTGATGCGGGCGCAGACGACTACGTATCGAAGCCTTTCGCGCTCGATGAACTTCTCGCACGGATCCGGGCACTTCTCCGCCGTGCTTCGGGCGACGTTGCAGAGGTGATCAGATTCGGTGACCTCACGATCGATCCAGCAGCGCGAACTGCGGTCCGTGGAGAGCGGGATCTCGGTCTCACGAAGACCGAGTTCGATCTGCTGGTGCTTCTCGCACGGACGCCAGGTGTTGTGATGGATCGTGACACGATCTACGAAGAGATCTGGGGAATCGATTTTCTCACGTCGTCCAATTCGCTTGACGTGTACATCGGATACCTGCGTCGCAAGACGGAGAGTGGCGGAGAACACCGGCTGATCCACACCGTGCGAGGCGTCGGCTACGTCCTACGTACTGATTCGTGACGATCAGGCGACGGATTGCTCTGGTTTCGGCCGCCGCCGCAGCAGTCACCGTGTTGCTGATCTCGATTGTCGCCTTCGTTGCCGCCCAGCGCCAGATCATGCGACCGATCGATGACAGTCTTCTTTCGCGAGCATCGATCTTCGAGACCAGTCGCCCCGGAGTGGTTCCGCCGGGGTTCGGCGATTTGATTTTCAGCAGAGATGGACTCTTCGGTCAGCGGAGGGGCGACTTCGACGCAACGTACTACCAGTTGATCCTCCCCGATGGTGCAACACTGAATGCCGGTCAGGACGATGTGATCATCCCGCCTCCCGACGAGGATGAGATGAGCAAGGCCCAACCGATGCTGCGCTCGGTCTCTGTTGATGGTCTTCATCTGCGGGTCGTCACTGTGTACCAACCGATAACCGATGTGTTCGTGCAGATCGCTCGCCCTTTGACCGAAGCGGATGCAAGTCTTCAGGGTTTCGCCGTAGTGCTCGTGTTCGGGGGGTTCCTCGGTGTCGCCGTGGCTGCAGTTCTGGGCCTGTTGGTTGCCAGGAGCGCACTCAAGCCTGTCGATGAACTCCGCAACTCTATCTCTGACATCGCTGCATCCCATGCGTTCGACGAGCGTCTGGATGCTTCAACGAACGACGAGATCGCGGAGCTCGCTGATGCGTTCAACGGTTTGCTCGCCGAACTGGAATCCGCGCGGGCCGAACAGGTACGTTTAGTGCGGGACGCGGGACATGAACTACGAACACCGCTGACAGCATTACGCACGAATATCGAGATCCTGCAACGACACGAGGTGACCCCGGACGAACGAGCGGAGATGATCGATGCGGCACATGCCGAGGTCAAGGAACTCACTGCTCTTGTTGCCGAGGTTGTCGATCTTGCTACAGACCGGTACGAGGAGGAACCCCTGAGTGAGTTCGCCCTCGGTCACGTGGTGGCAGATGTTGCTGAGCGAGCACTCAGGCGAAACGGACGAACCACCGTTGTGGCGGATGATGGGTCGATCGTGGTCGCCAAACGTGCGGCGATCGACCGCGTCATCACCAACATCACCGCGAACGCCGACAAGTGGTCCCCTGTGGGTGAGCCGATCTCGGTAGACATTGCTGATCGCAGGGTCACTGTCACTGATCATGGTCCTGGTATCAGCGAAGACGACCTCGACCATGTATTCGAGAGGTTCTACAGATCCCCAGAAGCGAGGTCAACACCCGGATCGGGTCTTGGCCTCTCCATAGTGCTCCAGATCGTCGATGACCACAAAGGAATCGTCTTTGCGAGGAATCGCGATGATGGATCAGGAGCCATCGTCGGTTTCGAACTGCCGCTATCGACGTAGCCCTCCGGGTCAAGAAGCCAACAGCCATCAGCTTCTGCAAAGCGGCAGCATGAACCTCTTCCACTGTTGTCTGAAGCGCAGCGATCTGTCGTCTGTTGTCTGTTTCCGCTTCTCATCACTTCCTCATGTCGTGTTCACAGTTGATCGACAGTCGTTTGCCAGTCTTGTGGCATACGAAAGGTTCGAAAGGAGAACCCATGAAGAAGATACTTGCATCGATGGCGGCGGCCGGCGTACTGGTCGCCGGCGCATTCGTCGCCACGTCCGTCACACCAACAGCGGCCGAGGCGCAGACCGCGGATGACACCGCGACGTCACAGACCCAACGCCCTGAGAGGGGTGCGATTCTCGATGATGTGCTCGGTAACCTCGTGGCCGATGGCACCATCGACCAGTCTCAGGCTGATGCTGTCAAGGAGGCGCTCGAAGCCAAGCGTGATGAGCTGAAGGAACAGTTCGGTGATCGCGGTCCGCGAATGGACCAACGGAGGGGTTTCCTGCGTGGACTCCTCGCTGACGATGTGATCACGGCTGATGAGATCGCCGCTCTCCCTGAAGATCACCCACTCCGTACAGGGGAAAGTCCTCTGTCGGAACTCCTCGAGGACGATGGTGAGATCACCCGTGCTGAGCTGGAGTCATTTCGTGATGCTCGCCACGCAGAGCGCGAGACGGAATCCAGCGGAACGGTTGGTTGATCGCACTGCCAGTCTCCATCGCGAACCGCCCGGGATTCAACCCCCGGGCGGTTTCGCGCGTTCTTCTATCAACCAGATCTCGGAGATGGGGTCGATGTGGAAGGAGGTTTCCACACCGTCGTTCCAGCGGCTGATCTCGTGGTTGGCGGTTGACAGCGCGGTGCGAGCTCCGTTGAGTTCGGGTGCTGCGATGGCTGTGCCAAGCAACTGGTCGATGTGCGATCGGAACTCCGCTTGTTTGCGGGGGAGCTCTTCTCGTGCGAGGAATGCCCTCACCCACCAGTCGGGGTCGTTGCTGAGATTCTTGATCGGCTTGCCGACACCAACCGTCGATTCGAGATCTCCTGTGGCAATGGCTTCGTCGATCCTCTTTTGTGCGTATCGTTCCGGGTTCACGACACAAGGCTATCGGTTGCCGGAACGAGACTCAATGAAGGCGATCATGATCGAGGCGTATGAGGCTGCAGTCTCGGCATGTGATCCGCAGGCCGCTGTGGCAGCAGCTATCACCGTGGACGATGGGGGTCTGGCCCTCGGCGACGCCAGATTCGACGGAGCAACGAAGTCTGACGTTGTTGTGGTTGCTCTCGGCAAGGCCGCTGCAGCAATGGCGAGGGGAGCAGACATGCGACTTGGCCCTCTCCGAGGTATCGCGGTATCCAATCACGTCGAACCCTCCCCGGTTCCGCTCCTGGTCGGCTCGCACCCCGTGCCGAGCGCCGCAAGCCTGGAAGGAGGGGAGTTGCTCCTCGCGTTCGTAGAGAACCTCGCACCAACCGACATCGTTCTGTATCTGATATCAGGAGGAGGCTCGTCGATCGCTGTTGCCCCTGCCATGCCGCTCACGTTCGAGGATCTCGAGCACCTCAACAGTGTCTTGCTTCGTTCGGGAGCACCGATTGGTGACGTGAACGAGGTACGGGCTGCGGTGAGTCGGATAAAGGGTGGGCGACTCGCAGCCGCGTGCCCGGCGGTTCGGTCGACCACCCTGGTGCTGAGCGATGTTGTGGGGGTGGGTGTGACCCACGTTGCATCGGGCCCATCGCTAGGTGCCGGCATGGGTGCCCGCGCCATGGACGTTGTCCGGAGGTACGGGTTCGACTCGGTCGTAGGGTCGAGGGTCATGGAAGCGCTTGCTCTCTTCGATCCCCTTCCCCCTGATCATCGACAGAACGCAACGGTGGTGGGGTCTTCAGAGGTTGCTGCCAGAGCTGCTGTGTCGTACTTCAGGTCTCATGGTCTCGGGGCCGCGGTCATCACATCCGAGATGACTGGTGAGGCGAGAACTGTTGCGAGGGAAATGGTGCGTAAGGCGGATCCCGAACGTGTTCTGGTACAAACTGGCGAAACAACCGTGACCGTTCGCGGAAGTGGTCGCGGTGGAAGGAATCAGGAGGCTGCTCTCAGCGCTGCGATCGAGATCGCCGGATCGGACGTCGTTTTCGGTGCGTTCGGAACCGACGGCATCGATGGAGCGACTCCGGCAGCGGGTGCTGTCGTCGACGGATCGACCGCCGCCACTGCGCTCGATTCGGATGTTGATCTGCTTGACTCGCTTGAGACCAATGACAGCTTCACATCTCTGTCGGCCATCGATGCTGTCCTGATCCGCGGCGACACGGGAACCAACGTGGGCGATCTGTGGATGGTCGCAGACATCGGGTGAGGTCCGTACCGCCTATGCACACATGAGGTCGATCTTGTTGCCGAATGGGTATCGTAGCTTTGACAGATAGCCCCTGGAGGTCGACGGTGATCATGCGAACCTGGCGCGGATGGACACGCACCGAAGACACAGAGGCATACGCGGCATACATTCTCGACACGGGTATCGCCCAGTACAAAGCGACTCCGGGAAACCTGGGTGCGTGGTTGGTCAGTCGGCCAGCCGGTGACCGATCGGAATTCGTTACGGTGAGCCTTTGGGAAAGCCGCGAGTCGATCGTGGGTTTCGCAGGGGACGATATCGAGCGGGCTGTGTTCTATCCCGAAGACGACAACTACCTGGTTGACCGGGAGACGAGCGTCAAGCACTTCTCCGTGCATTAACACAGTTCATCGATTCCTCCATCGGGCCACGTTCGGCTATTCGAGACCGGCGAGAAACTCCTCGATCGCCGTTGCGTAGCCTTCAGGATCTACGTTCCAGGACCGAACGTGGTTGGCTTCCGTTGTGACGAGGGTCACGATATCGGGTCGAATCTCAGCCATCTCAGCACTGGTCGCATAGGGCACCGACGTGTCCTGGGTTCCGTGGAAGATCAGCATCGGCGCATGAAGTTCGTTCGTCTGGGAGAGATAGTCGGTAGCAGACCAGTCGATGTCGAATCGCCATGCTGAGATCCACTTTGCGAACTGTGTGAGGGGTCCCGGCACGCTGATCGGCAACAGTGGAAGGTTCGTCCTCGACGCCTGGAAGTCGAGCGTCTTCTCGAAGCTGAGTACCGGAGAGTCGAGAATCGCTGCCTTGGTGAAGTTCCGAAGAGGTGACTGTGTCAGATAGCTCGTTACGACAGCGCCACCCATCGAGTAGCCGAACAGGATGTGTTCCCTTGCGCCGTTCTCCTGTGCATAGGTGACGGCTGCGGCGACGTCCACCCACTCGGTCTCGCCGTATCGATAGTACCCGGAAGGGTCACGTGCTTCACCGGCATCGTTGCGGTAGCTGATAACCAGGATCGGGTACCCGAGATCCTTCAGGATCGGTATCACCCTGAGCGACTCCTCCAGCGAAGCGCCCTTGCCATGAACAACGATCGCCCACGTATCGGAGGATCCTGGGATGAACCAGGCCGGGAACGATCCAACATCTGATTCTGACGGGTACACAACGGATTCGTACTCGATGCCGAACGCCGACAGAGGGTCGCCATCGAACGCGAACGAATCGAGGTCGACCATGGTGCCAACTTCAGGTGCGGTGCCTTCGGTTGCGAGAGTGCGTACATCTGTGCGGTTGCCACCCGATTCGGTCGACGACTCGAGTTCGAGAGTCGTAACGTAGCCGTCGTTCCATGCGAGGCCCTGGGCGCCTTGCTGATCGAGCTGATCGTGGTCTGCGGGGCCACGCACCGTGACGCTGGCAGGATTTGTCGATACGACCTCGAGGAGGTAGTCGGTCGCTTCATCCGTCGATGGCTTGAGCGCGTCGTCTTCTATGACATTCGAGTAGTAGAAACCACCGATGAGGAAGAACACAAGGAGAACACCCGTGACGATTCCGACGAGTCTCATGAAAGCCCCGAGTGGTGTCCGGACCTTCTTTCGTGGCAAAGGCCCGTTTGCCACGACTCCGGGATTTGGCCGGCGTCCCATGGAATTCCCCATTCGAACTCGCGCTAACAGCGTACAGCCCGGAAATCGGCCTGCATAGACCAATCGGTACGTTGCCACGCAACCTTGAGGAAGAAGCGGTCAGAGATCAGACATCAGACGGCAGACCTCAGACATCAGGCGTCTGCCATCTGATGTCTGTCGTCTGGCATTCGTATTGCAATCGGGCGGATTGTTTCACGTGTGGGCCGACGACGTTCTTGACCATGTGGACATGATCTGGGTTCGTTGCGTAGGTTGTGTAGTCGGCCGATGATGCGAAGTCGGCGACGACCCCGTAGTCCCATGCACCACCGGTGAGACCGATGTCGCGACCGGTACGGAACGTGAGGATCTCGGGGATGATGTCCGGAAGCGTTGCCAGGGTGTTGTCGATGTCGTCAATCGTTTCGGGCATCATGTCATCGTTGAACTTGAACACGGCAACATGTCGGATCACGGGCGCCTCCTCGTTGTGACGAGAGAATCTCTGTCGTCAGAAGATAATCTGGCCGCCGGTCACAGACCAACCATCCCCTTGCTTTCGATACCCTCGGTGAACGTATCTCTCAGGTCTGGAAAGACGGCATCAACGTCGTCTGACCGAGCCATCGCGTCAACCGAGAACAACCCGAACTATGTGCAGCCATGTGTCTGACACTCGCGCGGTAGATCTGTGTTGATCGTCACGCGGGTGGAAAGTCGCCGGCGACAGGGAGCATTGCTGGCACAGGCTTGTGGATGAGTGACTCAACTTCCTGAGAGACACCGATGAGGGAAGCAAGCGAAACCCCGTGCTCAAAGCCGCCTCTGTTGAGCATGTAGACGAGATCGTCTGTGGCGATGTTCCCCGTTGCAGCCGGCGCGAACGGACATCCTCCGATCCCCCCGACCGATGCATCGATGGTCGTGACTCCAGCTTCGATCGCCGCATACGTGTTGGCGATGCCGGTGTGGCGTGTGTCGTGGAAGTGAACCCGTAGCGGAATCTCACCAGCCGCCGAGCGGATCGCCGTCAGGCGTTGGGTGACCGACCAGGGATCGGCAACACCAATCGTGTCGGCGATGGCGATCTCGTCGACGCCTGCCGCGGCCACCCCTGCAACCGCATCGATAACGGCATCGGTGGGTACCTCGCCTTCGAACGGGCATCCCCACGCTGTCCCGATCGTGGCTGTGACATAGATGTCGCGTTTGTGCGCATCCCCTGCGATGTCCCGTACAACGTCAATGGTCTCGGATGTTGGTACACCCTGATTTTTCATGTTGAAGGTATTCGAGGCGAACAAGGGGATGTTCACCTCATCGACATCGGTCTCCACAGCACGGAGCCAACCCCGCCAGTTCATGACGAGACCGATGTAGCTGACGTCGGGGTGTTTGTTGATACCCGCCATCACGGCCTCGGCGTCGGCGAGCTGGGGCACATGCTTGGGGTGTGCGAACGAGACAGCCTCGATCCGCCTGATCCCCGACGCTACGAGGTGATCGATCAACAGCAGTTTGTCATCGGTCGACAGGATCTCTGCTTCATTCTGCAGGCCATCTCGTGGTCCGACCTCGACGATCTGGATCTTGTTCTGCACGCTCGATACCCCGCACACGATGTTGGGAGATACCCTACCGTTCGGCGTCGGCTGACCAAGCGGTACGATTGCCTACAGTGACCAGGAGACTCGTAGTGACAGGCGAAGGCATCGACGCGGATACGTTCAAGAACACGATGGCGACGGTCGCAGCGACGGTCACCGTCGTTACTTCCTATGCAGCTGATGAACCGATCGGCATCACCGTTTCGGCCTTCACCTCCGTCTCCGTCGATCCCCCGATCGTTCTCGTATGCATCGACAAGTCCTCGGGTTCGCTGGCTCCATTCCTGGCAGCCGCGGGGTTCACGGTCAATTTCCTCCCCGAATCCGCGACCGATCTGGCGATGAAGTTCGCAACACGAGGCGCCGACAAATTCGGATCCGGTGATTGGTCCGCACCGAAGGTGGCAGGCGCCGGTCCGCTACTCAACGAGGCATACGGCGCACTTGCCTGTGTCACGATCGACAAGACCGAGATGGGTGACCACTGGATCCTCTACGGTCGCGTTGATGCCGGAGGCATCACGAACCCGGACGCTTCACCGCTGCTCTACATCAACAGAACCTTCGCAAAGCTTGAGAAGGGTCAGCGCACGAATCAGGCTGGGTCTGGCTGACGAGAACGGGGTTCGAAGGTCGTAATACGTATTACGTAGTACGTACTACGACTTCTTCTTCTCACACCCCGCCTCTACCCAGGTTGATCCAGGTGGTCTTGAGGTGTGTGTACTTGTCGAGGGCGTGGAGGGATTTGTCCTTACCACCGAATCCCGACTCTTTGTAGCCACCGAATGGCGCCGTGATCCCTGATGTGTCGAAGTTATTGACCCATACGGTCCCCGCCTGGAGCGCTGCTGACATCGTGTGCGCCCGCGCCAGGTTGGATGTCCACACAGCTGCCGACAGGCCGTACCTCGTGTCATTCGCAATCGAGAGAGCTTGTGCGTCATCATCGAACGGGATGATGCTCAGAACCGGTCCAAAGATCTCGTCACGTGCGATGTCCATGTCGTTGCGCACATCAGCGAACACAGTGGGCTCGATGAAGAACCCACCAGAATCAGTCAGGGTCCGGTTGCCACCAGCAACAAGGCGTGCGCCCTGCTCGATACCCCTCTCGATGTAGCCAGTGACGCGGTCGAGCTGTGTGCCATCCACGATCGGACCAGCCTTCGTGGTGGGATCGAGCGGGTTCCCTGGCGCCCAGGCAGCCGAGAGTTCACCCACCCTCTCGACGACCTCGTCGTAGATAGGCCGTTCAACGAGGAGTCTCGAGCCCGCGATACACATCTCGCCTGTGTTCCAGAAAATCGAGACGCCGACAGCACCGATCGCATACTTGAGATCGGGGGCGTCGGCGAAGATGATGTTCGGTGTCTTGCCTCCTGTCTCGGCAGACACTCGCTTCATGTTGGAGCGGGCTGAGTATTCCAGGAACAGCTTTCCTACCTCGGTTGAGCCCGTGAAGGTGATCGCATCCACACCTGGATGAAGACCAAGGGCGCGGCCAGCTGTCTCACCGTATCCCGGTACGACGTTGAGCACACCTGGTGGCAGGCCGGCTTCGAGCGCGAGCTCCGCAAGTCGGAGCGCAGACAACGGAGACTGTTCCGCTGGTTTAAGAACGACGGAGTTCCCCGCTGCGAGTGCTGGCGCAAGTTTCCACGAGTTGATCATGAGCGGGAAGTTCCAGGGTGTGACCGCCCCAACAACACCCACCGGCTCGCGTGTGATGAGACCGAGGGCCTCCGGTCCGGTCGGAGCGATCTCGTCGTACAGCTTGTCGGTCGCTTCGCCGTACCAGGCGTAGGTCGAGGCGGCCTGGCCCACGTCCACACGTCGGCTGTACCTGATCGGTTTGCCGACGTCGAGCGTCTCGAGTAGTTGGAGTTCCTCACCGTGTTCTTCGATCAATTCGGCGAGCTTGATCAACACCTGCCCTCTGTCGCGTGGAGCGAGGTTCGACCACCGACCGTCGGCGAAGGCGGTACGCGCCGACCGCACGGCCGCATCGACATCCTCCGTTGCACCAGACGCAATCTCCGCAATGGTCATGCCTGTCGCTGGGTTGACCGTCTCGAAACGGTCACCCGAGTGTGGTTCGTGCCACTCTCCGTCGATGAGGATGTTCGTTCGTGGATCGATGGCCTCCGCTGCAGCGGACCATTCTTCGAGGGTCTTCGTCGTCATGTTCGTTCCTCTGTGACGCGATGCCATGTGAGCCTCATCACGGGCGCTTCGGGCGCACCGGTTCCAAGGTCTGAGAGTTCGAGGTCGGTTGTGCCACCCGTATTGTCGATCCAGGCGATGTGTCTGATCTGGGTACCACCCACCCAGTCAGGGAAGAGGCTCAGCTCGACATGGTGGTGTACCTGGTCTTCGATGACTTCGTAGGTCCCCGCATAGGAGAGATAACCAGCAGCGGCGGTAGCTCGTTCGAGGGCGGTTGCTTCGTTGAACGTTTTCGTCCCGATCGATTCACGGTCCGATTTCATGAGAGACGCCATCATGCGACCCTCGTTCGTGTACGTGATGAGCCCCTTGGCCCGACCGCGGAAGGGACGTGTCACACGACCGTTGTGCATGGTCACTGTCCAGTCGATCAAACGCCAGGTTCCGATGAGGTCGTGCATTGGCGGGACACTACTCAAGCGGCGGATGCTGTGGACGTTCCCGGAACATCTGGACGGACTACAAGTCGTGCACCAACCTACCCTCGGTCCTTCGGAATGTTCGGCGGACGATTCGGAGGAAGTGTGAACGCACGAGCGCTCTCGCTCACGATTGTGGCGTTCCTCCTCGGCGCTCTCGCCGCGGGAGGTATCGGTGTGCGCGTCATCCGTGAGGTGCGAACCGACCCCGATGCAACATCGTTGCCACTGTCGAACATCACGCCCGAAACGAAACGTCCGGCGTTCTACCAGGTCGATCCCAACGAAACCCTTCTGGCATCGACCGCTCTGATTCCAGAGAGCGTCGATATCGAGGACGAGACGTTGCGGATCACCTACGACCTCATCTCACTTGCTCCACAACATGGTGCTGAGAGCGGAGCCGGTACCAGCAACGATATCGCTGTGGTGTATCCCAGGACATGGGTCGTATTGACGAGATCTGGATCTGTCGCGGAAGCCACAGCGGCCCTCGGATCGAGATTCGTTCAATTCGATGTCGACCAGGGAACCGAGGTGAGCGATATCGTTTCCGTCAGCATCACAGAGGCATCAGCTCCGTATCCCATCGAGATCCCGTTCACGTTGAGCAAGTCTTCGTCTGTGGTGGACCTCGGCTTCGGTGCAACGGCTGAACTCGTCGAGGTGGTCGTCGACGGTTCCACGACCGTCGTGCACGTTGTTGTCACAAGCAGCGACGAACGGCCGTCTGACCTATCTATCTCGGCGATCGATCCTCGCTGGACTACAACGGTCTCTAGCGGTGCAACGGGAGAATCCGTGACCCTGCGTTGGAACGACGGTCAACCACCTGACGACATCCGCCTCCGAGCTTTCGGCAGCGTCATGGTTCCTATCGGTGGGGAGTTCTCCGTGTTCCTGGATGATCTGCAATGAACGGTTCCCCGACTGGCGCCGGTAGCGAGGATCCTGCGATCTCTATGGACGTATTCGATAGCAGCCGACCAGAGGGCGAGTCAGAGATACCTTGGAAGATCCCCGTCGCATCAGCGATTGTCGGTGCGCTGGCCGTGGCCATCTTCGTCATCTATGCGATCGTCGTGGGTCCGACAGCCGAAGACGTCTCGGAGGCCGATTCAGGGACGCCTGGTGTGGTTACACCTGAACCATCGGACATACTCCCCGATGGCTATCTACGAGTTACCGATCAGATCGGAGCCAGGGTTGAATCGGTCGAGGTCTCATCACCCGGGTCCGTTGTAGCGGTTTCCACCGCTGTTCCCGGTTCGGTCGATCCGGTCGAGATTCCACCACTTGACGTAGCGTATTGGGAGATCGTCACGCCCGAAGGATCAACACCGATGCACAAGCAGTATCGACGACCTGGCCTTGCAGGAACCGACGGCGGGTACGTCTCTGTTGCCTTTCCGCAAGGTCTCATCCCGAGCGATGGCGAATTGACCGTCTACGTGGTCAGGTCTGTCAAGACACAGACGACGAATATCGACGTGCCGTCTGAGGTCCAGGGTACGATCACCGATCTTCGTATCGATCTGGGCGATGGTCGCTCGGTCGTGGTGGATTCGATGGTCATCGCCCCGGGCGGCGGATCGGTGGCGTGGCGTACCGAAGGCGGCATGACCGCACGGGTCGATGCGGTCGTGACGCTCATCACAACGGACGGCACTGCTGTGACGCTGACCCCGGAGTACACATCGGCATACGACGATGCGTTGCTTGGATCTGATGCTGTCCCGTTGCCGTATCAGTTCCAGTCGGAATACCGCCTTGTGAGCGACCGGGACGGTGATAGAGACATCGATGTGACCGCTGTATCAGTGGAGCTCCGCATCACGAGTGTCTCTGGTGTCGAGGACCCGGTCGCACTCTCGATGGACCTCGGTTCTTGAGACCCACATCTCGAACGTCGGCGGAGGCGCCACTATTGTGATGGTGAACTTTCGATCGACAACCACTGTCTAGAGGGAGCCCGCGTGTTCGATTCCGCTCAACTGGCTGTTCAAGGTGCACTCGACGCCGGGGCGTCATACGCCGACGCCAGATTCGTGATCTCCCGATCAGAGACTATCGATGTTCAGGATCAGAACCTGACCCAACTCGATCATTCAGAGCAAGCTGGAATCGGTGTCAGAGCACTCATCGGGTCGTCGTGGGGTTTCGCAGCGACAGCTGACATGAGCCATGAGGCTGTGCGCGAGGTGGGCGAACGAGCAGCAGCGATCGCGGAGGCATCGGCCCTCGTCCCTGGCCCGCCGATGGAGTTCGCCGATGTTCCCGTTCACGACACTTCATGGTCGACCCCGGTGAGCGAGGATCCTTTCGAGGTACCGCTCTCGGAGAAGGTCGACATGCTGATCGCCGTGACGAAGACGCTCCAGAGTGTCGAGGGTGTCGGGGTCGCCACAGGAAGTCTGGCTTTCTGGGACACAGAGAAGTGGTTCATTTCTTCGAACGGACACAGGATTCACCAACACCTTGTCGAGTCGGGTGGCGGGTTCAGCGCGACGGCCATAGGCGAGAACGAAACACAGATCAGGTCGTATCCCCAGTCGTTCGGCCAGTTCGAAACGGGCGGATATGAGACCGTCCGGGCATGGGACTACGAGGCCAACGCTCTAAGGATCGCGGAGGAGGCCGTTGCCCTCCTGTCAGCTGACGAGATGGAGGAGCGAGAGACCTCACTGATCCTCGAGGGGTCACAGCTTGCGCTCCAGATCCACGAATCCGTGGGGCATGCGATCGAGCTCGACAGGATCCTCGGGTGGGAGGCAGCTTTTGCAGGAACGAGTCACCTCGACCTCCAAAAGTTGGGTACGCATCGCTACGGCTCGGAGCTCATGAATATCACAGCTGATGCGACGCTCCCAGGGGCACTCGGCACGTTCGGATACGACGATGAGGGGACGCCAGCCCAAAGCGTCGACATCGTCGATGAGGGAAGATGGGTCGGCGTGTTGTCTGGCAGGGACTCCGCTGCGATCGCAGGGTTACCTCCTGGAGGAATGGTGCGTGGAGACGGGTTCAATCGTCTCCCCATGGTTCGGATGACCAACGTTGGTTTGCTGCCAGGCACGGGGACTCTCGAGGAGATCATCGCTGATACGGACGAGGGGGTGTACATGTCGACGAATCGATCCTGGTCGATCGACGATCGACGGCTCAACTTCCAGTTCGGAACAGAGATCGCATGGGAGATCAAGAACGGCAAGATCGGAAGGATGCTCAAGAACCCGACGTATACGGGAATCACGCCACAGTTCTGGGGCAGCCTCGACCGACTTGCGGGGGAGTCGGAGCAGGTTCACTGGGGTACACCGAACTGTGGGAAAGGGCAACCGGAACAGGTCGCGCATACCGGACACTCCGCTTCGCCAGGCCGCTTTGCCAACGTACGCGTGGGGGTGAAGGGATGAGGACCGCACGCTTTCTCGCAGATGAGGTCCTCACGATGGTGAACAGCGACGTCGATGCCGAGGTGTACATAGATACGGGTTCGTCATCCCTGACCCGGTTTGCGAACTCCTTCATCCACCAGAATGTGTCGGAGGATGCATCCGAGATCACCCTGCGCGTCGCTGTGGACGGTCGGGTTTCGAGTGCGACAACGACGGTATCTACAGACGATTCGCTGCGCAGCTTCGTCGATGCCACTATCGAGACGGCATCGAAGCAGCCGGCCGACAAGGAGTGGGCCGGTGTTGGCCCACCGGTCGAGATCCCCGATGTCGAGCACTGGGATGATGCAACGGCGAACGCTGATCCTCTCCAACGTGCAGAGGTAGTGAAGGCTTTCGTCGACGCGGGTGACGGTCTCAGCGCCGCTGGGTATTGCCAGACAGAGGCACGGACCCATGCGTACGCCAACTCCGCCGGTCGAGTGGCTGAGGGACGGTTCACGACGGCGGTAGTCGACGGCATCCACCAAACAGGTACATCAGCCGGGTCCGGTCATGCCGCTGGATCGACCCTGCGTACACTCGACGCTGCTGCGCTTGGCAGGCTGGCCTCACAGCGAGCGCGGGACAGTGCGGCGCCTTTCGATGCGAAGCCCGGCGACTATCAGGTGATCCTGTCACCCGAATGTATTGCCACCATTGCGGTCTTCCTCGACGCCTACGGCTTCAGTGCGAAGGTCGCCCAGGAGGGGATGTCGTTCGCACGAATCGGAGAGCAGCAGTTCGATAGATCGATCAACATCTGGGACGACGCGACGGACTCCGAAGCGCTGTACGTACCGTTCGACTTCGAAGGTACGCCAAAGGAACGGGTCGATCTGGTTCGATCGGGCGTCGTTTCGTCGCTTCTGCACAGCCGCCGGACTGCGGCCAAGGACAAGACAGCTTCGACGGGGAGTGCCATCCCTGGCGGAGATGTGTTCGGACCCTTCGGCGTGAACATGTTCGTTGGTGGTGGGGACCGGTCTGTCGAATCGCTGATCTCGTCTGTGGATCGTGGCATCTTCGTCTCGACGTTCAACTATTGCAGGGTGCTTGATCCGAAGACACTTGTCGTCACCGGACTCACGAGAAATGGGACGTTCATGATCGAGAATGGTCAACTAGCGGATGCGGTCACCAACCTGCGATTCACCCAGTCGTTCATCGATGCGATCGGGCCAGGCAAGGTCGGTGGTATCGGGAACGACCAGCGTCACGCCGACTCCGAATTCGGTCCGATGCTCGTCCACGCCCCATCCATGCATCTCAAGGCATGGAACTTCACCGGTGGAGCGGACGGCTGATGGGAATCCTCGGGGAATTCGTGTCCGCTGGTCTGTTCATCAACCGTGACGAAGCGGAAACTGCCTGGGACTACCTCGCACAGGCTGGCATACCCGCCACCGTCATCGTGGATCCCGGACTCCTCGGCAAGTACTCCGTCTCCGTCGAGGTCGATCGCAAGAACCTCGACCAAGCCATCGAGATCCTCAAAGCAGCAGCACACCCACCGACCTCGACCTGAGACCTCGGACGTCCGCCTGGTGTCTGTCGTCTGACATCTGCTGTCTGTCTACAACAACAACGCCCCCTCTGAGGAGGGGGCGCTGTTGCGGAGGAACTTTTTGTTATACGTCTGAGGTTGCTTCTTCAGCTGCTTCCTCTTCCGAGGCGATCTCCTTGCGGATCTCGTCCATGTCAAGGCCCTGGATCTGTTTGATCAGATCCTCGAGCGCTTCAGCCGGCAGGGCACCTGGCTGGGAGAAGATTCCGACCTGGTCCCTGAAAGCGACCAGTGTCGGAATGGAGCGGATCCCGAAGTTGGAGGCGAGTTCCTGCTCAGCCTCTGTATCGACCTTGGCGAACTTGACGTTGGGGTACTTCTCGGACATCGCTTCGTATGTCGGTGCGAATGATCGGCAGGGACCACACCACTCGGCCCAGAAGTCGATGAGAACGATGTCGTTTCCCTCGATGGTCGATTGCAGGGTGTCCTTGGTGATATCAACGGTTGCCATGGTGATGTACTCCGGTCTCTTGGTATTCGGGTGTTTCAACACCACGGAGGAGAGGTCTATTCCTCCTGGGATGATACACCCCCGGGGGTATAGTGGCGGAGCGAAAGTTCAAGACTACGGAGTTGGTCATAGACTTGCAGTGTGGTTGAAAACGGGACCATCGTAAGCCTTCAGGACATCTCGGTACGGGCAGGTGCAACACACATCCTGCGCAATGTCATATTGAACGTTCAACCGGGTGAGGCAGTCGGTGTCTTCGGTGCCAACGGTGCTGGAAAGACGACACTGTTACGGCTTCTTGCGACGCTCCTGAAACCTGCCTCAGGCTCCGGTGTCGTCCTCGGCGCTGATCTCAACAATGACGAGCGGTACGAGGTACGACACAGGATCGGATACATCGGTCACGTACCAGGTCTGTATCCAGAGATGACCCTCGACGAGAACCTGTCGTTCATCGCAACGGCGATGGGGATCGATGGCGCGGCGGTCGCGTCGAGTCTTGCGGCCGTTGGTTTGGCCGGCGCAGCCGATCGCCGTGCCGAGGTGTGTAGCCACGGGATGCAGCGCCGAGCCGAGTTCGCACGCATTCTCATGGCCCAACCGGAGTTTCTTCTCCTCGACGAACCTCACTCTGCCCTCGATGGTTCTGCGGTCGATCTTGTCGACGATCTCGTTCGTCAGACAATCGAGGCAGGCGGCGCTGCCGTACTCGTATCCCACGATCGAAGCCGTGTCGATGATCTTGCGACGTTCAGCGTTGAGATCGCCGGTGGAACCCTCTCATGAGAACCACTTTTCGTACCCAGGCGATGGCGATCACCAAGAGGGACCTCATGCGTGAGCGTCGGTCCGGAGAGGTGCTGTGGGTCACGCTCCCGTTCGGAGCGATAGCCCTCCTTCTCATCCCGATAGCGATCGGTACGGATCGACCGACCCTCAGGGCCATCGGTATCGGATTGTTCTGGGTGATCGTCATGCTATTCGGTGTGCTCATCGCAGTGAGACAGGCGCACACAGAAACGCAGGCACAGCGCGATGTTGTTGCGTTGGCTGGAATCGATCCAGCAGCCGGGTACGTCGGCAGAGCACTTGCCAGCTTCTTCCTTCTGATCGGATTCGAGGCCGTTCTGGCTGTCGTGACCGTGGCGCTGTATGACGTTCCCCTTGACGGTTGGATCTGGATGCCTCTCGTGATGGTCCTCGTTGGTGCGGGTCTCTCTCTGCTCGGAACGCTCGCTGCCAGCATCGTGTCGACCGGTCGCTCGGCCTCCGCGCTCGTGCCGCTTCTCGTGGCCCCGCTTTCGGTACCGTTGCTGATCGGAGCGACGCAGACCTTTGAGGCCTTACGCCTCGGGCGGAGTAGCCTTACGTGGACGCTCATGATGACCATCGTCGTACTGCTGCTAGCAATAGCAGGGGTGCTGTCAGCACGAACACTTCAGGAGTCAGGATGACAACGTTGGAACGGAATCCGTCCTCGGTCTGGCCATGGATCGTGATGGCTGTTGCAGGTCTTGTCACGTTCGTCGCGGCGATGTCGGTGTCGCCGGACGCGGTTCAAGGTCAACTATCACGGATCATGTACGTCCACGTTCCTTCCGCCTGGTTGGCATATCTCTCGTTCGGCGTAACGATGTTCGCTTCAGCCATGTATCTGTGGAAGCGTGATCTCGCATGGGACCGCAGAGCCCATTCCTCAGCCGAGATCGGTGTGTTCTTCACCGGTCTTGCGATCAGCCTCGGAATGATCTGGGGGAAATCGACCTGGGGTGTGTGGTGGACGTGGGATGCACGGCTGACACTGACGGCGATCATGTTCTTCGTATACCTCGGGTACCTCGCTCTTCGTCGTACCACCGATGATCTCGATGCCAGAGCGAAGCGGGCCGCGGTGATGGGTGTACTCGCTGTCATCCAGGTGCCGCTCGTGCACTTCTCGGTGATCTGGTGGCAGACATTGCACCAGCCGCCCTCCATCATCAAACCTGAGGGCCCCGACATGGACCCGTCGATGGTCGTGACACTGCTCATCTCGGTGTTGAGCTTCACCGTCATGTATGCGGCGATGATGTACAAGCGCATCGATCTCGCAAGGATCGAAGATGCCGTGCTCATCGCCGAGCAAACGAACACCGGTCCTGCAGCCGGTGAGGCTGTTGTCGCCCCCGATCTCTCTGGAGGTTCGTGATGGATATCGCTGTTCAGTGGAACTGGGTCATGTTCGGATACGGCGTTGCGTACGGCGCCCTTGTCCTGTTCGCGACGTCGATCGCGGTGAGAATCACACGTGCGCAGAAGAGGCTGGGTGGCACGGTATGAGGAAGTACGCCAGGTTCATCGTCCCGGCAGGCGTGATCGTCATCGCTCTTGGATTCCTGATGGTCAACTTGAGTTCGACACTTGTTTACTTCAATACACCGGCCGAGCTTCAGGCCCGTGATGCAAGCGATGCCAGGTTGAGGCTCGGTGGGCGCGTGGTTCCAGGATCGGTCGTCGAGGCTGATACAACGGTGGTCTTCCAGGTCGAAGATTGCGACACATCTGTGCAGGTCATCCATACGGGTGTACCTCCGCAACTCTTCCAGGAAGGTATCGGCGTCGTCGTCGAGGGGGCCTGGACCGGTGAAGCATTCGAGTCCGACACGATGCTCGTCAAACACGACGAGGAGTATCGCGTCGATGATGAGGACTACGACAAAGTTGATCACACCTGTTCTGAGTCGTGATAGCTTTCGCAGGATATCTCGCGATCTTCGTTGCCCTCGGGGCAGCGGTTTCGGTGACAGTGCAAGGAGTTCGCTACTCCCGAAGCGGTGATGCCGCAAAACTCCGTGTTCCCGTAGCCGTGTTGCTTGGGGCAGCCGCCTCATCGTTCGTTCTCCTCGAGATCGGGATCCTCTCGAGCGACTTTTCGATCGCGTACATCGCTAACAACACATCGACGACCACACCGTATCTGTTCCTGTTCGCCGCTGCATGGGCGGCGCTCGAGGGGTCGATCGTTCTGTGGGGACTCGTGCTGGCTGTGTTTATCTGGCTTGTCTGGCGCCAGGTTGGCGACTCGGACGGACTGGGAGTGCTTGCACTCGCTGTTATGGGTGCGATCGCGATCTTCTGGTTCGGACTCATGGCAACAGCGGGTAATCCGTTCGCCGTGTGCGTCGAGGCAGCAACGTCGGCCTGTGCCGACTCATCCTGGTGGCCGTTCGTGCAATCCGTTGCCCCTCTCGATGGGCGCGGACCGAACCCACTGCTCCAGAATCACTTCATGATGGCTGTGCACCCTCCCCTCCTCTACGCAGGCTACGTCGGGTTCACGGTCCCTTTTGGATTCGCGATCGCAGCGCTCATCAGGCGCGATTACGGCCGTACGTGGCTCGACAGAACACACCGCTGGTCGTTGATTGCCTGGGTGTTTCTCACAGCCGGGATCCTCATCGGTGCCTGGTGGTCCTACGAGGTGCTTGGCTGGGGTGGTTACTGGGCCTGGGATCCGGTCGAGAACGCCTCGTTTCTTCCGTGGCTGACCGCAACGGCCTTCATCCACTCCGCGATCGTGCAGCGACGAAGAGGCATGCTCCAGGCCTGGAACTTCATCCTTGTCATCGCCACGTTCGCCCTGACGATCCTTGGCACGTTCCTGACTCGATCGGGTGTGATCGCCTCCGTTCACGCGTTCTCACAATCCGTTGTCGGTCCAGCCCTCCTAGCGCTTCTCGCTGTCGTCGTCATCGGCTCTCTCGGTCTGTTCGTTTGGCGTTCCGCCGACATCGCACAAGCGCCGCGCCTTGACTCGCTGTCATCGCGCGAGGGATACATCCTTGCAAACAACCTCCTGTTGACGGTATTCGCGTTCACAGTTCTGTTCGGAACGATGTACCCGTTGATTATTGAAGCCACATCGGGTGATGAGGTCGCGGTAGGACGACCGTTCTTCGACAGGGCCTCGATCCCTCTTGCGCTGCTCCTGCTCTTCATTCTCGGCATCGGATCGATGTCTCCATGGAGGGTTGCGAGCCAGAAAGTTCTGTGGGAACGTCTTCGACTTGCGACAGTGGTTGGGCTCGTAGCTGGAGCGCTTGCCGTGGTGTGGAAGGGCATCGACTCCGTGTCGGTTGTTGTCACAATCGTTCTCACCGCCTTCGTGTTGACGGCCATCATCGGGCGGTTCGTGAGCGTGGTTCGTGGCCGTCCCGAATCTGTCGCGCGCGCGTCGGTGAAGGTTCTCAGAAACGAACCAGGGTATTGGGGCGGACAGATCGCTCATATCGGAATCGCTCTCATGGCGCTGGCCATCGCAACGACAGGAGGTCTTGCGCTGCGGGATACGGTTGCGTTGGCCCAGGGTGAGACCGCTGTCGTCGGTTCGTACTGCATCCGGTACATCGAACCCGTTGCCCGCGTTGAACCGAACCGTACGGTGTCAGGCGTCGTCGTCGAGGTCCTGGACGAGTCGTGTTCTCGAGTTCTCTCCACGCTCGAGCCGAGGGTGAATAGCTACCCGGGATCGGCACAGCCGATCGGGACACCTGCAGTCCGAACCGGGTTGACCGATGACGTCTATCTCGCTATTGCAGGAGGAGGCGCAGAACGGATCGAGCTGAACGTCTTCATCTTCCCCCTTCAATCCCTGTTGTGGGCCGGTGGATTCATCGTCTTGGTCGGCGGTCTGTTCTCGATGGTGCCGAAACCAAGGAAGCAACATCGAACGTCATACCAGGAACAAGACACAGACGTACGAGCCGAATCGAGAGCATCCGATGAGTGACAAGTTGAAGAACGCGATCTTCGCTGGCGTCGCTGTCCTTGCGTTCGGTGTGATCGTCATCGGTCTTGTCCGGAGCGATACGTCAGCCCCCACAGAGGCTGAACGAGTTGATGCGCTGGCCTCCGCTATCAAGTGCCCCTTTTGTAATGGTGAGTCCTTGAAGGAGTCACAGTCCACGGTTGCCACCGAGTACCGCGTTCTCATCGCGCAGCGCGTCGCTGAAGGTGCAACCGATGATGAGGTCATTGCGGAATTCGCTGCCAACTTTGGAGATTCGTACATTCTCGATACGTCGACGAGCAGCTGGTCCATCGTTCTGTGGATCGTCCCGGTCCTTGCCGTGACGCTTGGTGTGAGCGTGGTCTTGTGGATGTATACGTCCGCGCGCCGCCGCAGGCAGAAGGTGGCGCCATGAGCGACAGGATCCGGCAACAGATCGAGTTGCTCCGCGCAGAGATCGAAGATGTTGATCTCCAGCTTGCTGACGGTGAACTCGACGACGACACCGCAGTTCAGATCAAGACCAGATACGAGACCGAGCTTGCCGAGCTCGAGGCGGCCGCTGCTGCGACTCTGCAACCCGATCCTGAAGAGACGCGATCTGACGAGAGCAGCTCCGGGATCAGACGATTCAACGGACGTGCGATTGCAGGAATTGGCCTTGTTGTGGTTGCGATGACCGTCATCGGCTATTTCGCGGTCCAGTCGTTGAGCACCCAGCAAGTTGTAGGAGCCGATGGGATCGTCGGAGATGTCTTGCGCGGCGAGGGTCAGGTGGACCTTGCCGATGTATCGAACGAGGAGATGGAGGAAGTTGTCGCGGCGAACCCGGACATCGTGCCCATGCGTCTTGCCCTCGCACGCCGCTACTTCGAAGGTGGGGAATTCGATAAGGCGCTCCAGCACTACTTCGAGGTCCTCGATCGAGAGCAGCACCCTGAGGCTCTTGCCAACGTAGGGTGGATGACCTACCTCTCGAACCGACCCGATATTGCGGTGGGGTACGTAGAAGCTGCCCTGGATCGGCAACCCGACTACCTCGCTGCTGAGTGGTTCCTGGGAAACATCTACGTGGCGCTTGGCCGAAACGATGAAGCGGTTGTGTATCTGACGAGGATCACGACCTCGAGTGACGTCCCGGACGACATCAAGGCGTCTGCTGTGACCCTTCTCGATCAAGCCAGGGCGGGTGGATGATGTCGTCGGAAGTTGAAGCGAACCAGCAGGACTCCGACGCATCCAAGCGTGGGGGGAAGATGGTGTGGGCAGCGATTGCGGCGGCGGTGATCTTTATCGGCCTCGGCATCATCTTCACAGGTCGATTCGGCGGTGACCCCTCGATCTCGTCATCTCCTCTCGTCGGCAAACAGGCGCCAACAGATCCGATCGCCTTGATGGATGGTTCGGGGCAGATCTCGGTGTCTGACTACGCCGGCGACATCCTCGTCGTCAACTATTGGGCGAGCTGGTGTCTGTCGTGTCGCGAGGAGCATCCGGTACTCCTGAGGGGTGCTACCGAATACCAGGATCTCGGGGTCACCTTCCTTGCGGTCAACTACCAGGACACTCCCTCGAACGCGGTCGGATTTCTCGACGAGCTCGGGTGGAGCGAGGAGACGATCTACACCGTGGATGAAGGCTCCTCGACCGCCTTTGCCTGGGGTGTGCTCGGTCTTCCCGAGACCTTTTTCGTCGACCGCTCAGGCATCGTTGTTGGCAAGGTGTCGGGGCCGCTCAGTTACCCGCTGCTCTCCCAAACACTCGACCAGATCATCCTCGGCAACGCAATCGGTGACGTCACCACAGGCGAAGTAGAGAACAGGTAGCGGCAGACAACAGACGTCAGATCACTTCACTATCAGAGCACAGGAAGTCTGTCTGATGTCTGAAGCGCAGCGATCTGTCCTCTGTTGTCTGTCCTACTTCACCTCCAGATTCTCCATGAGTTCCTGCGTTGACCTGGTGATCTCGGTTACGGCCTTGTCGAAGACGGCCTGGTTGTGGGCAGCGGGTTTGGTGAAGCCAGAGACCTTGCGGACGTACTGGCGGGCTGCCTCCACCATGGCATCGTGATCGTCGATGGTCTGTCCATCGCGAAGTCGGTGAATTGATCTGCACATCGGCCGATCCTAACGACGACTCCCGTCGGGGTCACATGTCCATGTTGCCTTCGGCATCGGTGTGTGACCACATGAAGAGTCGTTCTGCGACGACGATGATCACGATCGCTGCGGCGGCAACGTAGATGATCAGTGCGTCCTCAGATCCCTTGACCCACAAGAAAGCGGCCAGCACGACGATGTCGAGGCCGATGGCGGTCACGATGATCACAGGATTCACGGTGATCCGTGAACGAAGGTGACGCAGGATCCCCCAATGGATTGCGATATCCATAATGAGGTAGAAGATCGCACCCAGCGCAGCGATTCGCTGAAGATCGAACAGGACCGTGAGGATCATTGCGAACGCGACTGTGTAGATCATTGCATGGGTGCGAAGAGTGCCGGGCAGTCCGAAGTGCCGATGCGGGACCTCCTTCATCCGGGTCAGCATGGTCAACATTCGAGATGCAGCGAACACGCTTGCCATGACACCGGAGGCAGTTGCGACGATCGCCAAACCTACGGTGAGCCACACTCCAGCATCACCAAAGGCAGGTTGCGCAGCGGCAGCAAGAACGAAGTTCTGGGCGTCGATGATCTCGGACAGATTCAGATTGCCTGCCACCGTCACTGCAAGCGCGATGTAGAGAACCGCAGAGATCGCGATCGAGATGATGATGGCTCTGCCCGTGTTGCGGTGGGGTTCGACGATCTCCCCACCACTGTTCGTGATGGTGGTGAAGCCCTTGTAAGCGAGGATCGCAATGGCGACGCCAGCGAGGAAACCGCCGGTGACGGACGTATCAGATTCGAGTCTGCCGTTCGTGAAGTTCGCCGCATCGATGAACCACAACCCGGCTACAGCGAACAGTGCTAAACCCGTGACCTTGATGGCCGCCATGACTCCCTGGGAAGCCTGGACTGCCCGGTTGCCCGCGATGTTGACCATGAAAGCTGCAGCGAGCAAGACAACACCGAGTACGGGAACCCACAAAGACACCGGCGTCAGCGGCACGATCTGTAGCACGTACTCGCCGAACGTACGAGCGACCAGGCTTTCGCTGATGACCATCGACACGTACATCAACATCGCAAACACGCCTGTTGCGGTACCCAGACCGTATGCCTCCTTGAGGAACATCGCGATACCGCCAGAGGACGGGAATGCGTTGGAGAGTTTCACGTACGAATAGGCGCTGAACACAACAACGATCGCCGCCGCGAGGAACGCAACCGGGAAGAGGTCTCCCGCAAGAGCAGCGACCTGTCCGGTCAGAGCGAAGATTCCCGCACCGATCATGACGCCGGTTCCGAGTGATACCGCTCCGAACAGACTCAGGCTGTTCGCATCTTCCTCGTGATCGCGTCCGCCCTCGCCGTGGCTGGACGCGCTCATCTCGTTCATAGGAATAGTCCATCGTGTCGGTCAGTGCGCTTGGGCGGTGGTTTGGTGCCCACTGGTCTCGAACCTTGCGTCGGGTTGCCGAGTGTAGGCTCTGTCGCTCTGCGCGGTACTGATGTTCCGTTGGTCCAGACACCTCAGCATGATCGCTCGACCAGCCATCCTTCAAGGCGCAGCACGGCGACAGTTGACATTGGTCGCTCCATATCATCCGTTGACCGATCGATCTGAAGGAGTTCCATGTCGAGCGAAGCCGACTACCGCCTGCCAAGAACCGTTGTGCCATCGCACTACGACATCGCTATCGAACCCGATCTCAGCGCTGCATCGTTCTCGGGTTCGGTCGCGATCGACGTGGTGGTGGGTGAACCGGTATCAGACATCGTCCTCAATTCGATCGAACTCCAGATCCATGAGGCGACGGTCACCGTGAGAGGCGAAGTCTTCGAGGCGCGAACCTCCCTCGATGACAAGACCGAGCGGGTGTCGCTGTCGCTCGACACACCGCTGCCTGTTGGAAATGCAGTGGTCAACATTTCCTTCTCAGGCATCCTCAACGACAAACTCCATGGCTTCTACCGCTCGAACTACACCGCACCCGATGGATCGTCCAAGACCATTGCGACGACACAGTTCGAGGCCACGGATGCTCGCAGAGCCTTCCCGTGCTGGGATGAACCCGATCTCAAGGCGACCTATTCGATACGCATCACTGTCGAAGAGGGTCTGCTTGCGGTATCGAATGCGGCTGAGATCGGTCGTGAAGTTCTCGACTCCGGAAAGACCGAGGTCTCGTTCGCGAAGACCATGAAGATGTCGACGTATCTCGTTGCATTCATCGTCGGCGAACTCGAGGCCACGGATGCCGTTGATGTGGATGGAACCCCGCTGCGGATCATCGTTGCCCCGGGGAGCATGCATCTCACCCCCTTCGCCCTCGAGATGGGAGCTCACTGTCTCAGGTACTTTTCTGACTACTACGACATTCCGTATCCCGGCGACAAACTCGACATGGTTGCCATCCCGGACTTCGCCTGGGGGGCGATGGAGAATCTCGGATGTATCACGTACAGGGAGACAGCCCTTCTCGTCGATACCAACTCGGCTACGACAGCTGAGAAGGAGCGCGTTGCCCACACGATCGCACACGAGATCGCCCATATGTGGTTCGGTGATTACGTCACGATGCGTTGGTGGAACGGGATCTGGCTCAACGAGGCTTTCGCAACGTTCGCACAGACCAAGTGTGTCGATGCGTTCGATCCAGCATGGCAGAGCTGGCTGTCGTTCTCTTCTTCGCGGGCACTGAGTCAGGAGACCGATGCCCTTGCATCGACGAGGTCGATCGAGATGGAGGTGGCATCACCAGAGGAAGCCAATGCCATGTTCGATGTGTTGACGTACCAGAAGGGTTCGTCTGTCCTCCGCATGCTCGAGCAGTACCTTGGTGAAGATGCTTTCCGTGCTGGTGTGACGAGGTACCTCAAGGCGCATGCGTATGGCACCACCGAAACCGCAGATCTCTGGCGAGCCCTCGCCGCCGAGTCAGGGGAACCCGTCGGTGAGATCATGGATACGTGGATCTTCCAGGGAGGCTATCCGAGGATTTCGGTGACGCGTGAAGGGGACGACGTGATCCTGGAACAGTCCCCGTTCCGTTTGATCGGAGAAGGCGACGGTAAATGGAAGGTACCCGTGCTGTATCGGACGGGTTCTGGTGAAGGGAAGGTTCTGGTCCAGGACGCTCCCGTCGCGATTCCAGCGGCCGACTCCGTACTCATCAACGCGGGAGGAGAGGGGTTCTTCCGGGTGTCGTACGAAGATGACCTTCGCTCAGATGTGCTCGAGCGTATGGCCGAACTTTCGGCAACAGAGCGATACACGTTCGTCTCGGATGCGAAGGCGAACATGCTCAAGGGGGAACTTTCCGGTTCCGACTACCTGTTGCTTGTCACATCACTCTCTGAGGAAACAGACCGCGACGTCTGGTCTGTTGCGATCTCGGGCATCGGAGAACTCAATCGGGTCATCTCATCGGACGACCGTCCGGCTCTCCAGAGTTTCGTTGCTGGACTCGTCTCAGGAAAGGTCGACGATGTCGGCTGGAGTGTTGACCCTGGCGATACCGATCGGGAACGCTCGATGCGTGGTCTGCTGCTCAAGACCCTTGGCACACTCGGTAGCGATCAGGAAGCCATTGCAACCGCCCGCTCCTTGTACACAGATCTGGACTCCACGGAGGTCGACGCCGAGGTGGCAGATGCTGCACTCTCGATCGTTGCAGCCCACGGCGACGCTGCGATGTTCGACGATCTGATCGCAAGATCACATGCTGCTGAAACGCCGCAGCTCACGGTCAAGTATCTTCGTGCCGCAACACAGGTAGCTGATCCCGATTCGGCTGAGCGAATGTTCCGTATGGTCCTCGGGGGTGATATCCGCTCCCAGGACTCGTTCTGGGTGCTTGCACTTCTCCTCGGTCACCGTGAAAACGGGCCACGCGTGTGGAACCTGATGATGGAGAACTGGGATGCAACACTCGATTCGATGCCTCCTCAGAACGGTCGTCGGATGCTGGATCTCATCCACTACCGGTCCGAACCGGACGTAGCCGCATCGATAGAGAGCTGGTTCGCTGATCATTCGATCACGGGTGGTGAGGCGTACACGAAGCAGCAGCTCGAACTCATGCGGGTCCGTGTTGGGCTCAGGGAGCGGGAAGCAACGAGCATCGGCGATGCGCTTCGCTCGGTCTGATCCCTGGGTCGAACCTGGCCATCGTGGGTGCCATCATAGGAGGCCCGATGAGCGACCAGCGGTACGTTGGCGAGCTCGCTGACATGTACTGTGTGGTGGGCTCCTAGCCTCGGGGAACGGCAGACAGGCGGGCACCACGATGTGCCTCGACAGCGCGAGGAGCATGCATGCAGGTTGTCATTGATGGATCGGCGCTCACCGTCGATGAGGTGATCGCGGTCGCCTTCGGGAAGGCTGATGTGGCCATCGGCGAAGGTCTCGACGACCGGATGGAACCCGCACGAGCACTTGTGGAACGTGTGCTCGACAATGACCAAACCGTCTATGGCATCACCACAGGCTTCGGGGCGCTTGCCAACACTCGTGTCAGTGTTGACCAGGCTGCCGATCTGCAATACGACCTCCTTCGCTCACACGCTGCAGGTGTTGGAGACATCATGGATCGTGAAACCGTTCGTGCGATGCTCCTGTGCAGGGCGCGAACGCTGTCTCAGGGATACTCGGGTGTCCGCCCGGCCATCGTCCGATACCTCGTCGCGATGCTGGCAAACGACATCCTCCCCGCGGTGCCATCCCAGGGATCCGTTGGTGCATCCGGTGATCTGGCTCCCTTTGCGCACCTCGCCCTGCCTGTCATCGGGGAGGGCCTCGTCATGACCGATGCCGGGGTAGCGCCTTCGCTCCCCGTACTCCAGGCTCACGGGATGGAACCTCTCGAACTCCTTCCGAAGGAGGGGTTGAGCCTGCTCAATGGAACGGAGGGGATGCTTGCCCAGGGTTGCATCGCGGTCCATCGGGCGCGTCTCCTCGTTGATGCCGATGATGCTGCGTGTGCGCTCACGGTTGAAGCCCTCATGGGGTCAGAGCGACCGTTCGAGAAGCGGATCCACGATCTGCGACCTCACCCGGGACAAGCGCGTTCAGCGGAGAGGATTCGCAATCTTCTCGCAGGGTCGGCGATCTCGGCCTCTCATCGCGATGACTTCTCCCACAAGGTCCAGGATGCGTACAGCCTGCGATGTGCTCCCCAGGTGCATGGCGCCGTGCGCGACACGATTGCATACGCCGAGAACGTGTTCGGCATTGAACTCGGAGCGGTCGTCGACAACCCGATCGTATTCGCCGACGATGGTGACGTCGTGTCTGGCGGTAACTTTCACGGTCAGCCCCTCGCGTTCGCTCTCGACTATCTCTCGATAGCGGTCACCGAGCTCGGTTCGATATCGGAGCGGCGTACCGACAGACTCCTTGACCCCGAACGCTCCGCAGGACTCACGCCCTTCCTCGCAACGAACCCTGGCGTATCGAGCGGGTACATGATCACCCAGTACACGGCTGCAGCGATCGTTGCCGAGAACAGAGTGCTCTCTCATCCGGCGTCGGTGGAATCGATACCAACCTCGGGATCACAAGAGGACCACGTGTCCATGGGGTGGGGTGCGGCGACCAAACTGGCAACTGTCCTCACCAACACAGCAAGGGTGGTGGCAGTCGAGCTCATGTGCGCCGCTCAGGGCGTTGAGCAGCGAGCCCCGGACCCCGCCCCAGGGACGGCGGCGGTCCACGGGGTCGTCCGCTCCGTATGCCCGACGCTTGTCGAGGATCGGGCGCCGGGGCCGGATATCGAGAAGATCGCGGCACTCATCAATGCTGGTGCGTTCAGTGACATCGAGGAGGTTCAAGTATGAGCGATGACAAGAGCTGGATCGAGAAAGCGTCTGAGGTCGTCGACAAGGCGGCGGATGCTGTGAACGAAGCATGGGATCAGACGGCGGCTAGCCGCAAGGAGGCGTTGGAGAAGACCATCGCCGCCACAGAGGCGGTATCTGACGCTCTCGATCAGGGTGTCAGCGGGGCAAAGCGTTCCTATCAGGGTGGTGCGCAAACCGCGCCCCACGACCGGCCGTCCGAGGGGGCCGCGTTCCAATATGGAACGGGACCACGACTGGTCACAGCCCCAACGGGTACGACGTTGCACACGAAGGGGTGGCTCCAGGAGGCAGTGCTTCGCTGCCTCCTGAACAACCTCGACCCCGAGGTTGCAGAGATCCCTCTCGATCTCGTCGTGTACGGCGGCAAGGGCAAGGCCGCCCGCAACTGGGAAGCGTTCGATGCGATCGTGAAGAGTCTCACGGAGCTCGAGTCCGATGAGACGCTGCTGGTGCAGTCGGGGAAACCCGTTGGACGCTTCCGAACACATGAGATGGCCCCCAGGGTCCTGATCGCGAACTCCAACCTCGTTCCCGACTGGGCGACCTGGCAGAACTTCTGGGATCTCGAGGATGCAGGTCTCATGATGTACGGCCAGATGACCGCAGGGTCCTGGATCTATATCGGAACCCAGGGGATCCTCCAGGGCACGTACCAGACGTTCGTTGCGATCGCAGAGAAACGGTTCGGCGGAACACTCAAGGGAACGCTGACACTCACCGCCGGACTCGGTGGAATGGGTGGTGCCCAGCCGCTTGCTGTGACCATGGCAGAGGGTGTGTGCCTTGCGGTGGACATCGACCCTGAACGGATCGAGAAGCGAATCGAAACGAGGTATCTCGACGAGTTCGCACCGAGTGTTGATGCTGCGGTCGAGCGTGCACTCGAGGCGAAGGCCAACGGCGAAGCGGTTTCGATCGGTGTCGTCGGGAACGCAGCCGAGGTCTTTGCTGAGCTACTCGAACGTGGCGTCGACATCGACATCGTCACCGATCAGACGTCCGCACATGATCCGTTGAACGGGTATGTGCCTGTGGGGTACACCCTCGACGAGGCCACGGCGCTTCGCGTCGAGGAGCCGGAGGAGTACATCGAGCACGCTCGCGCATCGATGGCAGCTCACTGTGAGGCGATGGTGGGATGGCAGAACGCTGGCGCCGAAGTATTTGACTATGGGAACAACCTGAGGGGAGAGGCGGTCGAGGGTGGCTTTGCCGATGCCTTCGCCTATCCGGGTTTCGTGCCGGCGTACATCCGCGATCTGTTCTGCGAAGGGCTGGGCCCGTTCCGTTGGATAGCACTGTCAGGCGATCCTGCAGACATCAAGGCCACCGATGACGCGTTGCGCGAACTCTTCCCGGAGAACCATGCGTTGATGAAGTGGCTGGATATGGCAGAGGAACGAGTCGCTTTCCAGGGGCTCCCATCCCGAATCTGCTGGCTGGGTTACGGAGAGCGCCACAAGGCGGGGCTCGCGTTCAACGAACTCGTGCGTTCCGGCAGGGTGAAGGCTCCAATCGTGATCGGCCGCGACCATCTCGACTCGGGTTCGGTCGCATCACCGTATCGGGAGACCGAGGACATGAAGGATGGCAGCGATGCGGTAGCCGACTGGCCCATACTCAATGCTCTTCTCAATACCGCCTCTGGCGCTGCGTGGGTTGCCGTTCACCACGGAGGGGGCGTTGGAATTGGGAAGTCCATCCATGCCGGTGCCCAGGTGGTCGCTGATGGCACTCCCGAGGCGGCACTGCGTCTTGAACGGGTCCTCACAAACGATCCCGGAATGGGTGTGATCCGGCACGCTGACGCCGGGTACGACAGGGCTCTTGATGTTGCTCACGATCGTGGTGTCGTTATTCCGATGGGACGAGCCAGACAGCAGACGGCGGACGGCGAGCAGCAGACAGAGGAAGTGGACGGGTCGGACGCATGACACTCGCACCTGCGTCGTTGGTGATCTCGCACATCGGTGAGCTTGTTACGAACGATCCAACGCACGGCGGTCTCCTCGGAGTCATCGAAGATGCCGCGATCGTTGCATCAGGTGACCGTGTTGTGTGGGTTGGCCCAACGTCGGAGCTTCCGGACGATACCGACGCGATCCAGCGCATCGATGCAGCTGGCGCTGCTGTTGTTCCGGGGTTCGTTGATGCACATACCCATGCAGTCTTCGCCGGAGATCGCGCAGATGAGTTCGCCATGCGTATGGCTGGAGCTTCGTACGAAGACATCCTCGCATCGGGCGGCGGCATCTATTCGACCGTTCGGGCGACCCGCGAGGCGACGCTGCAAGATCTCGTATCGGCATCAGTGCCGAGGATCGATCACATGCTGGTGTCAGGGACAACAACAGCGGAGGTCAAGTCGGGATACGGTCTCGATGTCGAGACCGAGATGCAGATGCTCGAAGCGATCGTCGCTATCGATGACATCACGCCGATCGATCTCGTGCCGACGTTCCTCGGCGCCCATGTGGTCGGACCCGAGTACAAGGACCGTCGTAGTGAATACGTCGACCTCGTCATGGGACCGATGCTCGAGCGAGCTGCACCGCTTGCACGGTTCATCGATGTCTTCTGCGATGATGCTGCTTTCACCATCGATGAGACCCGTGCGATCGTTTCTGCGGGGAGGAATCGTGGATTGGATGTGCGTCTCCACGTCGACCAATTGTCGCGTTCCGGCGGGACAGCCCTTGCCGCCGAGCTCGGCGCGACGTCTGCTGACCACGTCGATCACGCATCCGATGAAGACCTGGCGGCACTCGCTCTGGCGGGTACGGTTGCTGTTCTCTTGCCAGGCGTTTCGTATGCAATGCGTTCGGCACCACCGGATGGACGGAAGGTGTGGGATGCAGGGGTAACGGTTGCGATCGCAACCGATTGCAACCCGGGCACCGCCTATGTCGAGACGATGTCCTTCGTCATCTCTCTGGCGGTCGTGACATCCGGTCTGACACCTGATGAGGCGCTCTGGGCTGCAACGAAGGGCGGTGCGCTGGCGCTTGGTCTCACCGACAGAGGTGTTCTCGCGCCGGGGATGCTCGCTGACATGGTGATCCTCGACGCCCCGTCTCACCGACACATCTCGTACCGACCAGATGGCGCGCTCCCGCTTGAAGTCATCAAGCGCGGGTCGCTGGTGTGAGCCCGGCCACCGCTGCCGACCGGTAGCCTCTCTTCGATGACAGACCGACCGTATTTCGGACTCGAAGCGCCAATCCGCTTTGCCCACCGCGGCTCGCGGCTCCTATGGCCGGAGAACACGTGGTATGCCTTCGATGCTGCGGTACAGGACTTCGGATATCGCTACATCGAGACCGATATCAGGATCACCCGCGATGGTGTCGTTGTTGTGTTTCACGACGAAACGCTCGAGCGCACAACGAACGGGACAGGCAAGGTCTCGGAGTGGGAGTGGGAGGATCTCCGGCATTTGGATGCTGGTTATCAGTTCTCGACCGACGGTGAGGAATTTCCGATGCGCGGGTCAGGTATAGCCGTCTCGCGTCTCGACGACACGCTCGAGCGGTACCCGGACGTCTGTTTCAATATCGATCTCAAGGAACCCGGGAGCGAATGGCCAGTGGCTGAAGTCGTTGCGAAGATGAGATGTCTCGATTCGGTGTTGATCGGAAGCTTCTCGGACCGTCGAATCTCACGTTTCAGACGCATCACCAAAGGGGGGGTAGCGACGTCCGCGGGACCATCGGAGGCGATGGCGATGTTCGCTGCTTCGAGGCTCGGACGCACATCGAGGCGCCGGGCAGATGCGTACCAGTTGCCGAGAAGCATCAGAGGTGCGTCGGTTGATCGGAAGCTCGTAGACGCCGTACATGCCGCGGGTGCCCAGATCCACGTGTGGACGATCGACGAACCGAAGGAGATGCATGAACTGCTCGACCTTGGTGTTGATGGCATCATCAGCGACCGCCCGGACCTGCTCAACGATGTGATCGAGGGGAGACACGATGACGAGAGGTGAATTCATAGGGAATATCGTGCGTCTCCAGTTGCAGCGCACACCTATCAAGGTAAAGGGTCAGGGATATCTGCCTGAGGGAATTCAATCCGTTACAACAGCGGCTATCAACGCATGGGGTTTCGTCGGTTGGCATGATGATGCTTGGGTGATCGATGCGCATCACAAGGCGCACCCGTCGCAACGCGGCGGCGGTCGGAGACCATTGTCGATCGGGTTCACCGCCCACTACCTGGCAATGGAGGCCCGGTTCGGTTCGGCTCCTCTCGGGATAGCTGGCGAGAACATCATCGTCGACGGTCCGGCGCTGTCTCTCACAGATCTGGGATCAGGGCTCATGGTCGTTGGCGCAGATGGCAGTGAACTGGTTTTGGAGCGGCCTCGCGTCGCTGCTCCGTGCGTCGAGTTCACCAGCTTCATGCTGGGTCTTGACGAGGTGGCGCCTCGCAGGGAGATCGAATCCCCTCTTGCCGATCTGCACGACGGCCGCAGAGGTTTCATCGTCGCAGCCGATCATGCCTCTACAGCTGTCGAGATCAGTGTGGGTGATGCTGTTCATGCCCTTGTGGATGGGACAACCCACGGGGTCTGAATCTCGAGCCAAGTAGGCCGACGAACACGACTACTGATATCGCCAGTCCAACGATCGCGAGTCCCGCACCGAGAAGAGACACCGGATCTCTTGTGAGGGCAGCGATTACGAGAGCGAAGAACAGCGGGATACCGGCGAATGCGACGAGTACCTGCATCAAAGTCGCACCATCATCGATCGGGCATGCCGGTGCGCGGACGTTGGGAACCGACACGTGCGGGTCGGTTGTGAACCGTATGAGACCGTGGTCTTGCATCACGTCATCGTAGACGGACAAGTGCGCTGGAACGCCGACTCGTCGGATCGGTTCCGGATTGCGCCATATCAGCCGATGGCGAACGGGATGCCGTTCATCATCACGAGACAGTCGATCGCGGCGTTACGCGCTTCGTTGAAACTCAGGTCGTCGAACAGTTCGTACGGTTCACCGTTGTGCTGCTGATACACGGTGAATCCGTCAGTGGATCGCATCACGTAGAGCCCACTCTTTGGTCCGGCATGGTTGCGACCAAGACCCAGGAGGGTTCCCTCGTCGGGAATTTCAGCGATAAGGTCTATTCGTTCCAGCGTCAATGCCTCGCGGAAGTCAGAACCGGTTGTTGCCTGTCGCCCGAGCATCTGGGATGCCATTGCGCGCACCCTTCGCTCGATGATCGCCTGTGCCTGCTCCTGGCGCGTGAACATGCTCAGAGATGAACCGTTGGGAGATACGAGGCTCGATCGTCCTCGAACAAGGAGATATCGCTTGCATGTGCAAGTGAAAGCGCGATCTGGTCGAGACCATTGAGAAGACAATGCTTCGTGAACGCGTCGATCGGAAATTCAGCTCTGAAATCTCCCGATGTGACCGTTTGTGTCTCGAGGTTCACTGTCACCGTGTTCGACGGATCCGAAGCGATCTCATGGAGCGTCGCCGTCTGCTCGTCGGTGAGCACAACCGGGAGGAGTCCGATCTTCGTGCAGTTATTGGCGAAGATGTCAGCGAACGATGGGGCGATGATCGCCCGAAATCCCCAGTCATCGAGTGCCCACGGCGCATGCTCTCGGGAGCTTCCCGAGCCGAAGTTAGGTCCAGCCACGAGGACGACGGCGTCGTGGTATTCAGATCGGTTCAGCACGAAGTTGGGATCGAGTTCTCCTTCTGCGTCGGCAGCCCAGTCGTAGAACAGGTACGCACCGAACCCGGTTCGTTCAACTCGCTTGAGAAACTGTTTCGGGATGATCTGATCGGTGTCGACATTCGCTCTTGGCAGGGATGCCGCTGTTCCGGTGATCGTCGTGACGGGTTCCATCAGCCCAATTCCCTTACGTCAACGATGTGTCCGGCGATCGCCGCGGCGGCGGCCATTGCAGGAGACATCAGGTGTGTCCGTGAGTCTCGCCCCTGGCGGCCTTCGAAGTTGCGGTTCGACGTCGATGCGCACCGCTCCTGTGGATCGAGTACGTCGGGATTCATCGCAAGACACATGGAGCAACCAGGTTCGCGCCATTCGAGTCCGGCGGCGAGGAAGATCTTGTCGAGCCCCTCCTGCTCGGCTTGCAGTTTCACGAGTCCGGATCCGGGGACCACCAGGCCGCTGAGGGTCGATGCGATCGCCTGCCCCTGAAGTACTCGCGCTGCTTCACGCAGATCCTCGATCCGTCCATTGGTACACGAACCAAGGAACACGCGATCGATGGCGATATCGGTGATCTTCATTCCTGGTTCGAGATCCATGTATACCAACGCGCGTTCGATCGAGTCGATATCGATCGGATCGGTGAAGTCCGCAGAGGAAGGGATCGTTCCGGTGACTGGGAGGGTCTGTCCAGGGTTGGTACCCCACGAAACGTACGGCTCGAGTTCTGTAGCATCGAGGAACACTTCGGTTTCGAACTCCGCACCCTCATCGGTGCCGAGCGTTGACCAATGTGCGACCGCCTCATCCCAGTCGGCGCCGGTTGGTGCCATCGGCCGGCCGGAGAGATAAGCGAACGTCGTTGCATCCGGTGCGATCATGCCCGCTCTTGCTCCTGCCTCGATCGACATATTGCAGACGGTCATCCTGCCCTCCATCGTCAGCTGTTCGATGGCGGAACCGCGATACTCGATCACGTGACCGGTGGCACCTGCAGTTCCGATCTTTGCGATGATCGCGAGGATGATGTCCTTGGCTGTAACACCGAACGGAAGATCGCCATCGACGGTGATGGCCATGGATTTCGGCTTCTTTTGCTGGAGAGTTTGTGTTGCGAGAACATGCTCGACTTCCGACGTTCCGATCCCGAAGGCAAGGGCACCAAAGGCACCGTGCGTTGCGGTGTGCGAGTCGCCGCACACGATCGTGGCTCCCGGTTGGGTGACGCCTTGTTCTGGTCCTATCACATGGACAATGCCCTGACGCACGTCGTTGATCGACAGAAGAGGAATATTGTTGACCTTCGTATTCCGCTCGAGTGTGGCGATCTGCGTCACAGACAGCGGATCGCTGATGCCGACATCACGGGAAGTCGTGGGTACGGCGTGATCGATCGTTGCCAGAGTCAGATCAGGTCGTCGAACAGGGCGGTTGGCAGTGGCGAGCGCCTCGAACGCCTGTGGTGAGGTTACTTCGTGCACGAGATGGAGATCGATATACAGGAGATCCGGCTCACCGGGTGTTCGATACACAACGTGGTCTTCCCAGACCTTGTCGAACAGAGTTGTCGGTGTGTCCATGTCTTCCTTCGTGGGAGCGTGTGAGGCTAGTCGTTCTCCGCGAGAGCGATGGTCCATGGTCACGGGCGCGAGCCGCGGTCCGGTCCATCCCCTGACTCTTTCTGGTCCGCGCGTGTCGCCTCTGATCTCTCTTCTTCGATCACGTGTTCGATTCCAGGGTTGTAGATCTGATCGACCATCATCGGCATACCGGCCCCACCAGGGCGTGGATTGTGCTTGTTGTAGACCCAACCTCGCTGAACCGCCCATCGGGAGCTAGCGATCGCGACTGCTGCGAGCACCAACGCGAGCACGCCTATGACGATGAAACCGATCATATCGGTGAGGCTACCGGTCATTCCCGTCTCCATGGCGATGTGATGACACGCTGGATGCACCTGTTGGTTTACGATGGACTCATGGTGTTCATAGTTGCTCTGATCGCGATGGTCACGCTGCCTGCACCTTTTGGAGGCGCAGAGGCGGGTGCGATCAGTCTCGACGAGGGGATGACGATCGAGGTGATCGTGGAGGTCGATGGACCGTACACCATCGTTCTCGCTCAACCGTTCTCACCGTCACAGCAACTCCCGCCGACGGCCCTGAGCGATCTCGGGGACGGTTCATGGGGGGGATTCGTACAGCTGCCGTCCGCAGCGAACTGGAACATCGTTTTCGATGCGTTCGAGAGTGACGGCACCACTGTGAGGTCAGATGCCACCACGATGCTGGAACTCGGTGTCGATCGTGTCGTCGTGAGCGGGGAACCAGAGGTCCCTCAAGGCGAGGGTCTGTTCTCGGGAAACTCTGTGTGGCTGATGGCTGCAGTTTTCTTGATACTTGGCGCGCTTGGTGCTCTTGCGTGGTGGACATTTTCCGGAGATGACTCGACGACTTGACAAATGGTCGGGAATAGTCGAACATTCGATAAAACCCGACTTGGAGACTCATCGTCCCGAAGACCAACAAGGAACCAACGCACCAGGTACACGTGCTCGACTACGACATCGATGACACCGTTGTCGCTTCGACGAACGAGCAACTGAAAGCCGTCGCCGACGACACACGCATGGACGTTCTCAACCTGCTCATGGAGCGTGCCGCCACGGTCAGCCAGTTGGCCGACGCACTCGGCAAACCAAAGGGCACGGTTGGATACCACACCAAGGTGCTTGAAGACGTTGGCATGATCCGTGTGGTTCGCACCAACAAGGTCAGAGCGATGACCGAGAAGTACTACGGGCGTGTTGGGCGGACGATCGTGTTCGCTGCCGCCCTCAACAACGCGGACACCCACTGGTTCGTCGACGATGCCCTCCGCTCTATGGTCGTCATTGAAGGGGCACCGCTACCCATGTTCACATCGCGGGTTGCACGAGTCCCGCTTGAACACGCCGTCGCGTTCACGGATCGCATCATGGAGCTTGCAGATCAGTTCCTCGCGATGCCTCGAAGCGGCGACACGGTGTACGGTTTCCTTGCTGGTGTGTATCCCACTGACAACCCTGCCTTCCCTGACGACAGCGATGTCGGGTGACCGATTCAACATCCGATTCCGTGTCTGTGAAGCAGAAGGTCTCGCTTGGTGCCAACTACTGGAGACTGTGGACGTCGTCAGTGATCTCGAACCTCGGCGACGGGGTGACGGTCATCGCGCTCCCTTGGCTTGCGTCCGCCGTGACCCGCAACGCGGTTCTCATAGCGCTTGTCGCGGTTGCCTCGCGCCTGCCGTGGCTCGTGTTCACGCTGCCTGCCGGTGTTATCACCGATCGTGTCGACCGACGCAAGTTGATGTGGTGGGCCCAGTCCTTCCGCTCTGTGTTGATGTTCGGAGCTGCGGCAATAGTCCTCATGTATCAGTCTTCCTTGCCATCGCCTGGCGATGTCCAGAGTGGCGTCGTCTCTGAGAACATGATCGTCTATTCCATGATCGTTCTCGTAGCGTTGCTCGCGGGTTTCGCCGAGGTGCTCTATGACAACTCTGCACAGACGATCCTCCCTGCCATCGTCGATCCGGAGAACCTCGAGAAGGCGAATAGCCGACTGTGGGGTGCCGAGATGGTCACGAATTCCTTCATCGGTCCGCCGCTTGGGAGCGTGCTCATAGCTGTAGCGTTCGCGCTTCCCTTCATCTTTGATGCTGGAACGTTCGCTGTTGCGGCGGCGCTCATCTTCTTCCTCGCAGGTAGCTTCACAACGCCAGGCAAGAGCGATGCCCAGTCGGAGCGGAAGATCGACTGGTGGGGAGAGATCAAGGAAGGTGTCTCATGGTTGTGGAACCATCCCCTCTTGCGACCGATGGCGATTATCCTCGGTCTGCTCAACGGACTTGGTTCAGTAACAGGCGCCACGCTTGTCCTCTTTGCCCAGGAATCACTCGACATCGATGCCTTTGTGTTCGCAATCCTTGCGACCTCAGGCGCGGTTGGGGGCATCATCGGAAGCGTGGTCGCTCCCCGGGCGTCGAAGGTACTCGGATCAGGGATCTCGCTCTACGTCACGCTGATCACGGGCATCGTTGCCAACTTCGTTATCGGCTTCGCAACCCACTGGTCGCTCGTGTTCGTGATGTTCGCACTGTTCAGCTTCTCCGGAATGCTGTGGAATGTAATCACCGTGTCCCTTCGTCAAACGATCATTCCTGACGAACTGCTCGGCAGGGTCAACAGTGTCTACCGGTTGTTTGCGTGGGGCTCAATGCCACTCGGGTTCATCGTCGGAGGGGTTCTGGTGTCTGGTCTCGAGGCAGCGGGTGCAAGCCGCGATACCGCGCTGCGCTCACCCTGGTGGTTCGCAGCAGGGGCCTATGCATTGCTGTTCGTCTATGCGGCACCAAAGCTCACGACAAAACGAATCGAGGCTGCCCGTTCTGAAGGTATCGCCGCCAAAGAGAAGACTGCGGAGCGCACCGAACCAGGGTCACAGCAAGACCCGAAGGTTGCGGAGTAGGAGTCAGGTCGGCGTACGACCCGATCAGCCTTGGGACCGGCGCCGAGTCGCAGCGATCACCACTGCAGCCGTTGCGATACCGACACCAACAGCGATCCATGCCTTGGGGGGCGGTGTGGCGACTCTTGGTCCAAGGCTGACGGGGCGTTGGAATTCAAGGATCGGCCAGTCGTTGGCTTCCGCGGCCTCCTTGAGTTCCTTCTCAGGATTGACAGCTATCGGGTTGCCGACAGCTTCGAGCATCGGCATGTCGGTGAACGAGTCCGTATACGCGAACGATCCATCGAGGTCGATCCCGTCCGCATCGGCGATATCACGCATCGCATCCGCTTTTCCTGGCCCCATCACGTATCGCTCGAGTTCGGGCACGTACCGACCCAGACCATCCGTTCTGATCTTGGTGGCGATGACCTTGTCGATGCCGACCATCCGTGCGATCGGGCGAACGAACTCCTCGGGACTGGCCGATACCACGTATACCTCGCGCCCTGAACGTTTGTGCTCATCTATCAGGAACAGCGCCTCAGCGAAAACAAGTGGTTCGATGACGTCGTCGAGTGTCTGTGCAACGATCGCATCCACTTCGGCACGGTGCCAGCCTGATACAAGATCGAGCATCTCGTCCCGTGCCCGCTCGAGACTGTCGTGGTCCGCGCCGAAGAGCATGTATGAGATCTGAGCGATACCAAGGCGCAGAAGCGTTCCGCGTTGAAGGAAGCCAGCGCGATACAGGGGCCGACCGAACGCCAGCGTCGACGAGCCGGCGATAATCGTCTTGTCGAGATCAAAGAATGCTGCTTCTGTCATCGTGTCGATTGTATCGGTTTGCCGACGCTCCACCATGAGTCGTCCGGTCGGTCCTGTGAACCCCTTGCATAGCATCGAGTGATTCAGATACGGTTGTGTTGCTTCCCCTCCGACGTTCCGGAGGTTCCCCATGTCCACGATTGCCGTATGGACCCCACACGATCTCGTGCTCAGCCTCGCGATCCCTATCGGACTTGCTTCGCGCCGAGGCACAGCGATCGTCATCGATCTCGATCCGTCCGGACCCCCGATACCAGGTGGCGGCGATCTTGCGTCATTGGTCGAGCGCGGCCCCACGGAATCGGAACTTGCGCCCTCCAAGGTTGGGATTGCTGTCCTTGGCAACGGGGGCATCGAAGTTTCTGACGCCAGCGAGGTCATCTCGGCGATAGCCCATCGGTGGCCGAACGTTGTGCTGCGGTGTGCGCCCCATTCGCCCCCTGGGCGGGGTGTTGTTTCGGTTGTCCCCGTGTTGCCGGAACCCTTCACTCTCGTCGCGGAAGGAAAGGTTGCCTATCAACGTACCTCGCTCGGTGGTGATCCCGAGACGGGTGCAATCGTGTTGCCTGTGCCCCGTCCGGCGGTCATTCGGTCACTGCTGTCCGGGCGCATCCCACCGGTGCGAGATCGCTGGCTGCGTGCTCTCGATGCCGTCTGGTCCCTGTCATGAGTGACATCGATCGACTCATAGAACGCATCATTGATAGATCCTCGTCGCTTGACAGGGGATCACTCATCGAGGCAGGGATGATCGAGCGCGCAACGATCGCACCACTCGCGACCGAGACATCCGTCGTACGCGCCGTCGACTCGATCATCGGTCTCGGGCCGCTGCAAGGGTTCACCGATGATCCGATGGTGACCGACATCCTTGTCAACGGTCCGAGCGAGGTCTGGATCGAGCGATCCGGGGAACTTGAACGAACTGACGTGGTGTTTCGTAGTGATGATGATGTCGTTGCAATGGTGCGTCGTGTCGTGTCGCGCATAGGCCTTCGGATCGACCGGTCGTCTCCTGCAGTTGATGCCCGTTTACCCGATGGTTCTCGTCTCCACGCAGTGATCCCTCCTGCAGCCGTCGACGGGCCCATCGTTGCGATACGCCGATTCAACAACGCTGTTCGTGACGTCGACGATCTCGTGCGATCCAAGTCAGTTGGTGAGGATGGTGGCGAGATCCTCAAGTCACTCGTGTTGGATCGCACGAACCTGCTGATCGCCGGAGCCACGGGGTCCGGTAAGACGACGCTCCTGAACGTTCTGTGCTCCGAGATCCCGTCGGGCGATCGGATCATCACCATCGAGGACGCCGCCGAACTCGCTCTGCCTGGCCACGTTGTCAGACTTGAGGCTCATCCACCCAACGCAGAAGGTGCTGGGGAGATCACCATCCGTTCACTTCTCCGCCACGCTCTGCGACTTCGACCCGACCGATTGGTTGTTGGGGAGGTACGAGGTACCGAAGCGCTCGACATGATCCAGGCTCTCAACACCGGCCATGCCGGATCGATGTCGACGGTTCATGCGAACGGGCCACGCGAGGCACTCGACAGAATCGCAGCCATGGCAGCCATGGCACCTGAACGGGTGCCACCCGAGACACTTGTGGGTCAGGTCCGATCGGCTATCGGGGCGATCGTACTCGTTACACGCGTCGGCGGAACCCGCGGCGTGCGATCGATCCACATTGTCGAAGAGGATGATCTCAACGAGGTATACCGATGTTGATCTGGGTTGTGATAGCGATAGCGGTTGTCGCTGGCGCAACCCCACCGCTCACTGGGGCTGCGGTACTGGTTGGGTTCCAACCGCTCGTTGGAGTCGGCGTGCTCGCCGGTTTCTCACTGTGGCAGCGGCACAGGACCAGAGAACACGTGGCTCCGGACGAGGTCGCCTTCCTTCGATATCTCGCCTCGGCGGTGACTGCAGGAACGTCCCTACGCAACGCCATCCGCGCTGGCGATAGCAGCATCGTTTCGCCACGAACGAGACTCATGTGCGACGCTGGTCGACCGGTCGGTGATATCGGAGGTTCGATCGCTTCGAATCTCCCCACGAACGGTGCGGCGTTTGCCGCCGTCTGCTCCCTCGCCGAACAGGCGGGGTCACGTTTGGCGCCAACGTTGCATGCGATGGCCGATCGGGCCGATGACGTTTCGTCTGCCAAGCGAAGGCAGCGGGTCGCAACCACCCAGGCGAGGTACTCGGCGGGGGTAGTAGGTGTTGCCCCCCTGGTCGTAACAGCGCTTGTTCTGGTGGTGGGCGGTATCCCTGATTCGCCTGGGGCGTGGGTCGTTGTTCCCGTCGTCGTGGGTGTTGGTCTCCAGGTATTCGGTCTCGCTGTTGTGTACCTCCTTGCGACCGGGCAACGCCAATGACCTTCGTTACGGTTGCGGTCGTTGCTGCTGTTGGCATCACGATGCTCCCGCGAACCTGGGGATGGGTGTTGGTAGGGGCGTCAACTCTTGTTGTCCAACCGGTCCTCGGTGTTGCCGTTGTGGCTTTGGGAGTAGCCGGGTATCGAGTTCGCAATATCGTTCGAGAACGACATTCAGCAGCAGCTACCCTCGACGATGAGCAGCTCCTCGTCGATCTCGTCGGACTCGGAGTGATAGCAGGCCTCTCCTTTGACCAGGCGTCTCTGCAGGCTGCCGGTCATGTAAGGGGTCCTGTCGGTGAGCGTGTTGCACGCGCTGTCCGACGTAGCCGTGCAGGCCTCGCCCCTGATATAGACCCGGGTTCGGTCGCTGCCATGTTCGCCGCTGCGCAGCGAACCACCGATAGCGGTGCCCCCCTCGCAACGACGCTGATCGACATGGCTCGTGATCGCAGGGAGGAAGCATCCTCCAGGGAGAACGAACGGCTTGAGAAGCTTCCCGTCAAGCTGCTCTTTCCGCTGGCTCTGTTGATCCTGCCGGGGTTCGTTCTCGTCGCCGTTGTCCCAACCGTTGTGTCAGGGCTCAGCAGGCTCGGACTGTGATTTCCCACCGAACCGGCCGGATGCCGGCTACTCGAAGGAGACGACTATGACTGAATACCAGACGAACGAACGGGGTCAGGCAACAGCTGAGTACGCACTCGTACTCGTCGCTGCTGCCGTAGTAGCGCTCGCTCTCATCACGTGGGCGTCAACCACGGACATGTTGCCGACGTTCTTCAACACAGTGATGGAGAAGGTCATTTCGGTTGCGAACGGAGCATGACTGTCGATCAACGTGGGTCGGCTGTCATCGAGTTCGCTCTCGTCCTTCCTCTCGTTCTTGCACTCATGCTGGGGCTCGTTGAAGTCGCCGTTATCGCACGGTCAGAGATGCAGCTCATCCATGCCGCCAGAGAAGGAGCCCGAGAGGCCGCCGTATCGCCCGATTCGTCGCGGGCTGTTGGAGCTACTAGGACCGCGCTTGGACCTGCTGGGAGTCGTGCGAGGATCTCCGTTGCTCGGCCAGCCAACATCGGTGAAACGGCCAGAGTCTCGGTTCGTCTTCCGTATCGGGTAGCGGTACCCCTGTTCGGCGGTTTCTCACTCGAACTTCACGCAACGGCTGCGATGCGTGTGGAGAGGTGAGCGCGGTTCCGTCGGTTTGATGGTCGCCGTGATGGGCGTGTCATTGATACTGCTCATGGGTGTTGCGGCAGTTGGATCGGGCATCGCTGCCTAC
The DNA here is from genome assembly GCA_023336815.1 of Actinomycetes bacterium. GTDB lineage: Bacteria > Actinomycetota > Acidimicrobiia > Spongiisociales > UBA5794 > JAMBLL01. Next base: position 46,894 of record JAMBLJ010000105.1, read on the forward strand.
GCCAAGGCTGCTGTAGCAGCCGATGCTGCAGCGCTTGCTGCTGCCCCTGTCACATTCAGACCGTTCGGCGCCATCGGTACGCCGGAACAGGAGGCCGCGCGGTTCGCAGCAGCTAACGGATCGCTGCTGACGGACTGTCGATGTCCCGTCGACCGGTCGTGGTCCCGCAGAACGGTGGAGGTGAGGGTCATCCGGACTGTCTCGGTACCTGGTATCGGAGCGATCGCCGTCAGCGCATCCTCGCGAGCTACGTTCGATCCGTCCAAACTTCTCGAACCGTGATGCTGTCGAGTTCGGTGTCTGTCATGGCCGCGATATCAACGTTCGATGGAATCCAGGACTTGTGCGATCCGTTCGATCGCTCCTTCGACGGTCGTCGCTGGTTCGCGCGCGAAACACACCCTCATGTAGCCAGGCATGCCGAGATGGCACGAAGCGCCTGGTGTCAGGTTGACGTTCGCCTCGTCGAGGATGCGGCGCCACAGATTGTGTTCTGCCTGCCACGATTGTTCGGTGAGGAACCCTCGGAAATCCCCGAGGACGAAGAGGCCAGCGTTGCTGTCAATAACAGGGATACCTGCTTGTTTCATGGCGACGGATGTCCTCTGGTGCGATTCCTTGAGGCGAAGCCGCATCTTTGCGAGGTAGGCGGTCACGAATACGTCATCCTCGATCAGACTGGCGAGAAAGTGCTGGGTGTCACCCGAAACCGAACCCCAGTAGGCGATCTCACGCACAGCAGCGATGACGGACTCGTTGTCCGATTGCAGAATGCCAACGCGCAGACCGCTCATTCCGAAGTCCTTGCTGAACGCCCACACGAAGTGCACGTCTTGTGCAGGACCATCCAGGAGCGATCGGGCAGAGATGAAAGGTGTGTTGCCGAATGTCGACAGCGCGTAGATCTCGTTCATGAAGATGTGGAGGCCTCTTGATCGCGCCCAACCGATCGCGTGGTCGACTTCCTTGTTGGTCAGGATCTGGCCGGTGGGGTACACCGGGTTGGTGATCAGGAGCGCTCGTATCGGAACCGGGGACGACGTGTATGCCGCTTCGAGCACGTCGGTGTCGAGCCTGAAATCCGTATCCGGCTCCATATGGGCTGGCACTACGGTCATCGCATCCCTGGTTTCGATATCTGCCCAATAGCCGGCATAGCTCGGCGTCGGCACGAGTATTCCCTCACCGGGATCGCCGATCACATAGGAGAGCGTTTCGAGAATCGTTCCCGCTCCAGCGAGTACGACGATGCTGTCTGGGTCGGAATCGTGGTACCCCAGGTGGGCTGCAGCGAATGACACGATCGCGGTCCGAAACCGCTGTGATCCTGCGAAATCGTCGTAGCCGATGCTCCACTGCTCGATTCCTCGCGGAGCGTTGAAGCGTGGTTCTAGGAGATCCCACACCAGCTTGTTCTCGGCGATCGCGAGGCCGACGAAACGTTCTGGATCGTTCGGATCGGATGCACCCTGGCGTTGAGCGTCCTCGGCGAAGTACTCGTCCATGGGCGATTGCGAGGTGAGCTGTGCGCCCCTGGTGGAAAGTGGACTCTCAGCGGCCGTCGTGATTGCAGTGTATGACGATGTCAGCCTCCAGACTCGTTCAGAACACCATCCTCAACAACGTCCTGCACGATGGCATCGGCGCCGTCATCGAGGAACACGACGGACGTACCTCCGGCACCGCGTCCAAGGCTGCCTGGAAGGACCACGTTGTCGATCTGTGCGATGTCAAGCGCAAGTGCTGAAGCTGCCAACTGGATCAACTTCGATGGTGGGAGGTTCGTCTCCGTGTACTTTACGAGCTCGCCGATGAGCATCGGTGCATCGTTGATCGTGCCCTGCTGAAGCATCCCAAGTGTGGCAAGCATCACAACACCTTGATTCCTTGATCGTGTGAAGTCGCCGCCCGGCACTTGCTTTCGGGTGCGCGCGTAGTCAAGTGTTCTGGTAGGGGTCAGCGTTTGGGTGCCTGCGCTGAAACCCGGCCACCACGCCTGTGTGGGGATCGCCATGGGCAGGGTGATGAGCAGACGTCCGATCGTCCTGCCAATCAGTTTCTCGAAGCCAGAGAACGCCGTGAGGATGTACCCATCGAGCGGGATGCCCCATTCATCGGTGAACTGCTTCAGGAGGGCATCAGGTCCGCGCGCCGACGTCGTCAGAGCATTGATCCTCATCTCGCCGTACGGAGTGTCAACGTAGCTATCTCGTGGATAGCCGAGGATCGTCCCTTCACCCGTTTCCGCGACCGATGTGAGGATGTGGATGGAGTCCATCCGGAATACTGAAGGCTTGCTCCCTGGTCTCGCGTCAGATCCAAGAACGAGCACTCGTCCAGGTGAAGCACCGAACCATGGGGAGACGTTCTGTGTTGACGAGAAGTCTGTTCCGACGACGCTCCAACCTGTGCCATCGTCTGCTGTCAGCAGGACGTCGCCCGAGTCCAGGGTGACGATCCCAACGTTTCCTCCTGTTTCGAGCTCGAGCGTTGTCGCCGAACTCTGATACGAATCGTCGATGCTGACTTCCGATGCGCTGAGGTGCGAGAGGAGGGCAGGATCGATACCCGGTGCAGGGTTTCGCGGATCTTGTACGGCAGACAGGAAGGTCGCAACGGCGATCGTCAGATCCTGTGGCATGTCGCCGCCGACGCTCACCTTTTCGAGAGGCTTCTCGGTTGTTGTGGTTGCCGGCATCGTTGTGGTGGTTGTCGATGAACTAGTTGTGGTCGGCACTACCACTGTGGTCGATGGAACGGCCAGTGGCGTGACAGTTGTGGATGATGCGCTCTGTGTACATGACGAGGCAACGAGGGCTACGAGGGCTACGAGAACCGCTGTGGATCGTCGATCGGGCATCGGAACAGAGACTACCTCCCGGATGCCAGCGACCGATGGAACGAAACCATGCACGCTGCGGGTTAGCCTGTGAGGATGCTTGTGGTCATTGCCGGATGTGGCAGAGTCGGATCGGATCTTGCGATTACGTTGTCCGAGGAGGGACACGACATTTCGGTGATCGACGAACTTCCCGAGAAGCTCGCCAAGCTCGGGGCGACCTTCAATGGAAAGACACATGTCGGTCTTGCCTACGATGTGAAGACACTCCGATCCGCGGATATCGAGTTCGCACAGGCATTCATTGCAGTGACCTCAAACGACAATGCCAACGTCATGGCTGCACAGGTTGCGAAAGAGGTGTTCGGTGTCCCGAACACGATCGCACGGCTCGATGACCCTGCGCGCGCTGAGGTATACCGAGCCCTCGACGTCAGGTACGTTGCTGGGGCACACCTCGTCTCGCGGGTCGTACATGAACAGATCATCGAATCGGAGTTCGACTACCACGTGACCTTTTCTGGCGGAGATGTTGAGATCGTCGACATGTATCTCAACGCCGAGGCAGAAGGGCTCCTCGTCGGAGATCTCGAGATCAGTGGAGCGCTTCGGGTCGCCGCCATCATGCGAGACGGACGAACCTTCGTACCTGATACCGAAACAACCCTTCACGAGGGCGACCTCATCGTCGCGTCCGCCAAACAAGGCACGATGACCAAGGTCAGAAAGTATCTCATCGATGTGGAGCCTGAGTTGTCATGAGGGTGCTCGTCGTCGGTGGTGGCAAGGTGGGTTCATACCTGGCAAGGAAGCTCGCCCGATCTGGTCACATCGTGACGGTTATCGAACCAAGACACGACATCGCGATGAAGGTGGTCGGTGAAACGGGAGTGATCGTGTTCGAGGGCGACGGTACCGATGTCGAGCTCCTCAAGCGTGCCGACGTGCACCGGTCGGATTGGATTCTCGCTGTCACTGGCAAAGACGAGGTCAACTTCGTGGCTTCTCAACTCGGACGCACCCTCGGAGCGAGGAAGGCTCTTGCCCGTCTGAATGACCCAGCGAACTCACCGACGTTCACTGCGCTCGGGATCAAGACCGTTGCCGTGACCGATCTCATGGTGGATGTCCTGGAGCGCGATCTCAAGGTCGATGCCCTGGAAGCGACATCGCTGCTTGCCCACGGAAGGCTCCTCGTTTCCGAGTTCGAAGTTGGAGCAACGTTCGAGCCGCGCCCGCTCCAGGACATCGAGATCCCCAAGAGTTCTGTTGTGCTCGGTGTCGAACGCGGGGAGGACGTCATCGTTCCTCGCGGACCCACCGTCATCAGGCCTGGCGATCGACTTGTTGTGTCGAGCCACGTCGACAAGGCGAGCGATATCCAAAGCGTTTTCTGTGTGACGCGCAGCCAGCCATGACAAGGCGATCGAGATCGACACCTGTTTGGGTCCCGAACCCTGTTGATGGAACGATCCTTTTCGTGATCGAAGCGCTGATCGTTCTCGGTCTCGCGCTTGCGGCCGTGGGTGTTGCGGCTGTCGCTCTCTGGATCTTCTAGTGCCTGCCCTTCGCGCCCACCAGATCCAGACTGCCATCCCCGTCCCAGCGAGGTTTGGAAGTAGAATTTCTCGCCTTTCACTCGTCGCCTCGGAGCCACGATGTTGATCAAACCTGCTGCTGACGATCTGCGAACGATCGGGTTCGCACTCGGGAAGATCTTCGTCGTTGTCGCTGCAGCTTCAGGGATCCCGATCCTGTGGGCGCTCCTCACAGCAGAGTGGAACCCTTTGGGGAGCTTCATCCTGATGGCTGGCGTCTTCGGGATCCTCGGGACCGGTTTGATGCGTGTCAGCACAACACCGAAGTCGCGTTTCAGCGCAGAACAAAAGCATCTGGACTGGAGTCACGGGATGGTGGTGGTTGCTCTGACATGGCTCATCGTGCCATTCATCGGTGCGATCCCCTTCATGCTCTCCGGACACTATGCATCCCCACTCGATGCGTATTTCGATGCAATGTCCGGTCTCTCCACGACGGGGCTTGCTCTGATACAAGATCTCGATCACCTGGCATCGTCGCTCAACTTCTGGCGCCACCTCCTCCATTTCCTTGGTGGCCAGGGCATCATCATCGCTGCGCTGCTCCTGTTTGCAGGTCGAGGGATGACGACGCTGTTCCAGGGGGAGGGTCGCGACGACAGAGTCCTCCCATCGGTGCAGTCCACGGCTCGGGTCATTTGGGCTGTGTCACTGCTGCATCTCGCCGTTGGCGTCCTTGCCCTCGGCGTTGTCGCAAAGTTCATCCTCGGATACCACTGGGATCGTGCTCTCTTCCATGCGCTGATGATCTTCTTCGCAGCATTCGATACCGGTGGGTTCGCACCTCAGTCGACGTCACTCGGCTACTACCACTCAGCGATCTTTGAAGCTGTGACGGCTGTTCTCATGGTGGCCGGCGCACTGTCGTTCGGATTCCACTTCCGCCTGTGGAGCAAGTCTGACAAGAGGCTCCGGCGTAAGATCCTCGATTTCAAGCTCGACGAGCGAGATCGGCCAAGTCGCTGGTCGCTCCTCAAGAACCTCGAAACGCGAACCATCCTCTCGACATTTGGCGCAACGATGGTGCTCACCATTGTTGGTCTCGCGGCACTTGGCACCTACGGCTCGATCGCCGGGCTGTCACGGCAAGGGTTCTTCCAGATCCTCTCGGCTCACACAGGGACCGGTTTTGCCACGGTGCCTTCGTCAGAACTTGTGACGTGGTCGGGTCTTGCGTTCGGTGGAATGGCGCTGGCAATGGCGCTAGGTGGTATGGCTTCGTCGACCGCAGGAGGAGTCAAGGCGCTACGAGTTGGCATCACGGTTCGTGCGATCGGCGACGAGGTCCGGGGCGATCTTCTGCCGGAGGGGGCCCTTGTCGATACGAGCTACTACCAGTACGGCCGACACAACCTGACCCCAGAAATCGCGCGGTCAGCAATGGTCGTGTCGTTGTTGTTCGTGGCCCTCTTCCTCGCGGGTGCTGGCGTGGCATTTGCGTACGGGGTGCCGCTCCAACAGGCCCTGTTTGAATCCGTGAGTGCTGGTGCGAGTGTTGGCCTGTCAGTCGGTGTGACGAGTCCGTCGATGCCAGCACTCCTCAAGCTCACCTACATCCTGGAGATGTACCTGGGACGTCTCGAGTTCGTAGCTGTGTTCGTTCTCGTCGGTTTTCTGTACTCCCTGGTTCGGGGACGATGATGCGACTCCGCGCAGTGAGCATTCTCTTCCTGTTATTCGTGTTTCTCGTCGTTGTCGTAGCGCCAGCAACTGCCGTAGCGGTGCATTCCGACGACCTCCTTGAAAACGGAGCGATGTACGACGGTCAGGAGATCGTGATCGTTGGCGAACTCATCGGCGATTTCGGGTTTCGGCGCGACGGGTGGATGTGGACGCAACTCAACGACGATTCATACGCTGAGGCGCCGGTGGTCGAGGGGGGTGCGTTAACGGGGCCCAACTCGGGTATCGCCGTACGGATGCCAACCGAGATGGGCCGACCTCTCGATGCACCAGGTCGATATCGCACCGTGGGCCCTGTTGTCGAGGCCACGGGCATCTGGAAGTACCACGACGCGTCCCGCGCGGGCGAGACGTTCCTCGAGGTCACATCGATCCGCGTCGTTCAGCCAGGTCGTCGACTATCCGAGCACCCGAACGGTGCGGCGTACGGTGCCGGTGTCGTTCTCCTTCTTTTGTCCGGGCTCCTTGGACGTCAGTACATTCACAAGCGCGATGCACTGACGTGAGCCGTCCGGCTACGCCCCAACGTTGAAGTGTTGTTCGATCTTGGAATCGAGTCCCGCACGCGACATCTGGCCCGTCACGACCTCGCGCACGATCCCATCGGCATCGATGAACACCGTTGTTGGCATGCCGATCCCGCCGAAGGCGTTGTACACGACACCCTGAGGGTCGCGCGTCAACTGATAGGTGACACCCGTGTCGATCTTGAGACTGTCCGCTGCGCCCTGATCGTCCTGGAGGTTCACGCCGATAAACGCAACATCTTCGCCGTGGGCGTTACTTGAGTCTTCGAAATCGGGCATCTCTGCGACACAGAACGGGCACCAGGATGCCCAGAAATTGAGGACGACCGGAGTCCCGGCTGTTGCGTAGTCCGCAAGGATGACGGTTTCGCCGTCGAATCCCTCCATTTCAACAGATGGCGCTGGTGAACCGGTCGACGCCTGACCTTCGACGACCGCCGAACCCTCAGGAGCAGGGAGCGTAAGGAGGACGCCAACGAGCGCGGCAACACCGAGTACTCCTGCGCCGATCCACGTGTAGCGACGAATGTTCGCCTTCCGCTGGGCATCCTTCTTGCGTTGGGTTCGCTTCTCGCTGCTCTTCTGTTGCTGCTGGCTCCGTGACACCGTGGTCTCCTCGTCGTTTTTTTTTGTTGAGCGTTCGTTGAAAATGTGTTGCTGTGTTGACCGGTTTCAGCTCACTTCGAGATCCTCGGTGTGGGCTTGGGTGGTATCGATGTCTACGTCCTCGAAATCGATGGGATCGGTGTCATCGGATTGCAGACGTCCAGACAGTCGCCGGAACAGCATCACCGACAGAATCCCGAGCAATATGACACCTAGGGTGAGCATCACCGGTCTGCCGTAGGTACCGGCGTATCGCTCGATGGCAGAAGTGAAATCGCCGACGAACCCGACGATCGGGTCATCCCCGAGGGTCGCCGCTGAACCGAACTTGACACGACCCCAGTAGTAGGTGAGGTAGAGGCCAGCCACCGTCAGCATCGTGCCCGTGATACGACCCATATACGGCATGAGCTTTCGCACCGATCGTACGAGTCCGTCTCGCACGAGTGCGGCGCCTGTGGAGAAGAGGATCAGCATGATGGCCATACCCGTCCCATAGGCGACGAGAACGAGAAGTGCCGATCCCGGACCCTGGGTCGCGAGTGACGCCCCGATGACAGCGAGGAATACGGGCAGTGTGCAGCCGAGCGAGGCCACGCCATACCCGATCCCGAATACGAACATCGTCTTTGGCTGGCGGTTGTGTTCAGGTCGGACAGGGTTGGCGATCGTCATAGAGAGTTTCCGACCGAAGAACGTCCCGATTCCTACAACGAGCAGCGTCAGACCCAGGACGATCCCAACCCAGGGGATCGCCCTCACGATCTGCGTGGCGCCGTAGGTGATCGGAATTCCGACGATCGCGAATACGAGCAGGAAGCCTCCGGTGACCATCAGGCCTGTGAGGAGACCTTGTGCCATTCTGCTGCTGGCCGATGGAAGCTGGTCTTCATCAGCCCCCACATAGAACGTGAGATACGCTGGCAGCATGGCGAAGCCGCAGGGATTGATCGTCGACAGCCCGCCGGCTGCGAGGGCAAGTGTGAGGGGTGCTAGATCCATCCTTGCCCTCCTTGGAACTGCCAGTCAATGCTCATGATTCCACCAGGTCCGTGTCCGGGCGGAAGGCTGCCCATGAGAACCAGAACGTCCTCACAAACGTCACCGGTACGAGTCTTGAACCCTCGAGGGATCCGGAAACGGCCTCCCCGAGAATGTTCCATTGCGAGGATGTCTGGTCGTCGATGAACGTATCTCCCTTGACACTGAAGGTCAGCTCCTGGTCCCCGACCACTGCCGAGAACACACCAACCGTGCCGACGTCCCGTCCGGCTGTGATGTCCGAAGTGTCAAGTGCGGATGCTTCGCCTGCCTGCCACAGGATGGTCAGCGGCTCGCCGTCGAATTCGGCTTGTGTTGCAACGGCGTCCGCATCGCCACTGAGGAAGTCGATCGTCCACGCTGCAGCTGCGTTCTCGCTTTCGATGGCGACGATTCGCTGCATCGCCTTTGCCCGCACATCGACCTCACCGTTGAAGAGGAAGGGCTGGCCGTTCGGATCATCGAGTCCGGTGTAGGGGTTCGTTCCGTAGCGACGTGATGCACCGGTGCGATCCCTGTCGAGTACCTGTGCGTTGGGCCGCGACTCCTTCACCGTGGCCCACGACATCGTTGACGATGGATACTGGGCAAGAACGTCACCCGTCAGTACACCGATGACTGCTCGTCCGTCGAGCTGGTTCCACAGAGACTCTGTTGCACGGTCGTACATCACGAGGTTGGCGTTGTAGAGGTTCCCCGAGGTTCCAAAGGTTGTCTCGACTCCCCGCACGACTCGCTCAAACGAGATGGCCGAGTTGCACAACGGACAGTAGGTCACTGCGAGTGCGAGGCCCCCGACGGTGTCGTTCACGATCTCATGCCACATCATGATCTGGATGGGGTACACCCGTACATCGCCCTCGACATCTACGACAAGGACGGGTTCGACGTCGTTGAGCCAGGCGTCAGCGGCTGTCACCGAGATGAACTCAGGATTGTCGATCGGCGGGATACCGTCAGGCGGAGGCCCCCCCGAAAGAACGTCCTGCGGATCGATCAACGGTTCGGGGAACGCGTCGTCATATCGGTTGTCGAGCGCAGACGTTCCCTCGGGGAGTTCGCCGTTATTGACGAACGCAGTCGTCGACGTCGGCGTCTTGGGAGCGTTTGGGGATGTCGTGTCCTCTGCCAGGGTTTCGCCGGATGCCGCGTCGTCTGTGCCACTCGCCGAAGAGCAAGCCGCCGCGGTGAGAGCGATCGATGCGAGGAGAACGATCAGTTTAGATTTCGTGGTCACGAGGGCCTCGTTCGGTGGTCCAGGGATGAGTGTGTTGCCCAATCAACGAACGTTGCTGGCTCTGACTCCCTGAACTGTCGGAATAACGACGTTGTCCCGATGGCAGATACCAGACAGCAGATGCCAGGTGTGAGACGGCAGATGTCTGTGCTCTGCTGTCTGGTATCTGTTGTCTGATCTCTTTCGCCTATAATGCCGCCGGTTTCAAGGTTCCCCCAAAACGCAACCAGGAGTGATTTCTGTGAATCCCGACGTATGGCTCTACGTGGCCGCTCTGATGGGCATAGCTGCCCTTGTCCTCGCTGCCGTGTACGGCCGCCAGGTGGTCGCTGAGTCCCCAGGCAACGAACGGATGGTCAGCCTCATGGGTGCGATCCGTGAGGGTTCTATGGCGTTCATGCGTCGCGAGTATCTGGCCATCGCCGTCTTCGTCGGTGTGATGGCTGTGCTCATCTTCGTTCTCCTCGACTGGGGTCGACCGTGGGGAGCTGTCGCGTATGTGTTCGGTGCCGCCTTGTCGGCTCTTGCGGGTTTCATCGGTATGCGTATTGCGACCGCCGCCAACGCCCGAACAGCGGAGGCTGCCAGGGTCGGTGGTACCGCCAAGGCACTACCGGTTGCCTTCCGTGGCGGTGCTGTGATGGGGTTCACCGTTGCGGGTCTTGGCTTGTTGGGTTTCGCCGTTGGCATGTACGTGTTCAAAGACCTTCTCAACCTAGAAGAAGACTGGGTCAACGTTGTGACGGCGATCGGCCTTGGTGCATCATCGATCGCACTGTTCGCCCGCGTCGGCGGCGGTATCTACACGAAGGCTGCTGATGTTGGCGCCGACCTCGTCGGCAAGGTTGAGGCGGGTATCCCTGAGGACGATCCGCGGAACCCTGCCACGATCGCCGACAATGTTGGAGACAACGTTGGAGACGTTGCCGGCATGGGTGCCGACCTCTTTGAGTCGTATGTGGGTTCCCTCATAGCCCCGATCGCTTTCGCAGCGATCGTCTTCGGTGGTCAGGCCTACCTGCCGAACCTTATCTTCTACCCCTTGATGATCGCCTCGATCGGTATGGGCGCATCCATCATCGGATCGTTCCTCGTGAGACCCAAGGGTGACGATCTTGCCAAAGCTCTTCACACGGGAACCTGGGCGGCGTCTGCGATCACCGTCGTTGGTGTTGCGATCCTGACACCGGTCATGTTCAACGATGTTGATGGCATCAAGAACCCATGGGGGTTCTTCGTCGCGGTCATCGTCGGCTTGCTCATCGGGATCATCGTCGGCAAGATCTCTGAGTGGTATACCTCTGACCACTACAAGACCGTGAAAGAGATCGCGAGACAATCAGAGACGGGCCCCGCGACCGTGGTCCTTGCTGGTATCGCAGAGGGCAAGAAGTCCGCCGCATATTCGGTCATCGTGGTTGCTCTCGGGATGGGTGCAGCCCATTGGGGTGGCGAGCTTGCAATCGATGGCGGTGGCATCTATGGCGTTGCGATCGCTGCGATCGGTGTGCTTGCAACTCTCGGGATCACCGTGTCCGTCGATGCCTACGGACCGATCGCGGACAACGCGGGAGGCATAGCCGAGATGGCGAATCTTGACCCTGAGGTTCGGGAAGCTACCGACCAGCTCGATGCCCTCGGCAACACCACCGCGGCAGTAGCGAAGGGCTTCGCTATCGCATCGGCAGCTGTTACGGCTCTCGCACTGTTCTTCACGTTCTCCAAAGCGGTGGGTGTTGAGGAGTTCAACATCCTCGACATCAAGGTTGTTATGGGTCTCTTCATCGGAGGGATGTTCCCGTATCTCTTCGCTGCGATGACCATCCAAGCTGTTGGGCGAGCTGCCTTTGAGATGATCGAAGAAGTACGTCGACAGTTCCGTGAGATCCCCGGTCTGCGTGAGGGGAAAGAGGGTGTTGTACCCGAGTACGCCAAGTGCGTTGACATCTCCACGAAGTCGTCCCTGAGAGAGATGATCATCCCTGGTTCCCTAGCCGTAGCCCTGCCGCTTGTTGTCGGGTTCATCTCCGTCGAGATGCTTGGTGGTGTGCTCGCAGGTGCCCTGGTGTCAGGATTCCTACTCGCGATCTACATGGCAAACGCCGGTGGAGCCTGGGACAATGCAAAGAAGTTCATCGAGGCTGGCGCCTTTGGTGGCAAGGGTTCCGATGCCCACAAGGCCGCCGTGGTCGGCGACACCATCGGAGATCCGTTCAAGGACACGTCAGGGCCAGCGATGAACATCGTCATCAAGGTCATGACGATCGTTTCATTGATCTTTGCCTCGGCGTTCGTCAGTGCCGGCGGACTGCTGTAGGAACAGACGAAAGACAATGGATCGCTTGGCTGTCAGAGCGCCGATGGTGAGCTGGTATCAGGCTCTGTCATCTGATATCTGCGTTCTGTTGTCTGATTGCCCCTAGTCTCACGGGTTCATGAAAATTGTCATCGTGGGTGCGGGTGCTGTTGGGTCGTTCCTCGCAGAAAAACTGTCGTACGAGGGCCAGGATGTCGTTGTCATCGAGTCCGACCCCGTACGAGCAGCGGTAGCGCAGGGCGAGATCGATTGTCTTGTCATCAACGGGAACGGAGCGTCGGTCGAGACACTGAAACAGGCAGGTCTCAAGGATGCTGATCTGCTGATCGCCGTGAGCTCATCCGATGCTGTGAACGTGCTTGCATGTGCAGCGGGGACGAAGCTCAACATCCCTCGAAAAGTTGCTCGAGTCGAGGACCCTCAACTCAAGGCGGAGGTGGAGGCGCTCGGTGTGGACCTCGTCATCGACCCTGATGAAGCAGCCGCACGCGAACTACTCCAACTCGCTTCAAGCGGTGACATCGCAGAAATCATCGAATTCGCCAACGGCCAACTCGTTCTTCTCGGAGCGTTCGTCGACCCCGGTGCGTCATTCGTTGGCCGCACCCTCGCCGATTTGAAAGCGACCGTTGTCAACTGGGATTGGCTTGTCGTGGCGGTCATACGACACGGCGAAACGATCATCGCTCGAGGATCGACCACCCTCGAGGTACACGACCATGTGTTGATGATGGCGATGAAGGGCAGCACAGAACAGGCGTATTCGTGGCTCGGACTCTCGAGCAGACCTGCAGAAAAGGTCATCGTGCTCGGAGGCACCCGTCTCGCCAAGCTGACAGCTCGCATGCTTTCGAACAGCGGCGTTTCTACCACCTTGATCGAGTCAGACATGGAGCGGTGCCGTGTGATCGCTACGGAGCTTCCGGGTGTTGTCACCGTGTGTGGTGACCCCATCGATCCAAAGCTTCTGCTTGCCGAGGGTGTTGCCTCTGCTGACACAGTCATGGCCCTCACCGGATGGGACGGCGAGAACGTTCTCGGCGCACTCGCCGCTAAGTCGCTTGGTGCCGGTGAGGTGATCGCACGCTTTACCAACACCGACCTGGTCGGTCTGGTCTACGGCGTGGGATTGGACGCAACGGTCAGCTCGCGTCTATCTGCGGCGAACGAGATTCTCCGCTTCGTGCGGAGGGGCGTGATCCATTCGGTCGTAACGTTCACCGACTCAGACGCCGAGGCGATAGAACTCGAGGTCGGTCCGAACAGTCCTGCGATCGGCAAGACGCTTGCCGATCTGAAGCTTCCGCACTCCCTCATCATCGGTGGTGTCCAGCGTGGCGACGATGCATTCGTCCCGAGAGGCAACACGAAGATCGAGGCTGGTGATCATCTGATCGTGATCGCTCTGCCCGAGGCGATCAAGACAGCAGAGAAACTCTCCGGCTGATCTGTGTCCTGGCGCCACCTCCTCCACGTTGTCGGCGCCGTCCTCGGTGCCATCGGGTTATCGATGCTGGCCCCGATCGTTGTCAGTGCGATCTATCAGGAATGGTCGGAGATCCCAGGCCTCTTCCTCGCTGCTTTCCTGACGACGCTCACCGGATATGTCCTGTGGCGTGTGTTCGACCGGCCTGGCGAGTTGAGCACGAGGGAAGGTTTCGCTGCTGTGGGGCTTGCGTGGATCGCGCTCGCGATCGCTGGCGCACTTCCCTATCTGTTCACGGGTGCCGTGAGCAGTATCACGGATGCTGTATTCGAATCCGCGTCAGGGATCACGACAACGGGTGCATCGATCGTGCCAGATCCCGGGATGCTCTCCCACGGAATACTCATGTGGCGGTCGCTGACTCAATGGATCGGTGGGATGGGGATCATCGTGCTTTCCGTTGCGATCCTGCCGCTTCTGGGAATGGGTGCGATGCAGTTGGCTCGAGCAGAGTCGCCAGGGCCGATGCCCGATCGGTTGACGCCGAGGTTCCGGGAGACAGCGAAACGGTTGTGGTTCGTGTACCTCGTACTCACAGGGGCAGAGGTGATCATGCTCTGGCTCGGAGAGATGACCCTCTTCGAGGCTGTCAATCATTCCCTGACCACGTTGTCGACCGGCGGGTTCTCGACGAACGTCGGCTCGCTCGGCGCTTTCTCGTCCTATTCGCAGTGGGTCGTGATCCTGTTCATGACGCTTGCTGGTATGTCCTTCGCCCTCCACTACAAGTTCGTTCGACGGGATCGCAAGACATACTTCAGATCTGGCGGTGTGCGTGTCTACCTTGGGATTGTTGCCTTTGCTGCAGTTCTCATGGCAGTAGGTACGTGGGGTGGAGACGTATCGACGACGATACGGGACGCCGTTTTCACATCGCTCACGATCGTGACGACGACCGGCTACGGCACCGTGGATTTCGCACAATGGATCCCGTCGCTCGAGATCATGATCGTCGGTTTGATGTTCGTTGGCGGGATGGCCGGTTCCACATCAGGGGCGATAAAGACCGACCGGTTAGAGATCCTCTACGAGGCATCACGTACCGACGTACGACGGCTCATCCACCCCCGTGGTGTCTTCGTCACACGTATCAGTGGCAATCCTGTTCCCGACCTCGTTGTTGAGACCGTCCAAACGTTCTTCCTCCTGTACATGTTCGCGTTCATGACGGGAACCTTCCTGCTTGCGATCATCGGATCGCTCGCAGGGTCGAACCTCGACATGGTCTCGACGGTTTCGGCGGTTGCAACGTCGATCGGCAACGTCGGGCCTGGTCTTGGCGACGTGGGGCCCACCTCGAACTATCTTGCGATCCCCGCGGCTGGAAAGTGGCTGCTATCGGCACTCATGATCGTCGGTCGTCTCGAGATCCTCCCCATTCTTATTCTTTTCAACCGTGAGGTATGGAGGAAGTAGACGAGGAAGTTCTCAGCCCGGAGTTGGGTAAGGAACGCCCCTGGCGTTCCCGTCGAACGGCATCAGTTCGTATCCGTATAGCCTACGCGAGCCGGGAAGGAGGAGGACCCATCGCGAAAACGATCACACTGATTCGACACGCAGAGACGAATGCCAACAACCAACGACGTTGGCAGGGTTCTCTGGATTCCGGTCTGTCCGATCTCGGGATCGATCAGGTCCGCAGGCTCGAGCAGAGATTCCGCGATGAACGTCCCGTTCGGACAGTTGCTTCGGATCTTGCGCGAACGATGGAAACAGCAGCAGCGATCTCCACCGAAATAGCACCCGACCCTGCCTGGCGCGAGTTCCATGTGGGAGGCTGGGAGGGTCTCACGACAGATGAGATCACGGTACGTTTCCCTGGTCAACTGGAGGCCTTCTTCGCCGGGGAGGACATCGCTCCTGGCGGCGGGGAACTGATGTCGGATTTCGCTGATCGTGTCATGGGAGCGTTCGAAGGCCTTGTCGCAACCATGGCTGATGGGGACCACACCCATGTCGTCACACACGGCGGTGTGATCTGGACGCTGCTCTCTCGCCTCCTCGGGCGATCCGGGCGTCGTGCCCCGTTGTCGATCTCTTTCAACACAGCGGTGACCGTGATCACGATCCCCGATTCCGAACGACCACAGCTCACGGTGTTCAACGATGCGACACATCTCAACGAGTCCGTCGTCCACTTCGGCCCCGAGGGGCACCTCGTGACGTTGTTCCGCCACGGACAGACCGAGGGCAACCTTTTGGGCCGATGGCAGGGACATACCGACAGCCCCCTCACCGATCTCGGGAAACAACAGGCAACTGCTGTAGCAGCGCATGCACCAGCGATGGGCCAGCTCTACACGTCGCCTCTCGGCAGAACACGCGAGACGGCAGAACTGCTCGGGCGACCGTTTGGTCTTGACCCTCGCCAGGATGAAGGTTTCAAGGAGATGTCCTTCGGCACGTGGGAGAACCTCACCTCCGACGAAGCCAGAGTCGTGGAGCCTGGCCTCTATGAACAGATCTATGAGTTCGGAAACGATCTGCCGCGGGGGGGTGACGGTGAGACGTTCACGGATGCGGGGAAACGCATGGCGGATACCGTGAGGTCCGTCGTGGCAGGGGCGGACAGCGACATCGGTGTGGTGTCCCATGGTGCCGTGATCCGCGCGTACATCGTGAATATCATGGAGCTCGGTTTCGCCAGGCGAGACACGTTTCCCGTTCCGCGCAACACATCGATGACATCGGTGCTCTACGGCGAATCACACCCCATCTTGACGTCGTACAACGTCGCACCTCATCTGGAGCCCTAGGCGTGCGACTGCTCGTCATCACGAACGACTATCCGCCGAAACCCGGTGGGATCCAGATGTATCTCGGGAATCTGCTCGCCGCATACGACGGTGAATCGATGGTGATCGCTCCACACGACACCGATGTTCCGAGCGAGGAGACCAACGTCGTTCGCGGGAACCAGCGATACATGCTTCCCGGTAAGGAAACGAAGGCGCTCGTCTCCCATACGATCGATTCGTTCGAACCCGACGCGGTCCTCTTCGGTGCACCCCACCCCCTGCCACAACTCGGTCCTTGGATGCGAGAGACGTTTGGGGTGCCGTTCGGCATACTCAATCACGGTGCCGAGGTCACGATCCCCGGATCGATCCCTGGATCCCGACAGCTACTCGGACGAACTCTTGCCGCAGCGGATGTTCGGTTCGCTGTAAGCAGGTTCACTGCTCGCAAGGTCACAGCTGTCGCGAAGAGACCAACCAATCTTCTCGGAGCTGGCGTCGATATCGGCACGTTCACACCCGCCGATATCAAGCCAAGGCGCGATGTGCCTGTTGTTGGATGTGTATCGAGGTTCGTTCCTCGCAAGGGTCAATCCCGTCTTCTTCGAGCGGTAGCGGAACTTGATCGAGACGTTCAAGTAGTTTTCGTCGGGAAGGGTCGTGACGAGACGAAGTTACGCCGGCTTGCACAGCGGCTGGACGTCAATGTGCGGTTCGAGGTCGGCGTCGAGTGGTCGGCACTCCCTGGCCTCTACAGGTCGATGGACATCTTCTGTATGCCATGCAGTTCGCGTTGGGGCGGACTCGAGGTCGAAGGGCTTGGGCTTGTGTTTCTCGAGGCGGCGGCAAGCGGGCTTCCGGTTCTTGCTGGTGATTCGGGTGGTTCGCCCGAGACGGTGCTCCCTGGCGAGACGGGCTTCGTTGTTTCGAGCGTGTCGGACATCACCGACGGCCTCACGATCCTGCTCGATGACCCTTCCAAAGCCGAATCGATGGGCCATGCTGGCCGGCAGTTCGTGGAGGCTGAGTTCACCTGGGATCGGGTTGTTGAACGGCTCCATGTGGGATTCGCTCCACACATGCGCTAGGTTTTTGCATCGTTGCACCTATTGACAAGGTCATGCAACTGCCGTAAATCTATACGCCGTCCCTCGAAATCGGAAGGTCATGACAAAGAAGCTCGTCATAGTCGAGTCCCCAGCCAAGGCGCGGACCATCAATAGGTACCTTGGTGACGACTTCATCGTGGAATCATCCATCGGACACATCCGCGACATCCCGTCGCGAGCTGCGGACCTCCCGGAGTCACGGCGGGACCTCTGGAAGACCACACGGTTCGGTGTCGATATCGAGGACGATTTCACACCGATCTACGTCGTCACGGACTCCTCAAAGAAGCAGGTCAGCCTCCTCAAGAGGAAACTCAAGGAAGTCGACGAGCTCTACCTTGCTACGGATGAAGATCGCGAGGGTGAAGCGATCGCATGGCACCTGATGCAGGAGCTCAAGCCCAAGGTTCCTGTACGACGGATGGTGTTCCACGAGATCACCGAACGTGCGATACGTGAAGCAGCGGAGCATCCACGAGAGCTCGACGAGCTTCTCGTACAGGCTCAGGAAACTCGCCGCATCCTCGATCGGCTGTTCGGATACGAGGTGTCGCCTGTGCTCTGGCGCCGGGTACAACGTGGCTTGTCTGCAGGGAGGGTCCAATCTCCCGCAACACGCATCCTCGTGGAGCGTGAGCGTGAGCGTATGGCCCATGTTTCTGCGACCTATTCCAGTCTCAAGGCCGTCCTAGAGGCATCCTCGACTGAGTTCAATGCAACGCTGCGGTTCGTTGATGGCGTGCGCGTTGCCGACGGTGGGGATTTTGATTCGGAGGGCGTGGTTCGTAAGGACAGGCTCCGTCTCGACTCCCAGGCTGCAGTTGATCTGGCGGCAGGTCTGTCAGGTTCCGATTTTCAGGTAGCCGAGGTTGAGGCGAAGCCGTACACCCGCCGGCCGTATGCACCGTTCCGCACGTCGACACTCCAGCAGGAAGCGGGGAGAAAACTCCGCTTCGGTGCCAGGCGCACGATGAGCGCCGCCCAGCGTTTGTACGAAGCCGGATTCATCACCTATATGCGTACTGATTCCACTGACCTTTCGGCAACCGCTGTTGCAGCTGCTAGGTCCCTTGTTTCCGATCGATACGGGTCGAAGTTTCTTCCAGAAAAGCCAAGGGTCTACGGCAAGGCAGCCAAGGGTGCACAGGAAGCTCACGAAGCTATCCGCCCTGCAGGAGAACGATTCCAGGACATGGACGTTGCTGCGGGTGAGTTCGGACCTACCTCTGACGAGGCGAGGGTGTACGAGTTGATCTGGATGCGAACGGTGGCGTCCCAGATGAAGGATGCGAAAGGGGAGTCCCTCGTTGTTCGGATCGATGCGGACACGTTCGATGACAGGACGTGTCGCTTTCAGGCATCGGGCCGTTCGATCATCTTCCCTGGTTTCCTACGAGCGTACGTCGAGGGGAGCGATGATCCCGAAGCCGCCCTCGATGACCAGGAGACACTGCTTCCGAACATGGCGGAGGGCGATGGCGTGGTAGCCGTGGAACTCGAGCCGACCGATCACGAGACCAAACCTCCAGCGAGATTCACCGAAGCATCGCTCATCAAACGTCTCGAGGAACTCGGGATCGGCAGACCTTCGACATACGCATCGATCATCGCGACGATCCTCGACCGCGAGTACGCACGGAAACAAGGAACAGCCTTGATCCCTACGTGGCGTGCGTTCAGCGTCGTCTCACTGCTCGAGCAATACTTCTCCGACTTTGTCGATTATGACTTCACAGCACGTATGGAACAGGATCTCGATCTGATCGCAACCGGTGAGCGCGAGAGGGTGCCGTATCTCGAGGACTTCTACCACGGCAACGGTCATCCTGGACTGACACAACTCGTCTCAGAGGACGCGCTCGAGCGAATCGATCCCAAGGAGGTCAACTCGTTCCCGATCGGTGTGGGCGACGACGACGAACCGATCGTCGCCAGGGCAGGCCAGTATGGGCCATATCTACAACATGGGGAGCGTCGGGCCTCGATTCCCCCTGATCTAGCCCCAGATGAGCTCACGATCGAGCGAGCGCTTGAGCTGCTCGATGCTCCGTCGGACGATCGTTCGCTTGGAACCGATCCGGACACCGGTCTCGACGTGCTCGCTAAGGCCGGTCGCTTCGGTCCATACGTCCAGCTTGGCGAACGCGACCCCGATGCGAAAGACAAACCAAGAACCGCATCACTGTTCAAGACCATGTCGCTTGCTGAGATAACGCTTGAGGATGGTCTCAAGTTGCTCACCCTCCCACGGGTTGTCGGCGAGCACCCGGAGGATGACGCTCCCATAGAAGCACTGAACGGCAGATACGGACCCTATGTGAAATGGGGTAAGGAGAGCAGAAGTCTTGAGGAAGAAGACCAACTCTTCACGGTGACCCTCGATGAGGCGCTCGCACTTCTCGCGAAACCCCGTCAACGTCGTGGCGCAAAGCCTCCTCTCAAGGAACTCGGTGCAGATCCTGTGACAGGAAAAGAGATCGTGGTTAAGGACGGTAGGTTCGGTCTGTACATGACGGACGGAGAAACGAACGTGTCGTTCCGCAAGACAGAGACGGTCGAGAACGTCACCCTGGAGCACGCGTCTGATCGCCTTGCGGAAAAGCGGGCAAAAGGTCCCGCGAAACGCAAGTAGTGCAGAACGATTCCGTTGAGGACTCACTTCGTGAGAAACTGTGACGATGCAAGACGGCCAAGCTGGATCGCACAACAGGTACATTGCCTTTGAGGGCATCGAGGGAGCAGGCAAGTCCACCGTCGCCGCACGTATCGCCGACCATCTCACGGCGGCTGGCGAATCCGTCGTCGTTGTCCGCGAACCGGGTGGAACCGAAGTCGGCGAACACATCAGGGAGATCCTTCTCGGAGGAGACCATGCACCGGTCGCCATGGCCGAGGCAGCGTTGTTCGCCGCAGCAAGAGCACAACTGATCGCTGAGAAGGTGACTCCTGCACTTGATTCCGGGTCGTGGGTGTTATCTGACAGGTCGGTCTATTCCTCGCTTGCGTATCAGGCGGCGGGCCGGGGGTTGGACCTGGAGGACATCCGAAAGCTCAACGATGTTGCTCTTGGCGGTATCTGGCCGCAGGTTGTTGTGCTGCTCCGGCTCGATGCCGGGACCGGTCTCGCCCGCCAGGCTGTCGGGGACAGGATCGGAGACGAACCCCGGGAATTCCACACAACCGTCGCAGAGGCGTTCGACATGCTGGCGGAGCAAGATCCCGACCGATTCGTCGTTATCGATGCGGCCGCTGATCCATTAGACGTTGTAGGGCAGGTTCTCGATGCACTGGGTGTGGAGCGATGACCCGATTTGATGACCTCGTCGGACATTCAGCGGTGGTCGACCTTCTCGATGCGGAGCTTGATTCGCCAGCGCAAGCGTATCTCTTCGTCGGCCCTTCGAACGTTGGGAAAGCAACCGCTGCACGTCGTTTCGCCGCAGCTCTGATCGGTGGCGACGATGTGGACGCTGTCCGTCGAGCCAAGAAGGGCTCACATCCTGATCTTGTGCTCGTTGCCCCTGACGGACGTACATCGATCACGGTCGACCAGGCGCGGAGCATCGTTTCTGCTGCCGTGAGATCGCCATTGGAAGCAGACAGAAAGGTGTTTCTCCTCGAGGAGGCCTCGATGTTGAACGATGAGGCTGCGAACGCACTGCTGAAGTCGATCGAAGAACCCATCCACTCGACAACGTTCGTTCTGGTTGCCGAGTCGGAGGATGATCTCCCGTCAACGGTCGCGAGCCGTTGTAGAACCATCGTGTTCGGCCGTGTTCCTGACGAAGAGGTTGCTGCTGGTCTGGTTGCCCAGGGTGTCGATCCCGACCGTGCCAGCCAAGCGGCAAGGATCTCCGGCGGTAGACCGGGACTCGCCGTCGCCCTTGCGACTGAACCTGCCGTGGCTGCGTTCAGGGAATCGTGGTTGGCGGTACCTGACCGATTGACGGATCATCCAGGTGACGCCTATCGACAGGTCGCAGAGGTACTTGCAGCCACCGAACCCCTTCTTGCTGCCGTGAAGAACAGACAGGAGAACGAGATCGAGGTTCAGTTCAGAGACAGCGATGTCCCGAGAAACGTGATCGAACGCCAGCAACGCGAGCTTGCGCGGGCTTCGGATGCGCTGTACGTAACGGGTCTCGAGTTACTTGCGTCCTTCTATCGGGATACCGCTGCTGCCCAGCTTGGAGCTTCTGTTCAGAACACTGACGTTTCGGTCAATTCCCTCACCCGCGTCACGTCGTCGGTAGCGCTTCAGAACGCAGGGAGGGTACTCGACACGATCGACGCACTGAAGGCGAATCAGCGACCTCAGCTCGCTCTAGCGGCGCTGTTCGTCGATCTCGGTTCTGATGGCTGATCGCTGGAGTCTTGCCCCGAGGACGATCCATCGGACGTTTCGTCTGCCGACCAGGATGCTCGTTGATACGTACTTCGACCTATCCGTCAAAGGTCGCTCGAACATCCCGAGCGATGGTCCCGCGGTCATCGCAGCGAACCACTTCTCTCACCTGGACCCGCCGCTGATCTCTATGAATATCGATCGATACGCGCGTTTCCTTGCTGTCGACGGTCTGTTTGGTCAGTCGAAATTGTTCGACCTGATGATGAGTTTCTGGGAAGCGATACCTCTCGATCGCGATGGGTACCCGGTCCGGGCGATGCGAACGGCTGTGGATCATGTGCTCGGTGGCAACGTTGTCGGTCTCTTCCCCGAGGGTCGCAGGGTCGAGAGGTGGGGTGAGGATCCGCCGAAGCGGGGAGCGGCGTGGCTCGCATGGATGACGGGGGCGCCTCTCATTCCCATCACCATCCACGGCACGAAGCACTCGCTGGCGCCAGGCGAGAGAGGATTCCACCGTACAGCGGTACGCATGTGGATCGATGAGCCGCTGTGGTGGTACAACTACGTAAACGAGATCGATCCACTCGGAGCCATGATCGCCGATTGGTACGAGATCGTTGATGGCCACCTTGCACCATGGGAGGCAGACGAATGACGAAACGCATCGTGGTAGCTGGCAGCTCCGGTCTCATCGGCTCGGCACTCGTTGAGTCACTCCAGGCACGCGGCGACGACGTTGTGCGGCTTGTCCGCACACGGGGCGCATCCGGCGGCTCGCTGTGGGATCCGGCCTCAGGGCAGCTTGAATCGTCGGTTCTCGCTGGCGCGAACGCGGTCGTGTCGTTGAACGGGACTGGTATCGGGGACAAACGGTGGTCACCGCAACGGAAGGAACTCTTGCGGTCCACGCGGACAGCACCCGTCGGTCTGCTCGCACGGACGATCGCAACGATGGACGGACCACCAAGTGTTCTGGTCACAGGTTCAGCCACCGGTTTCTACGGTGACACCGGGAACGCTGTCGTCGACGAGACAGCTGGGGTTGGCGACGATTTTCTCGCCCGATTGTGCGCAGATTGGGAGCATGCGGCAGCACCTGCGCTGGATGCTGGTATCCGTGTTGCCAGCGCCCGAACCGGCATCGTGCTCGCCGCCAGCGGTGGGGCTCTCTCACCCTTGCTGCCCTTGTTCAACTTCGGACTCGGGGGTCCGATCGGCAAGGGAGAACAGTGGTGGTCCTGGATCAGCCTGGAAGACGAGGTGAACGCACTGCTTCACATCATCGATGATGATGTCTCGGGGCCCGTGAACCTCGTCGCGCCCCAACCGGTTCGTCAGAAAGATTTTGCCAAAGCGCTTGGGCGACAACTCGGGCGACCGGCCGTGCTTCCCGCACCGAAGTTCGCCGTGAAGGCACGACTTGGCAAGGAGCTCGCAGAAGCGATCGGGTTCACATCCCAGCGAGTCCAGCCGTGTGTGCTCGAGCGAACAGGTTTCTCCTTCAAGCACCAGGATGTGGCTACCGCGCTCGCAGCGGTACTGGATTGAAGAAGCTGTCAGCTGTCAGCCATCAGCGACCAGTCATCTCAAATACGATCTCCAAGCGGACGTTGGGTGAGGGGCACTGAAATGGTGGCAGGGGGTATCATTGCGCCCTTGCCGGGGTAGCTCAGGGGTAGAGCAACGCACTCGTAATGCGTAGGCCGGGGGTTCGAATCCCCCCTCCGGCTCCGGTCGTACCACGGTTTCCGTCGGTTCGGTTGCGGGGATTGGTTCGCCATGAGCGAATCTGAATCCGCGTTGCGGCTGGTGATGGGGAGCAGGTCGACGAAATGATCCGCTAAATAACCTCACTTGTCTGGCAATACCGATAGTGTTCCCGACATAGCGCAGTTGACCCACCGCGAAACGCTGCGCCCGCCTCGGTTCAACACCACCACCTCCGTTGTAGTGCGCAACCGCGTCTCGCCTTGCTGCCGGGTTATCCAATCGAGATACCTGCGTCGCAGTCTGTACCGCACAGCCGTTCGAACCTGAACGGTGATCACCAAGAAAGCCACGGTCCCATGACCCGAAGTTCCATTTCCCAGTCCCTCGTCATCATCAAGCAGGGTGTTTCAGCTCCACCCAAGGGCGAATCGATCGCCAAGCACACAACGCGACCTTGTCCGGCGGAAAAGGCCCACTAGCGCCTTCTGGCTTGCACATAACAGCGCCCGTGCGCCCTTGTAAGCCACTTTTTCGGCGGGTGATGGGTGTTGCCTCCGACTCCAACTGATCACCGACAGAGGTCGCGTCTCAGCAGTCCGTTCAATCGGGCTGCACAGCCTCCACGCCGATGTGACCGGAGAACGCCGCTGGTGATCCCTCGGGTTGATCAACCCAGATATTCGCAGCGATGCGATACCACCCCGGATCCACATCCGGAACCACGATGCTGAAGGATCCTGGTACGGGGATCCCGATGGCAGGAACCGTTGTGGTCGAGCCTGGTTTCCCCGTGAGGGTCTCCCCATCGTGAACCAGAAGATGTGTGTTCACCCACTCCGAGCCGTTCCAGCACTGCCATGTCGATCCGTATCCGGTGACGCCCCGATCAGATCCGTAGAGGTCGGTGGATTGCGCCAGGGTTTGAGTGACTGTGGAACCGATGTTCAGAGTGATCGTGGCGCCCGGGTGCACCGGGTTGTCCGATACTGAAAGAGGGAAGGCGGAAGTCGAGTGACGTTGGTCTTCGGGGGCCGACATACACCCGAACCCTGTTGATTCGTTAACCGTGGTGCACGCCGCAGTGAGGAGTGCGATGAGAAACAAGAAGACGCCGAATCTCCTCATGTGTCCATTGTCGCACAGGAATCAGACCGCGTTTCGTTCTTATGAGCGGAGGGATGGTGTCGCGTGACCGCGTCGGCATTCGGGGGGAGTCATGGTGCGCGGAGTTCTACGAAGCGAACGACGTTACGAAAGCGCGGCCTACCTGGTAAGCCGCGCTTGGCACGGTAGGTTCGCGGGCGACTGTGCCTCTACGTCAAGTAGACCCAGGTGTCTTCAGCTGCTCCGACGAAGATGTCCACCGATGTGTCGAGCAGAGCCTGGTATCCCTGATCCGTCGCAAGTTGACCGAACGCAGTTTCAAGAGCAGCCAAGCTTTCGTAGTCTGCATACCAATGAACCTTGCCGACAGTGCCACCGACTTCAAGACCCCAGATGACTGGGACACCTGTGAGTTCTCCGAGATAACTTGAAACCTTTGTGGCGAACTCTGCGGCCTCCTGGTTCTTACCTCGTGCGATCACTGTGGACCGGTTGAGTCTGACACCCACTTGTTCTCCTCCATTGGGGACTGCCACCCTACCTCCCGGCACAACGCGTTGCCGGGAGACGCCGCTTGCCGTCCTCGCCATGAGGCCTGGGGCCGCGGGAAGGTGTCTGTGCTGATCGCGATGGCCTGCCACGACTCGTTTCCCGAGATGTTCGCATTGGGGATGAGGAGGTCGTAAGGTGCCACACATCACAGCGGTGGTCGCCGTGATGTGGAGGAGTTCCAGTGCGCAGAGTTCTATTGGTCGGGTTCGTTCTCATGCTGGTTGCTGCCGCATGCAGCGGTTCAAGCGATTCGGGAACATCGAACGAAACAGCACAGACATCCGATACGGTGGGATCTGTTGATGCGCCCAAGCCGGATATCCCGACGGAGCTTGGGCTCGTTGCCCAGTTCACCTGCAATCAGACTGCCGGAGCAACGCCCGAATCAGGGGCCCGGCTCATCGAAGCAGGAGTGAAGAAAGCGGCGGCAGCGGGTTTCAGCGGCACGGAGCTTCGTGACGCGATGCGTGTGGAGTGCCCCGATACCATGGAAGTGTTCGAACCCGATGCCGGAATCACGGCCTTGTTCGAGGGCTAGTCAGCGGGGCCTTGTACCGGAGGACGGCAACGAGTCTCAGTCTTCGCCTCGCCAGCACGTCACCGAGTAGCCGGGGTTGCCACCGCTTCTAAACGGACCTCTTGACACCACGACACCGTCGTGTGGGATCGTGTTGAGTGCCATTCCTCCGTTCGATGCCGAGTCGGGAAACTCCGTGACGACCACGATGTCGGATGCGGTCCTGCCGAGCCGAATCATGGTGTAGTCGTTTGGCTCGATATTTTCGGAATCTGCTGGCCCGAGCGGTCCAACAACGAAGATTTCGTCGCCGTATGCAACGGTACAGCCGACCTCGTCGGGTGCTATAGAGTCGAACTGCTCGGGACGACCCTCGGGGGAGGAACACGCCGCCACCCCGAACGCCACAAGGACCACACAAGCAAAGCGGAGATAAGCCACGATCATCCTCCTTGTCTTCCTGCTGAAACCGTATCAGAAATCCCAAGACGTGACCTACGGAATCTTGTCTTCACCTGACGAGATATGCACCGCTTGAGTCGGTGGGGGTACACGCCGAAGAACATGATGACCGTTCTGCGGAAGGGGCTATTCCTTGGTGCGCAACAAAGCGAAGTTGGCTGGCTCAGACGATGAGTCGGCAGAAGGCGCGACCACCATTGTTTCGGGATCGATCCGGACGTCCGACGAGAGCGAAGCTCTGAAGGTCGAACTCGACTTCTCCAGCGGTCGCGTCACCATGCACGCTGACGGAAATGAGATCGGGTCCTGGCCATCCGATGCAGTATCGATCAATGCCATCGACTCGATCACTTTCTCCTTTGTAGCGGAGGGCGATCAACTCGTTTTCGTACCGGATGACCCTGGCGCGTTCGGCATCGTTCCCCTTGTCGAGGCCGACGATGAGCCGGAGGGGAAACGGTCTCGACGCAAGGCAAAGAAGACGGCAGCCAAGGAAGAGAAGACGCCTGGTCGCAGCAAGTCGAAGTCTGTCAAACCTGCGAAGACGAAGTCTGTCAAACCTGCGAAGACGAAGTCTGTCAAACCTGCGAAGACGAAGTCTGTC
>JAMBLJ010000106.1 GCA_023336815.1 Actinomycetes bacterium
ACCAACTGTTCCCCCGGTGATGTCTGGGAAGTTATTTCGACAGCTATTGCACAGTCAACGTTCTTGGACCTCGGCCCTACATAGAACCCAGCGAGCGGGTTATCGGTGAGATCCTCACCACCCGCGCTGGAACTGTCGCCACAGTCGAGACCACCGAAATATGCCACCGTTCCTGACGTCTGGGCAGTTACACCACCAAGGGGATCGGTCCCTTCGGCGATGAACGTCGTGGTCTGCGATCCGCCCTGCGCTTGAGCGCTGTACTGGCAGGTAGCTGTTCCCCCGGGCGCTACGGTGCCGAGGCTGCACCGTTGCGTGCCGTCCTCAGTGACCGCTACCAGGTCAAGGGGTACGTTCCCTGTGTTGGTAACCGTGAAATCCCATACGACGTTGGTACCCGCCACGACGACAGGACCGTTGTTCGACACCGAGATGTCGATCGACGGGCTTGACCCGAAGTAGCTTGACGAGTCACTGTGGCTTACAGCGGTGCCAACCGGTGGCGTTCCCGTTGCGGTGCCGGTATTGGTGTAAGGGTCACCAACGGCGCTTGTCTCTGCGGTCCCGGTTGCCGTACAGCTCGATGAGGAACCTGGTGCGATCGTGGTGCCGCATCCTGTGACGGCACCGATCACCGAGTCGCTGACTACGACGCCATTGAGGGTGACGTTGCCGGTGTTGGTGATTGTGTAGGTCCATGTCACTTGATCACCGGCATTGATGGTTGGGCCATCGCTCGGGCTCTCGCCAGGACCGTTGGTGGCGACGTCGATCGTGATTCCTGGGGCGGAGCCGTAGTAGTGCGATTGATCGCTCGCGGTCACGTTCTCGCCAAATGGTGATGTGGCGGATACCGAACCGATGTTGGCCCTCTGACCTGGAAGAGCCGTGGCTGAAGCTGTATAGGTCCACGTCTCTGTGGTATCGAGGAGTCCATCCCCATTCGCATCGCCGCCCGCTTGGAGTACCGGCTTGGCCCCTTCACTGTCGGACACGCTCACGGAACTCAGTGGAAGGTCGCCAGGGTTCGTCACAACATAGGTCCAGGTGATGGCTCCGTCGACCTCAACGAACGGACCGGTTGGAGTGTCGGCATCGCTGGTGTTCGTGGCTACCTCGATAGCGACTTCAGCGTTCGCATCGGCAAGGTGGAAAACAGTGCGATGGTCATCGGGACTCTCTGTTGAGTACTCCCACGTCGCCCCTCCCTCGAGGGACACGCTGCCAGTGACCATGCTGATGCGGACTCCATCGAAGAGACCCATGGGAGTTGAAGCAGCAAGCGAATATTTGTCCCGGAACTTTGAGTCAGGTCCACTGTCAGATCCCTCGCTGAGGTCTTCTTCCATGGTATCGATGACCGTGGTCCCTCGGAGGAACTCGATGCGGACACGTGCGTCGAACTTCGCTTCGAAGTCGAAATCAACAGAGCTGATCATCTGACCGGAAATACTTGAGCCAAGCGAGAGGGTCAATGCTTCAGAACTGTCACCGCCGAGGAAGTCGACGCGTCCGCAGTCCTGACCATTGCCATTCCCCTTTTCGTTGACGCCCAGCCCGTCCTCAACAAGACCGATGGGCGCCGGGTCAACAACGCGACCTTGTTTGTTGTACGTCGTTGCTGAGATCTCCATGATGGGGCCATTGAGCGACGAGTCCGAGACGGAGCACGCGTTACGGCCGAGCGTGACTTCCTGAGTCAATGCGGTTCCATACTCGAATTGGTTGGTGTCTCCGTCGAGTACCAGAACGATCGTGTCTGGTGAATCTGTGAGGGCAACGCCGACTGCAACGGACCCAACGGCCAACAATGCCGTTACCAACATTCCAACAACGAACCATCGCGCGCGGCGCGATCTAACTTCCCGTGCCATGGTGTGCCTTCCTCGCTACCAATGCTGCCCTGAAAGCGATACTAACCACCGGATTCCCACGGTGTGTAGGGAAGTTTCTATTCTGGGAATTAGTGGAAATGGAAATGTGCGCTGCTAGGAGAGAAGGCTTGCGGCGCCCCAGGCGGAGATCAGGAGACCGACGGTGAACAGCCAGTAGGCGCGCACGGCGCGGAACTCACCGCGTTCACCTTTGGGCGTGATGCCCCGGCGATGCTGGATGATGGCGTACCCGTTTCCGATCACCATGGCCGCCCCGAACGCAAGGGCCATCTGTTTGACAAGCAGGTCGAGATCGATGAGTTGTTCCACGAGGCGGAAGCTAGCCCTGGGTGGGCGTAAATCAGCGCTCCGATACGCTCATGAGGTATGCCTCCTCAGAACCCGCACTTCACCAAACGCAGCCGCGTGCACCCTGCTCGATCGGGTTCGCTGTCGGTCGCAATGTGGGCTTTCGGGCTTGCGACCTCACTGTTCCTCATCGGCATGTGGGGCCGAACCGTTGCTGTCGACACCGCGACGATCGAGGAAAGCACACGTGTGATCATCGATGCGGACGTTGCGAAGGAGCGGATCAACACCTGGTTGGAAGATGGCCTCACGGTGGCATCGGCGACAGATTCCGAGACCGTTCATGCTGTGGCCGAGGGCATCCAGGACAGCCCTGAGTACACAGCCGCGGTCGATGCGATCATCGGTCAGTTCATCGAAGGGCTCTTCGCGTCAGACGGTTCCGATCCCGTTCTCGACATCGACCAGACGGTGGCACCACTCGTCCCGGTCGTGATATCAGAGTTCGCAGAACGCGACGTAGCCGTCGACACGGACAGGATCGAAGGTGTTCTCGACGCTGCGGGAACGATCGAACTCGACACAGGTGAGGCCGCAACCGTTGCTGCTGTGATCCACGACGCCAGGGTGTTGTTGACTCAGGTCGTCTTCGTTGCCCTCATTGCAATGGTGCTCA
The DNA here is from genome assembly GCA_023336815.1 of Actinomycetes bacterium. Lineage (GTDB taxonomy): Bacteria > Actinomycetota > Acidimicrobiia > Spongiisociales > UBA5794 > JAMBLL01. The sequence goes on from JAMBLJ010000106.1 coordinate 2,860, forward strand.
CCGGTGCGATCGCGATGTCACTCGTAGACAAGCGGTTCCTGATGCTGCGAACCCTCGCGACCCGTGTCGGTCTTGCCGCTGTTTCCTACGCATTGATCCTGAGGATCGCGTCGTGGGCTCTCGACCCTGCGAGGGGACGATCACCGATCGCTGGAGGCGGATCGGTGCTGCTCGGCTCCAATGGTCAGGTTCTCCTCCTGCTCGCAGGCGCAGCCTCCGTTGTTGCTGGGTTCGGAGGATGGGTGGCCTGGAAGCGGAAGCGCTTGTTTGTGCCTATCGAAGAAGGCGACGACACACGGGAACTCGTCGCCGTCTAGGTACGTGGCTCAGCGGATCGATTGGGCCGCTCTAGATCGCGAACTTCATGAGCCGTTGATACAGCGGCGTACACGCTTCATGCAACTCCTCCAGAGGCTCAGGCAGAGGCTTGTGACGCGGGACGTACGGTTCGAATCCGGAACTCGAGTGGAGACGGGTGTACCAGTGTTGCCCCCACACACCGTCGTACGGTTTCGGACCACTTGGCCAGGTCATCATCGCCGGGTCGAACGCTACGTCGAGACTTTCGCACAGAGCGATCAGTGTTCTCTCGGGATCTTCGAGCACTGAACGTGAATCGACAACGATCGGCGTCCGTCCGGAGTCAACGATCCGATCGACGATCGCGATCTGGAGGTCGTATCCAGCGTCCTGCATGCTTGGTGTCCTGCCGAGCCCCTTAGCCAGTGACGGGAGCATGTCCGCTGGATCCCTTGTCAACAGGAAATTGTCCATGTGGTTGACGATCTCGATATCGATGCCGACGAGATGATGGGCCATGTTCTTGTAGAAAGCGATCGGCGTCGGCCACTCTGTGTGAAGCATGCGGTCGATGATCTCCGCTGCGTCCTTTGGGACTGCCTCGAGGATGTGGCTGGCGAGAGGATGATCGATCCCTGTCACCTCGAGATAGTTCCCGTACATCGGCTCATCCCACACGGTCGTGTCCAGTCGTTGTGCCCAGGCGTACATCATCGCACTGGACACGTTGCGCGGTGATGCCCACATGTTGATGATCCGTGTCACGGAGCGAGCGCTTCCGTGTCGAACGCCCTGTTGCGTGCCACGGACAGTCGGGCCGTGATGGGCCCCTGGCTGCCGTCGCCGATCATGTGTCCGTCGACTTCCACAACGGGAGTCAAACCACCGAAGGTCCCTGTGACGAACGACTCTTCCGCCTGGTAGACGTCGTCGAGCGTGAAGTTCTTCTCGTGTGCAATGAGTCCTTCAGCCGCGGCAAGTTCGAGAACCAGGTTCCGGGTGATCCCGTTGAGGCAGAACTCGCCACTGGATGTCCACACCTCGCCGTCGGTGACAATGAAGAAGTTCGTCGAGTTGCACGTTGCCACGTTGCCGTTCGGGTCCAGCATGAGGGCCTCGTCGGTCCCAGCCTCGATCGCTTGCATGAGAGCTACGACCTCGTGGATCTTCGAGTGGCAGTTCCAGCGCTGGTCGAGTGTCTCAGGTGGTGGTCTGCGGACGGTCGAAGTCGTGAGCCGGATCCCGATGCTCGAAACGGCAGGATCCGGCTTCTTGTGGAGTGCGATGATCACGATGTTCGGTCCACCGTCAACGAGTCTTGGATCCTGGAGCGGTGTCCGCTTCGTGCCACGTGTCACCATCATGCGGACATGGGCATCGGTCTTCATCTCATTGCGGTCGACGATCTCCTGGAGTAATGCCGTGAGTTCCGCTCTCGTCTTTCCTATGTCGAGGTGAACACCTGCGGCTGAAGAGAAGAGACGGTCGAGATGTCGGTCGAGATGGACGAAAACACCATCGTGATATCGCAGTCCCTCCCACACACCATCCCCGACGAGGAACGCCGAATCGAAGACAGAGATCTTTGCATCGGCGCGTCGCAGCCATTCACCGTCGACGAAGATCCACACCGAGTGGTTGCGTTCATCGGGGAGTGCTGCATGTGTTGTTGTGGCCATGGCGCGACGCTACCACCCTCCTCTACCGCCTTTGGCGCCGCCAACGGCGCCAACAGCGCCGTAAGCCCGTTGGGCCATGGGGACAATCCCCGATATCCACCGGTCGGCTGACCGCATACGGTGAAGTCGGGAGGTCGATAATGTCGAGTAGCCGTCAAAGCCCGTCAGTACCAGAGTTCCTAACCGCCGCCGTTCGTGGCAACCTCATCGATTTCACCGAACACCAGCGTCTCCTCAGGTTGTATCGGTCGATACTCGAGGAGGCCCCAGACAAACCCTCGGTTTCTGCAACCGCAGCATCCGCAAGGGTTTCGACCGGTGTTATTGCGCCCGTGTTTGGACCGGAACTCCCGGCGCCTTCAGTGCCACCACCGGCAACTGAACCAGCGGAAGCACCACAGCCGGACGTACCGAAATCGTCGTCACCGATCGAACCGATGACAGTGATTCGCAAGACTGAGGCGGCGCCTTCCGGTTCCGTGGAGGAGCCGGTGGAGGTACCAGGGACCCAACCCGTTGGATTGGTGATCCCTCCCTGGCGAACTGCACCCATCACGCAGACAGAACAGATCGACCACGAGACGAACACGACGGACCAAGCGGAGGGGACGGAGCAGCGTGTCGGCCGGATACCGGAACCGATACAAGCCGATGAACCCGTTCGAGAACTCGACGAGGTTGCTGCGGTCGATGCCGCACCGCCAAAGCGAAGCGTTCCATCCCGGGACGGGCTGTCTGATCGCCCTCGTGACCCAAAGCCGCGGGAGGTGTCTTTGGCGAGCGGAACGATGCGATCGACCACTCCACCCCCACAGACACCGGCCGAACGAGCGAGCACCAGGCCAGCAGCCGCCGTTGAGGGCCCAACGGATGCAGAGATACTGAGGAAGCGCCGCGGCGAGCGCAAAGCGGAGAAGCGCGAGCGGCGTGCAAAGAGAGGTTCGCGGGCGCGAGCAGCTGCGTCGACCGCCTGGGATGCGATCGCCAATGACGTCACCGCCAACATCATGACGTATCTCGGGGTGCTGCTTGCGATCGTCGTGATCTTTGCGTTCTTTGCGTTCGGCTACTTCGGGGACATCATCAGGATCAAGAACCTCAGACCGCTGGTCGAGCTTGCCGTACCGCTCACCCTGTTCGGCCTGGCCGCCGTGCTCAGGAAACGATCCGGAGCATCACTCGCGGCAACAGCGGTCGCGCTCATTGGTGCGCTCACGGTTCCCGTGATGCTCTCGGCTGCATTCCGCGACGGCTCGTTGTGTTGCCCGCCAGACCTCAACGGACCAGCGCGATGGGCAGGGTACGCGTTCGCAGGTCTGGTGTCCGCAGGACTCTATGTGTGGTTGGCCAAACGGGAGGTCGTGTACGCCTACCTCGTTGGTCCCGCCGTGTGGGCATCCGTTGGCGCACTCGGCCTCTATGTGACCTTCGGGATATCGGGCTATCAGCTATTCGTCGTCACGGTTGCCATGGGCGCAAGCCTGTACATTGCCTCACGGTTCCGTGACACGCGATGGGGAACCATCCTCGCTGTCCCTGCCGCCCGCATGGCAACACTTGGCGGACCGTTCGTCTTCGTGATCGCTGTGGTCTTTGCGTACGGCGATCTATCCGCCGCTGGAGATCTGGCCTTCGACGATCTCTCCGCACCTTCAGCTGTTGCTGCTTGGGCCGCCGTTGCACTCCTCGGTGGTGCGTCCACCTCGAGTTTTGCCTGGTACGGCCTTCCGGACAAGATTCGCGAGGCAACGATCCGCGGTGTGCGGGCTGCTGCCTATGTTCTGGCAGCCATGGCGGTGGTCTTCACAATGGGTCTTGGTCTGCCTTTGATCTGGGCGGGTCCGTTCATCGTTGGATACGGCCTGTTCGTCTACATGCTCGACCGCCGCTTCGGTGGTGCGGGAAGTATCCCGCTTCTTGTGGCCCGCAGTGCCGTGGTGGTCGGCTCCCTGGCAGCGCTTGTCGATCCGTTCGTTGGGTTCTGGACGTGGAGCGTTCTGGCGGTCGGCGCTGGTTTGTACCTCGTCGACGAACGATTCCGCGACTTCTTTGGCCCCTTGTTGCCACATCGCGACGACCAGCCGGTGCGTGAGTGGTCGGCATGGGTCACCCTTGTTGGTGCGGTGTCTCTCGGTGCGTTCTCCGTGTCAGAGGACGTCGTTGGTGTAGCAGCGCTCCTTGTCGCAGCGATTCTGGCCGGTCTGACAAGGACGGCGAGGGGGAGGTTCGAGCCGCTCAACACGTACGCAACGGTTCCGTCCCTCGCCCTGACCTATGTCGCTTTTATGCGGCTCACCTTTGGTGATGGCGGGCTCAGTCTCATCGACACGGTTGTCGTCTTGGCCCTTCTTGCTGGTGCTGCGGCCGTTGTGAAGCTGCCGTGGATCGTGCGTTCTCCCGTTGTCGCCCTTGCCTCGTTTGTTGCGTTCGCTCTTGCGATCGGTGATCTTGGGAACCTGTCAGGGGAGTTGGCCAGTGCGATTTCAGCCACAGCGGTGGGTGGCCTGTTCATCCTTGCATCGCTGCGGACGCAGTGGCGTTCTCACGCAGTGGCCAACGGCATCGTCGGAAACCTCTCTTTGGTGATCACACTTGGAGCGATGGGTGACCCCGCCGCCAGGATCATCGGCCTCGCAGGCATCGTGATCCTGAACGCATTGCAGGGTGCTGCTGTTGAGCGACGTGCGTGTCCTTTTGTCGCAGTCGTCGCACGCCATGCACCGATGTGGCGTCGCGTGGTGAGAGCCTGGCCATCGAGTGTGGCGGCTGTCGTCCTCATCCCGCTTGCGTTCTCCGTGAGCGCCGTCTCCACTCTGGACACTCGCTTGACATCGACCATCCTTCTGGTCGTGCTGGCGTGGGCATACGCGGCGAGTGTTGCACTGCGTATCGTCCGAAGTCAGGGCTTTGGGATAGGACTCTCCTACGCCGCGCTGGCCCTAGGGATCATCGCTTCGTTCCCCGTGTCTTGGCTCGCCACAGGTGCGGTCCTGTCCGGATCGCTCGTTGCGATGGCGATCGCAGCGGCAACGCGCAAGCCGAACTTGAGTTTGCCAGGGTGGATCCTGGCAACGACCGCGGTCGCCTTTGGGGCGTACTCGGTGGGTGTACCAGTGGAGAGCCTCAACGAATGGCTCTTCGGCTGGGTAGCGCTGATCCTCCTCGGAGTCTCGGTAGCGAACGGCCGCCCTGCCGTTGGTGGCATCACTTCACCATGGTTAAGACCGCCAGCAGCAATGGCCGTAGTGATGATCCCAGCCGTCACCGTGTTCTCGCTCATCGACGGTGTCGGGGTGTTCATCCTCGCAACGATCGCCGCAGCACTCTTCGTCTTCTTCGGATACCGCACACGCGCAGCGGTATTCAGCGTCCCGGTATCCATGCTTGTGACGCTGGCGTACGTTGACGCGACGGCATCGATGGCCTCTCTTGTCGACGATCCCGTTGGCTGGATTCCGCTCATCGTTTCCTTCGCTGCCCTGGCGGTCGTGCTACCGGGCAGAGGCAGCTGGCGAGTGATGAACCTCCCATCGCCAGGTGTTCTCTCGGCGATGTACGCAGTTGGGGCGATCGCCCTAATCACGAGTCCTGCCACACCCTGGTTGCCAGCAATGCTCCTGGTGTGGGCCGCACTGATGCTGTTCACCAGGTTCGTCTTCGGCGTTGCCTGGGCGCAGTACGCGGCCCTCGTTGCATTCGTCGGAGCCGGTTCGGTTGCAAGCGACGGCTGGAGTGGTGGTTCGCTCGTGGTCGCCGCGGTTGTTGTTGGAGTCCTGTCCGCCCGATGCGACGGGGTTGTCGCTTCGGCTCATCGATGGTCAGCCGCGATCCTCGCCTCCGGTGGATTCGTCCTGCTTGGCTCCTGGATGAAGTGGACGCCAGAAACCACGGTCCTCGTCGCCCTTGTGGCTGGTGCGTATCTCGGTGTGACCTCGATGATTCTCGTGTTGCGAGCCGACGACCATCCGGGTCTTCGCGCATGGCGGCTACCACTCGCGGCAGCGGGTCAAGCTGCATTCCTGCTGGCCATCGTGGTCGCCGTCCTCGAGATGCAGCCAACCGCCGTTGCGGGTGTCCTGTTCGTTGTGTTCGCCATCGACGGAGTGCTCGCAGGAACGTACGCCATCGTTCGTTCCGATGTTCAGCTTGCCGCTGTGGCCACAGCGTTGCTTGCACTGGCATACGGATCGCTTGCTATCTGGCTGCCATGGTCCGATCAGACGGCGATGGCAACAACGGTTGCCATCGGGGCGGCTCTTGCGGTCCTGAGCTCGGCGATCCATCTCCGGCCTCTTGACGAGCGGTTCCGGATGTGGTGGCCAGGCCTGGCGGTGGCCGGGCACGGAATGATGTGGACGGCCGTGGGTGTGACGGCTTTCAACGATGGCAGCTGGGTGCTCTTGATGGCGATAGGTCTCGCCGTTGAGTCCCTCCTAAGTGCGACATATGTCGAGGTTCGGAAGGTCCGTGAGGCGGCGTGGATCGCCGTGGCCACAGCATTCTCCTCTGTCCTTGCCTTCGGCGTTGCGGCGGGCTCCTCGACCGACGGCCTCGTCACCATCTCCTTCGTCGCCGGTGTGGCCCTCGCAGCCATCGCTGTTGGCCTCCATCTGTATGGCCAAGGTCAGCGAGCAAGTCTGTGGTGGATGCCGATGGCGGTCATCGGCCATGGGTCGGCGGCTATCAGCGTTGTTGTCGCTCTGGATTCCAGAGTGTTTGAGGCTGCGATGGTCTACGTGTCCCTTGTTGCTCTGTTCGAGGCGATTGTCTTCGCCCACTACGCGGTCGATGGCGAGCGGGAGGACACAGCCTGGGCGTCCACGGCATCGCTCGGCCTTGCAGCTGTATCTGGCGTGGTGGCCTTTGACATGACGCAGACCCAGTTCGCGACGGCTGCTCTTGTTGTGGGTTCGGTGATCCTTGTGTTGTGGACCTATCTCATGCATCGCGGAACGGCTTCTGGGAAGGTTCAGATATGGCTGTGGCCGGGTCTCATCTTCTCCGAGTTCGCACTCACGAGCGGGGGAGCCATCCTGTTCGACACTGCGCCGGAACCTGCCGGTTCTCTTGCGGTGGCGGCGGTGCTCGCGGTGAACGGTGCAGCGATAGCGGTGGTCGCCGATGCAGCCCGCATTCGGGCACTCGCAGTCACGTCCGTTGCGTTCTTTGCAGCATCATTCGGGTTCGCCGTACATGCCTTCGGGTTGTCACCGTCGATCGCGATGGTCCTCATCTGGTCGGGCACGGTCGTGCTTGGCTCGGTAGCAACGTGGCTCTCCCGCTCCGAAACGGACTCGCATCTCATGTGGGCGACAGCATGTCTTTTGGTTACTCCGGTCGGTCTCGTCAGCATCGTCGCTCAAGCAGGCGTTGCCGGGGACGACCTCCTACTCATCGGAATCGCCATGAGTTCGGTTACCGCGTCGGCCATCGTGTGGCTGAACGGCACTTTGATCGATCTTGCCCTCATGCGTAGCCTCGATTCGGTCGTCCAGCCCAGCCTGAGGATGTCCGCAGGACTGTTCATGATGGGCGTCGTCTCGCTCACGATGTGGTACCCGAGCGAGGCTTGGGTGCTTGCCCCGCTTCTTCTCACGGCTGCCATCGGCATCGCCGCCGCATACATCTGGGCGACGGACGAAGGCAATACACCCGCCCTGATCCTGTGGCTTGGCCTTGCCGGTGTTGCACAGGTCGGCGTCCTTGGAGTCTTCGATGTGCTCGCCGCCCCACCGTCGGCAGTCCTGGCAGTCAACTCGGTTGGTGTCCTCGCCGTTGGCATCCTCGGTGTCAGACACAGGCTCGCAATGGCCGGGATCGTTGGACTCATGGTTGGTCTCGCCGGACTCGTCAACGACGTGTTCGACATTGCAACCCACGCGACCGTCGTGCTTGTGGCTATTGCTGTTCTCACCGTCCTGGAGAGCGAGCGGCTGTTGCGTAAGAGTGAGGGCAGGGAATGCCCTGACATCTTTCGGATCCTCGAATGGGTTGCCATGGCTGCGCCGATGATCCTCGCGGCCGTCGAGATGCTCGACGATCTGAACTTCGGTCTGCTTCTCGTGGCTGAGGGTGTTGCTCTCACCGGTTGGGGTTTCGTGTCAAGGACGAGACGGAGGGTCCTGGTTGGACTCACCGGCATCGTCACCGCCATCACGATCGGAATCGTGTTGCCCGTCCTCAGCGGAGTCCGTGAGGGATTCGGCAGCGGCGGATGGCTCATCATCGGTGCCGTGATGGCCGTTGTCCTGATCGCGGCGGGATCGAACATATCACGCTACCGGGCCACCTTCGGGCGAAGGCTCGATCGGCTCGGCTCGATGATGGAGGATTGGGAATGAGCAAGTATCTGCCATCTATAGGTGCACTCGTCATCACGCTGAGCTTCGTTCTCGTGATGCTGACATCTGAGATCAGCGGCGGTTCGTGGACCGGCTTCGGGTTTCTGGTTGCAGCTGTTGGCGCCGTGATATCCCTCCTTCTGTTCCTGGTTGCGTTCGTAGGCACAGATAGGAGATCGATGCTGCCCTCGCTCGCCATGGGCGGACTGGTTGTCCCCGTTCTCGTCGTCGTGGCCGGTGTGGTTCTGTTCTTCCCGGTACTGCTTGTGGCCGAACTCGCTGTGGGTTGGATTGAGAGTTCCGGATTCGATCTCGGTCGTTCGATCGAGCCGTGGGCACTTGCGCTGTTGGTCGAGCTTGCGGTTCTTGCGCCCGTCATTGAGGAGACTCTCAAACCGTTCGCTTCGATCTTGCGACGACCGACCACGAGGAGAGAGGCGTTCCTGTTCGGTGTAGCTGCTGGTGTCGGTTTCGCCATGCTGGAGAACCTCGTGTACGCGGCAGGCGGCGGCTTCGGCTTCGACTGGCTTCCGATCGCCGTCACTCGCATGGCCGGTGTGGCGCTGCATCCCTTCGGCGCTGCTCTCATATCGGTCGCTGTATTCGAACGGAAGAACATCGTGCACTCGTACAGTGTCGCCATCGGCGCTCACATGCTGTGGAACGGTGCGATTGCGGTGACCCTCATCGCCTACGCCGATAGCGGCGTCGTTGCCGATGGGTACCTGTGGGGTGTTGCGATGTTCGGCATGCTCACCATGATCGGGACGGGTGTCTTTGTCGGGCTGCTGTCCGTTGCGGCATCGGTACGCGAGGACGAACCGGTTCGTGTCCTCGGTGGTCTCGATCGGCTTGGCCAGCCTGAGGGTGTCGGCGCACTGGCCCTGGTTGCGACAGCGATCGCGATCCCCTTCGCCATAGCGATGTTCGCGTTCCCCCGATTCCTGTCCCTCTAAACCCCTAGAGAAGGAGGGATTCGACCTCGCCGCGGAGTGCCGGGGTGGTTGCGATGAAGCCAGGGACAAGGGGGTCAGGGTTGTTCCACGTGGGGTCGGACCCATCCTTGAGCACACCCCATGCGCCCGCAGCAGCGAGGAGAGCGGCACCACCGGCAAGGTCCCACTCATTCTTCGGCACAAGTGTCCACGTTGCATCGATACGTCCCGCAGCAACAAGGGCGAGTTTGTACGCAACGGACCCCTTCGGGATCACGTTGAAGATCTTCCCCGCAAAGCGATCCCACTCACCCCGCTTGAGTTCGGATCGGCTTGCACCAACCGTTGCATCAGCCAGACAGGTGCCCCCGAGTTCTCTCGCCCGTCCGTCGTATGTGAGACCGTGGCCAAGCGCACCGGTGATGCGTTCACCTGTCGCTGGGTTATGGACTCCTCCAGCTACTGGGACTCCGTCTTCGATGAGACCGATCGAGATACACCATTCGGGGAGACCCTGGACGAACTCGCGGGTTCCATCGATAGGGTCGACGATCCATACCCTGTCCTTCCCCAGCCTTTCGGGTGAGTCGGCGGTCTCCTCTGATAACCATCCCTCACCAGCAACGGGCAGGGTTTCTCTCAGCACCTGGTCGACCATGAGATCGGCGGCGGTGAGCGGGTCATCACCCGTCTTGAAGGTCGCCTCGATATTGCCAGGAGTGAAACCGTCAAGGGCGAGCACTGCAGCGTCGAGCGCGTCGTTGATGCGGGTGAGGTCGGCTGTTCGGTCGGTCACACGATGCTCAGTCGATCAGGGCGAGCACCGCTCGAGCGGCCTCGTCGATGGTCATGGTGGAGGTGTCAACGGCGAGGTCTGGAGCCGTCGGAACCTCGTAGGGAGCGTTGATCCCCGTGAACTCGGTCAACTCGCCAGCCCTGGCGCGTGCGTAGAGCCCCTTCGTGTCGCGTTCCTCGCATACCTCAATGGGTGTCGCGACATACACCTCATAGAAGGGGATGAAGGCGTCGGCATGCTGGGAGCGGATGTTGTTTCGTCCCTCCGTGTACGGCGAGATGAGCGGTGCGAAGACGGTCAGACCGGCATCAGCCATGAGGCGTGCGACCTCTCCAACTCTGCGGACGTTCTCGGTGCGGTCCTCTGGCGAGAAACCGAGGTCGGCGTTGAGTCCGTGGCGGATGTTGTCCCCATCGAGCGTGTAAGCGGCACGACCGGAGGCCACGAGCAGTGCTTCGCATCTGGCAGCGATCGTCGACTTGCCGCTCCCGGAGAAACCGGTCAGCCATACCGTGGCGCCTGGTCCCTTTGTGATCTGTTCTCGGTCGGTTCGTACTATCTCGCGGGGGTGCCAGCGTATGTTGTCGGCACGCTCATGCGGAGCGTTGCTCACAGAGCGGCCCCACCGATGATCCCCGCACCAACCGTGTTGTTCGTCGCCTCGTCGATAAGAATGAAGGAACCCGTCTGTCGGTTCTTGCGGTACTCGTCGAAGAACAGCGGTGCGGTCGTACGCAGTGTCACCCTCCCGATCTCGTTCATTGTGAGTTCGGCAGTGTCATCGATGCGATGCAGCGTCTCGACGTCGAACCGGTACTGCAGGTCCTTGACCATTGCACGAGCCGAGCGGGTCGTGTGTTTGATCGCGAACTTGGCCCCCGGTCTGAGCTTCACCGACTCGGACATCCAGGTGATGATCGCATCGATGTCCTGGCCGACCTGTGGCTGGTTGTGAGGTCGGCAGATCATGTCGCCACGTGAGATGTCGATGTTGTCCTGAAGGCGTATCACAACGGACAGTCCCGCGGGTGCCTCGTCGAGCGATCCGTCGAACGTGTCGATGGAGGCGATGGTTGAGGTGAATCCGGATGGCAGCACCATGATCTCGTCCCCTGGCCTGAACACACCGGATGCGATCTGGCCTGCGTACCCGCGGTAGTCCTGGTGCTCCATCGTGTGTGGCCTGATGACGTACTGCACGGGAAAACGTGCATCGACGAGGTTGCGGTCGGATGCAACGTGGATGTTCTCGAGGATCTCGAGGAGGGGTGATCCGCTGTACCAGTCCATGTTGTCCGACCCGTTCACGACGTTGTCGCCGACGAGGGCCGAGACGGGAACGAACCGTAGATCGGGGATGTCGAGGCGAGCGGCGAAGGACCGGAACTCGTCAGTGATCTCGTCGTACACCTTCTGGTCGTAGTCGACGAGATCCATCTTATTGACACACAGCACGAGGTGCGGAACCCTCAACAGCGATGCGATGAAGGCATGTCGGCGTGTCTGTTCGAGGATGCCGAGCCTTGCATCGACGAGCACAAGAGCGATGTCAGCGGTCGATGCACCGGTCACCATGTTGCGTGTGTACTCGACGTGACCCGGCGTGTCAGCGAGGATGAACTTGCGTTTCGGCGTTGCGAAGTAGCGGTACGCGACATCGATCGTGATGCCTTGCTCGCGTTCGGCGCGTAGCCCGTCCGTGAGGAGGGCAAGGTCTATGTAGTCGGTTCCTCTGCGACGCGATGCCTCCTCGATCGCTTCGAGTTGATCCTGGAAGATCTGCTTCGTGTCGAAGAGCATCCGCCCGATCAGGGTCGACTTTCCGTCATCGACGGATCCGGTTGTTGCGAGCCGGACGAGTTCCATGTGCTCCATCTAGAAGTAGCCCTCCTTCTTGCGGTCCTCCATGGCGGCTTCGGATGTGCGGTCGTCCGCACGGGAGGCGCCACGTTCGGTGATGCGTGTGGTCGACACTTCCACGATGATCTCGTCCACGGTGGATGCGGTCGATGCGAATGCACCCGTACACGACATGTCTCCAACGGTGCGAAACCGAACGTCTGCTTCGAAGACCTCTTCGGTGTCGCGTCGCATGATGTAGTCGCTGTCTGCCATCAGCAGCCCGTCGCGTTCGAACACCATGCGTCTGTGGGTGAAGTAGACGGAGGGAAGATCGAGGCTCTCTTTGCCGATGTACTGCCACACATCCATCTCGGTCCAGTTCGAGATCGGGAACGCTCGGATATGTTCGCCCCGGTTGTGTTTGGCGTTGTACAGGCTCCACAGTTCGGGGCGCTGGTTCTTCGGGTCCCACTGCGAGAAGTCATCGCGGAACGAGAAGATGCGTTCCTTGGCCCGTGCCTTCTCTTCGTCACGGCGAGCGCCTCCGAACACCATATCGAAGCGATGATGTTCGATCGCAGCGAGTAGCGGCTCGATCTGGAGACGGTTGCGGGAGGCGTTGATGCCTGTTTGTTCGGTGACTCTGCCCTGATCGATCGCCTCTTGAACGGACGCAACGATGAGATCGACACCGAGTTCCTCGACGATCTTGTCCCGAAACGCGAGAACCTCTGGGAAGTTGTGACCCGTGTCAACGTGCATGACGGGGAACGGAAGCCGTGCCGGGTAGAACGCCTTGACGGCGAGTCGCAGCAGCAGCGCGGAATCCTTCCCACCTGAGAACAGGAGGACAGGCCGCTCGGTCTCGGCGACCGCTTCACGGATGATGTGGATGGACTCTGCCTCGAGCGCGTCGAGATGACTGATTTGGTAGCTCACGCCCGCAAGCGTAGCCATTTCCCCGATGTTGCTCCCCTCCGGGTTTTGGCGTCGGAAAGCAACAGATGCGTGCCGCAATCAACGCCAAAGTCCAAGGGAGAAGGACCTAACGGCGTGTGGGTGGTGTGCCGATAGGTACTGGCTGGTGCCAGCATCGTGTGCGGTATCGTTCGTCCCGCCAATGGAGGGGATCTGTGACAACAAACAATGCGGCTGAACGCTTTGCAAACGAGCCGTTCACCTGTGCTGTGATCGGCCTCGGATACGTCGGTCTTCCTCTTGCGATCACGATCACGAATGCCGGTCTCGATGTGATCGGGTTCGATGTCTCAGACCGAGTCGTCAACCAACTTTCCGATGGCCGGTCGAACACCGTCGACGTCACGGATGCCCAGCTGTCAGAGGCACTCGAAAGCCGCCTGCGTGTTACGACGGACCCAACCGAACTCGCGAAGGCGGATGCCGTGTTCATCTGTGTGCCGAGTCCGCTTGGCATACACCGCGAGCCTGACCTGTCCTACATCCGGTCGGCAGCTGAAACGCTTGGCGCTTATGTGCGTCCAGGCATGTTCGTCAGTCTGGAATCGACCACATATCCGGGGACGACAACAGAGGTTCTCGTTCCCGCCCTCACCGCATCAGGTCTCGCGATCGACACCGATCTGTTCGTAGCGTTCTCTCCTGAGCGAGTGTCACCTGGTGGCGACCTCGAACTCAATGCGATTCCCAAGGTCGTCGGTGGTGTGAGCGCAGCGTCGTCCGAGGTGGGTGCTGCTGTGTACGGCAGGTTCATCGACACCGTCCACGCCGTCGGTTCCTCTGAGGTGGCTGAGTTCACAAAACTTCTCGAGAACACGTACCGGGCCGTCAATATCGCGCTCGTGAACGAACTCGCCCAGTTCGCCGATCGCATCGGCGTAGACATCTGGGAGGCCATCGATGCTGCGGCTACGAAGCCGTTCGGGTTCCAAGCCTTCTACCCAGGACCGGGCGTAGGTGGACATTGCATCCCCCTCGACCCTCAGTATCTCGCATGGCGCGCCCGCGAGGTCGGCTCGTCGCTGTCGTTCATCGACACGGCGGAGCGGATCAACGGAGGGATGCCAAAGTACGTTGCACAACGCGCGATCGAGTTGCTCAACGAGCAGGCGAAATCGGTGCGGGGGTCGAAGATCCTTGCCGTTGGCATCGCATACAAACCCGACGTTGCCGATGACAGGGAATCAGCATCCATCGAGGTACTCAACGAGCTCCGGTCTTCAGGCGCCGATGTACATGTTGTCGATCCGAACTTCGACGCTGCACACATAGAGGCACGCGGCTTCCGGCCAGCCACGGAACCGTTCACGGCTGACTTCGATCTTGCGATCGTCCTGACGCACCACTCGGCTGTCGACTACAGCGCCGTTGCGAAGGCAGCGCCTCTGGTTCTCGACACCCGAAACGCGTACGCGACCCTCGCAACTCGACTGGACAACGTTCGGGTCCTCTGACGTACGTATCCTCATGACCTGACAGCGGGTTGCAAGCCGACCCGACAGGCGAGAAGGGAACG
>JAMBLJ010000107.1 GCA_023336815.1 Actinomycetes bacterium
GCCAGATGAACGAGCACGACTCCGAACGTATTGCCGGTCTCCTCGAGGCTGATGGCATGGTGCCCGTGTCATCAGCTGATGACGCCGACCTCATCGTGCTGAACACGTGCACGATCCGCGAGAACGCAGACACGAAACTCTACGGGTACCTCGGATCACTCAAGCGCGCAAAGACAGAGAACCCTGATCTTCGGATTGCGGTTGGCGGCTGCTCGGCGCAGAAGGAACGGGACCTCATTCAGGAACGTGCGGCGTGGGTCGATGTCGTGTTCGGCACCCACAACGTGCACAGGGTCGTCGATCTGCTGGACCATGCCGAGGCGTGGGGACCGGTCACTGAGATCTGGGACGAGACGAAGTCACCATCAGACCTCCCGAGCGGTTTGCCGATCCATCGCGAGTCGGAGCATTCGGCATGGGTAACGATCACCGTCGGATGCAACAATTCGTGCACCTTTTGCATCGTGCCTATCGTTCGTGGAGCAGAGATCAGCAGACGACCAGGCGACATCATCCGCGAGGTGGAATCCCTCGCGGCGCAGGATGTCAGGGAGGTAACCCTGCTCGGGCAGAATGTGAACTCCTTCGGCCGAGATCTCGATCTCAATGGCAGGAAGCCGTTGTTCGCTGATCTGCTGCGTCGTGTGGGCGATGTAGAGGGGATCCAGAGGGTGCGTTACACCAGCCCCCATCCCAAGGACTTCCGTGAGGACGTGGCGCTGGCCATGTCGGAAACAGACGCCGTATGCAACCAGATCCACTTTCCCTTGCAATCGGGCTCAGACCGGATCCTCGCGTCGATGCACCGGGGTTACACCGCACAACGATTCCTCGCAAGACTCTCCATGATGCGTGACATCGTCCCAGATCTCACGGCCTCGACAGACGTGATCGTTGGATTCCCCGGCGAGACAGAAGAGGACTTCGATGCGACGCTCTCAGTGATGGAAGAGGCCGGATTCGATAACGCGTATATGTTTCAATTCTCACCGCGGCCAGGAACACCTGCAGCGACGATGGACGGTCACCTATCGGCGCTCGTGATCCAGGAACGCTTCAACCGTCTCGTAGATCTCCAGAACGCGATCACGTTCGCACACAATCGTGACCAGGTTGGCCGCATCGAGGAAGTGATGGTCGAGGGACCATCGAAGCGCGACCCACTCGTGGCAACGACCCGTACTCGTGGCAATCGAATCGTGCATGTCGCCGGTACGTGGGATCCCGGCGATGTCTTCTTCGCCGAAGTGACTAGGGCGGCTCCCCACTATCTCGAGGGACGCCCGGTTGCACCCGATGCCCGCTGGCAGTGACATAGCGGCCATCGTCGGCCCTACCGCCACGGGAAAGTCGGCGATAGCTGAGGTGGCGGCCGAACGATTCGATGCTGCGGTGATCTCTGTTGACTCGATGCAGGTGTATCGAGAGATGGACATCGGAACGGCGAAGCCTTCCCTCGAAATCAGAAGCCGGGTCGACTACAGGATGATCGATGTGAGCGATCCTCAGCTCGATGTATCTGTCCAGGCCTTCCAGGAGTTAGCGAGAAATCATCTCGAGAACCTGCTCGCAAAGGAGCGACGCGTCATCATCGCTGGAGGATCCGGTCTCCACTTTCGTGCCATCGTTGACCCCATGACATTCGCACCCACCGATTCAACCGTACGGGCAAGAATCGACGCATTCGATGACGCCGATGCTCGAAGTCGACTCGTTGGATTCGATGCGACCGTTCACGAACATGTAGATATGGCGAATCCCCGGAGGGTCGTACGTGCGCTCGAGATTTTCGAACTCACCGGTGAAACACCGAGCCACAGAGCAGCAAGCAGCGAACGTTCGGCTGTGAAGAGTTACACACCTCGATACGGGTTCGGCGCCATTGGCATCGACGCTGGGGATGACGCGAGAGATCGCGTGGCGGGCAGACTCACGTCGATGATCGATCGTGGTCTTCTCTCTGAAGTTGCTCGTCTCCGGGGGCGCCTCGGTGCTGCTGCATCCCAGGCCGTCGGGTACAAGGAGCTCGTCCCGGTCCTCGACGGAACCTACGATCTTGCTGAGGGAATCGAGAGAACCCGTAGTGCCACCATCGCCCTCGTTAAGCGACAGAGGACGTTCTTTCGGAGGGATCCACGTATCGTATGGCTTGCATGGCAAGATGATGAACATCAACGGATCGCCAATGGGGTGGAGATGATCGGGGAGATGATGCGATGGAATTCGTGAAGGTGCAGGGTCTTGGCAACGATTTCATCGTGATCGATGGACCATACGAACCAAAAAGATCCGATGTCGTTCGGTGGTGCACACGACGCAGCGGTATCGGCGCCGACGGTGTTCTTGTGGTTGAGCCTATCGACGCCGAACGAATCTCGATGCGGTACTGGAATGCGGATGGGGGGGAGGCCGAGATGTGTGGGAACGGTCTCAGATGTATCGCCCGGCTGGCCTTCGAACGCGGTTGGGTAACCGCTCCACAGTTCATCGTGGCCACAGCTGTTGGCGACCATGAGGTGACGGTCAAGGAGGATTCCGTTGTCGCATTCGTTGGTGTGCCGAATCCATTCAGGACGGGCACGCTGACGGTTGGTGAGCACGACGTTCACCCGTTCGCGATCGGGAATCCGCACGCCGTACTGATCGTTGAGGACGTCGACGAGGCGCCTGTCGCAACGGCTGGTCCCAGAATCGAGAACGATGCCCTGTTCCCGAACAGAACCAATGTTGAGTTCATCGAGGTGCTCGATGGTGGGGGCATCAAGGCTCGTATCTGGGAGCGAGGCGTGGGTGAGACGCCGGCATCGGGGACAGGAGCTACAGCGGCAGCCTACATCGCCCACACGATCCAGGGCGTGGATCTTCCAATCGAAGTCCATCTTCCGGGTGGTGTACTGTCTATCACCTTCGATGACGTAGGTGCGTGGATGGAAGGGCCCGCAGAGATTGTGTTCTCGGGGGTTCTTACCTGATCAGTCGAGACGGCGCAGTACGGCGACGACAACTCCGAGGATCTCGACTCCTGTGCTGAACACCATGGGCTCGTAGGCATCGTTCGCCGGGAGCAGCGTGATCGCTGTGTCGGACTTCTGGAACGTCTTGATCGTGGCTTCTTCACCATCGACCAACGCCGCCACGATCTGTCCGTTATGGGCCGTGCTCTGCTTCTGAACGACTACATAGTCGTTGTCGAATATCCCGGCATCGATCATTGAATCCCCCCGAATACGAAGCATGAACACTGGATCGTGTCCAACAAGTTCAGTCGGGAGGGGGTAGACCTCTTCAATGTCCTCATCCGCAAGGATCGGTGATCCGGCAGCGATGTGACCGACGAGGGGTACGTCCCGTATCGCTGCGCGTGAGATAGGTACGGCACCATCGATGTCGATCACCTCGATCGCACGCGGTTTGGTTGGATCCCTCTTGATATATCCCTCGGCAGCAAGGGTCGACAGATGGCTGTGGACCGTAGACGGTGAACTGAGCCCGACAACATCACCGATCTCTCGTACCGATGGCGGATACCCACGCTCGGCGACGGTTGATCGAATGAGGTCAAGAATCTCGCGCTGTCTGATGGTCAGTTGTGCTCGGTCGGTCATGTCGCCTCCACATCGCTGGTGTCAGGGTACCTGGTTCTTGCTCACGGACCAAACATATGTTCGACTTGACATACGAACGTATGTTCGATAGATTGAACGATACAAACCGAACACACGTTCGGTCGGGTAGGACTTTCTCGGTGGCGCCCACGCACACCGGAACGTGTCACACCCGGCAGATACATTCGGTTTCAGGAGCAGAGCTCCTCCCACGCAGGTGGGGAACCGGCCCGAACGATCGGGTCGCAGCAGGGTACAAGGAGACAGCAGCATGACAACGATCACCAACGCTCGACTGAGAGCGTTCTTCATCATCTCCATCACGGTTGTGGTCGTGCTGCTGCTCCTCACCTCTGCTGGCAACGCAACGAACGACGTTACCGACACATTCGACTATCGAGTGAGGGCCGGAGATACGTTGTGGGAGATTGCAGGCGAGCATGGTCCAGATGGTGTGGATATTCGTAAGATCGTTGCTTCGATCGAGCGGATCAACGATGTTTACCCCGGCTCGTTGCAGACCGGTCAGATCCTTGAGATTCCCGTCGTTTCCTCCTGATCCTTCGCTGGGTACGAGATTCGTCATCCGTCGGGCGCGGTAATGTGGATGCATGCGCTGTCCACTGTGTACGACCAACGACACCCGTGTCGTCGATTCTCGCCAGGCTGAAGAAGGCAGGACGATACGACGGAGACGTGCCTGCCCATCGTGTGGTCACCGGTTCACGACCTTCGAACGAGCGGCCGTTGTTGTTGTGATCAAACGTGATGGCAGATGTCAGCCATTCGATGCGTCCAAGGTACGGCTAGGTGTTGACATCACACTCGCTGACCGCCCTGTGCCCCAGGATGCGGTCGACGACATCATCGCCACCGTTGAACGGGCTGCCTATACGTCGCAAGACTCGATCCATGCCGATGAGATCGGTGCGATCGTTCTTGATGGACTCCGCGACCTCGACGAGGTGGGATATCTTCGGTTCGCATCCGTATACAAAGAGTTCCAGAAGGCTTCGGATTTCGAGCGAGAGGTTGCCGCCCTTGACATCGAAGAACCCGTCAACGACTGAGATCCACGAGATGGCTGTCGAGTTCCGATGCGAGCGAGACGAGTCGTACGTCGAGTTCTGAGCGAAGTGTGAGCAGGTCTTCGGTGTTCGTCTGCGCCAGATCGTGTCGCAACGACTCGAACTGACTGAGAGCGTCGGTGACGGCGTCTTCGTCTGCGTTGCTGAGTGCTTCAAGGTAGACGACCTGCCACTGTGTGTACTGCTCAAGCGTCGATGACGCAAGAGCGAGCGTCGGTGCGAAGGCTGGATCGTCAGGAAGATCAACCACCACGCCTGCATCGTCCGCGAGCGATGATGCGAGCTGTATCGTCAGCTCGTCGATGTCGACCCCGGATGCCTCCGCTGGCAGGTCGCCTGGTGTCAGCAGTTCGGGGATCGACGTGCGATACACATAGCCATGACCGAGTCGCCGCGCGATCTCAGCTGTGTCCTCGGCGAGCAGGGTCGATCGTTGCGTCAGGGATTCGAGATCCTGTGTGGAACCGAGCGACAGCAGAGGGACAGCGATCGGGAGAGGTTCTACAGCTGCCAAGGAAAGATCTCTGCCGAGGCTCGAAAGAGAGGAAATGACGGGAACGGCATCGCCAACGTCGCCGTCTGACTCCGGGTTGGTGACCGAATCGAGGGCCTCCTGTGACGTTGGGATGTAGGTTCGGATGGCGAGCGAGGCATCGTAGTTGTGTTGTCTCACCGTCAGGGCCTGTTGCTCCATGGCCTGTGGTACCAGCCAAACGGCTACCGCTGCGATCGCTATCAGCATCAGGACGAGGATCACCGCTGGCCAACGAAACCGACGCCCCGACCGAAGAGGTCGAGAGAGATCGGTTTCGTCGATCGGTGAGAACATCGTCCCCGTTAAGGCTTCGCTATCGAGCGGTTCGTCGGTCCCGGAGTCCCTGAAGAGGCCTGGTGGCGCCACGGGCGGCGGGGGAATCGGATCGAACGATGACGTCGAAGTACCGGGGTCACCATGGAACGATATGAACTCAGATTCTGACCTGGCGTTGTCGGCGTCATGGGTGTCCTGCTCGGGGAGGCCCATGACGCTTTCAGCGGACCGCAGATCGGATTCCAGTGCGTTTTCTCGCTCGAGCGCAGCGAGAGTTTCGCTTGGCCTTGGCGACCTGGGTCGTGCTCCGACGGCCTCGAGGAACCACGATCCGTCTTCGTGGCCAGTCTCGATCGGTGGTTGTTTGGGCATTCGTTGGCGCTCCGTGGGAGAATCTGCACATGAAGATACCCGTAACACGCAAAGAGTTGATGCACCCCCTGCCAGTGTTCGCCCATCCTGGAGATGCAGGAGCGGACCTCACCGCGAGCGAACCAGTGACACTTGAACCTGGTGAACGAGCGCTTGTGCCGACAGGACTCGCCATCGCGATTCCCACCGGATTCGCAGGATTCGTGCTCCCACGCAGCGGTCTCGCGGTGAAGTCAGGTATCACTGTCATCAACGCACCCGGTCTGATCGACTCGGGATATCGGGGCGAGCTACGCGTTGGTCTCGTCAATCTCGGGAATAGCGCCTTCACTATTTCGTCGGGGGACCGTATTGCACAACTCGTGATCATGGCCGTGTTGGCACCTGAATTCATCGAGGTTGATGATCTTGACGACACGCATCGGGGGAGCGACGGCTTCGGTTCTACAGGTGTGACGTCACCGTGACCGTGCTTCGCTAAGTTCCCCACTCGATGATGCAGTAGCCAATCGATCGATCGATTCGTTCACCTCGGCTCCCAGGATGATCGCCAGAGCAGAGAACCAGAACCACAGCAACAGGACCACAGCACCTCCGAGGGTGCCGTAGGTAGCGTTGTAGTTTCCGAAGGAAGAGACATAGAGGGAGAATCCGATCGAGGCCATCGACCACACAACCGTGGCGATCACTGCTCCGGGTAGTACGTCGGCCCAGCGTTCGGGTCGCACGGGTGGAGCGAATCGGTAGAGAAGACCGATAGTGAGGGTCGTGGTGGCTGCAAGAAATAGCCACCGTAGGTTGGCGAGCAGGCTGACGATATTGGTCGGATCGATCTGGCGCAACCAGGCGGGGACGACCGCGATCGCAGCAAGGGCGATCACGATGCCGACCATCACGAACAGTGTCAGTCCCATGGCGGTAGCTCGCGATTCGAGGACGGAACGCTGGTCCTCTTGGTCGTAGGCGATCTTCACCGCCCCGACCATCGCTCGAGTTGCATTCGATACTGTCCAGATCAACGCAAGGGTTGAGATCGCAAAGCCGATACTCAGATTCGCGTGGGATGCGTCAGCGATCGCTCGCATCTGTTCTGTGAGTGCAACCGTCGCGGAATCGGGGAACACAGTGAGCAGCTGTGTTATCTGGTGTTCAACATCGGCCGTGTCTGTGAACAGACCGTACAGCGAGATGATCACGAACATAGCTGGGAGAAGGGCAAGGACCGCATAGAACGCAACACCAGCGGCGATGATGACGACGTTGTCGTGTTGTATCTCGCGTCGCACGTCCCTTGCGATCGCGTACCAGTGCCGGAAGCGCGCGCCCACCGTGGTCCTTTCATCGTTCCTGTACTCGGACGGTATCGGATTTGTGCTGTTGTATCGCGGTGCGACGTTTCGACGAGACCAATTCGGGCTGTGGCGTGGGGGTAGAAACATCTGACCCCGTGTTACCATCACGCCAGCGCGGACGTAGCTCAGCTGGTAGAGCGCAACCTTGCCAAGGTTGAGGTCGCCGGTTCGAACCCGGTCGTCCGCTCCGATGAGGGCGGTCCGTGCGGCCGCCTTTCATTATGGCGACGTGGCCGAGTGGCTAGGCAAGGGTCTGCAAAACCCTGGACCCGGGTTCGATTCCCGGCGTCGCCTCGAAGACGGACCGACGAGGCGGTATTCCGAAGGCGGTCACTATCGTGGGGTTTCGTCACCAGATAAGGGCGCTTAGCTCAGCGGCAGAGCACTGCCTCGACACGGCAGGGGTCGGCGGTTCAAATCCGCCAGCGCCCACAATACAGAACCTCGGGTGGTGCCGGGGTTCTTGGTGATTCCTTCCAGGATTCGAAGAGGAGCGGCGGTTTGATTAGGGTCGGAGGATGACTCAATCACCATCTGACCTCCTATCCGCAGCCCAAGACGTCGCCTCAGAGATCGTCGAGTTGCGTCGTGATCTCCATGCAAACCCCGAGCTGGGGCTCCAGTTGCCTGGGACTCAGAAGCGGATACTCGACGCCCTGACGGGTTTGGGGCTTGATATCACTCTCGGAGAGAGCGTGACTTCGGTTGTTGCTGACCTCGACACGGGACGTGAAGGACCCACGGTCCTGCTGCGGGGGGACATGGATGCTCTACCGCTCACCGAGGATTCTGACCTGCCATTCAAGTCGACCGTTGAGGGGCGAATGCACGCATGTGGGCACGACTCACATGTCGCGATGCTTGTTGGTGCGGCCAAATTGCTCAGCGCCAACAAGGGCGAGTTGACCGGCCGTGTTCGTTTCATGTTCCAACCTGGCGAGGAAGGGTTTCACGGTGCCCGCTACATGATCGAAGAGGGTGTCCTTGACGGCGTGGACCGCGCCTTTGCCATTCACGTCGATACGTCGGAGCCTGTGGGGGTGGTCGGATGTAAGGGAGGAGCAGTTCTGGCGAGCAGCGACGAACTCCACATAACAGTCACCGGGAGAGGTGGGCATGCATCGGCACCTCACATCGCACGAGATCCAATCCCCGCTGCTGCCGCGATGGTCGGTGCATTCCAAACGATGGTCACCCGCGAGGTGGATGTGTTCGAACCGGCGGTCGTGACTATCGCGCACATAGACAGCGGCACCACGAACAACATCATTCCGGAGATCGCCCGGATGGAGGGCACGATTCGCACGGTGAGCGAAGCGACGAGGGCCCTGGTGCACACCAGCGTGGAGCGCGTCGCATCCGGTATTGCAGAGGCCTATGGCTGTTCATGTGAGGTTGACATCATCAAGGGGTATCCGGTCACGGTCAACGATCCTGCAATGGCGGCGCTCGTCGAGCGAGCAGCCGGCTGGGTGCTCGGTGACGGTCGCCACGTCACGTCGGAGAAACCATCGATGGGTGCAGAGGACTTCTCGTACGTGCTCCAGAAGGTGCCAGGCGCCATGATGGGGCTTGGTGCTGGACCTGCTGCGATCGATGCGAATACCGAGATCTACAGCTTGCACTCGAACCGCATGCTGCTCAACGAGGATGTACTTGGCTCAGGTATAGCGATGCACGCTGCCATGGTGATGACTCCACCTGAGTGACGGCTACACCACCACCCGCGTGAGCAGGGGATTGAGTTTGGTGGTCAACCAGTAGTCCCGTTCAAGGCCACTGCTGCGGGCGACCGTTTCCGGCGTGATCTGATCGTGGTCGGGTCCGACAAGAGTTGCGATGTCCCCGACCTCGAGCGTCTTGTGCGGGCCAACTTCGATAATCGTGTGGTTCGAACTGACCTCAGCGATGACCGGATAGAACGTTTCACCCACCAGAACGGTCGTGTTCCCTGGGGCGTTTCTCGGATAGCCGTCGGTGTGCCCGACAGGAACGGTTGCGATCCAGGTCGGCACGTCTGCCCGGTAGCGATGGTGGAAGCTGACACCCTCCCCTTGGGCAAGAAGTTCAACGCGCACGATCCGAGCCCGGAGTCTGTAGACCGGTTGGAGATCCATGATGTGGTTCCCCGACGCATCGCTTCGGTAGCTTGGCATACCGTAGATCGCACCGCCCGGCCGGATCAGATCGAGATCCCATGCCTGGGGAAGGTGAACAACCTGGTACGACGGCGCACCGTGGAGCAAGCCGAGGTCGATCCCGGCTTCCCTGCACTCATGGACAACCGCGTCAAAGCGTTGCAACTGCTCCAGATCGAAGGGTTCGCCAGACCGTTCAGCCCCCGAGAACATCGTGTACGTGCCCTCGACTGCTACAGCGCCGCTTGACACAAGCTGCGAGATCCAGGGTATTGCGCGGTCATAGGGCATACCGATGCGGTTCATCCCGGTATCGACGAAGAGGTGGACAGGTACAGGTTTCGACAGTCGCTTCGCCAATGCTGTTAACCATGTGATCGAATCATCGTGGAACGGTGTCAGCCGGACGTCCTTCAGCACAAGTCGCTCAGCTTCGTCGGGCGACACATGAGCCATCATCAGGATCGGCTTCTTAACTCCGGAATCACGCAGTGCTACAGCTTCGGACACACGCACAACTGCAAGACCGAAGACCTCAGGTATGGCATCGAGGATCGGTCCGACCTGGCGGATCCCAACGCCGTTGGCGTTGTTCTTCACAACGGCGAGAAGGCGACGTTGCGTGTAGCGGTACAACTCGCGAACGTTGTTCTCCAGAGCCCCGGTGATCACCTCGACCCACGGGTCGGTGGTGAGCATCGAAGGAACGGGTGACCGTGGATCGCCAAGCATCACACGATCGTACCTCTGTACCGATTCGTGGCGAGAATTCAGCGCATCCTGACGCATCGGCGGTGTGATCCGTGGCATTGGGAGAACTCCAGACCTGGCGTCGGGGTGTAATGTGCCCTCTCCCGCAAGAGAATCCGGTGGCACGATGGTGGACAATCCTCGAGGTAGGTCTGGCATCGTTGGACCGGTACTGCCCCTGTTTGCGGGCCTCGCCCTGCTGATGGTCGGCAACGGTCTCCTGGCTGCGCTTCTCGGTGTTCGCGCCGATCTTGAGGGGTTCAACACCGTCGTCATCGGTGTGGTCATGTCGATGTACTACGTGGGATTCCTCCTGGGATCACTCACGATCCCGAGAGGGCTCGTTGCCGTAGGCCACATCCGCGTGTTCGCCGGACTCTCCGCTCTTGCGGCCGCAACATCCCTGACCTACTCGTTGCTCGTGACACCCGTCGCCTGGGGTGTCTTGCGATTCATCGTGGGTCTCTGCATGTCCGGTCTCTATGTCACCGTGGAGAGCTGGCTCAATGAGAGGTCCTCGAACGATACGCGGGGCCGCATGCTGTCGATCTACATGCTGGTCGTGACCCTCGGTCTCGGGATCGGCCAGACGATGCTCGGCATCGCGGATCCTGTCGATTCGACGCTGTTCATTCTCGTTGGGATCCTCATCTCGCTGGCTGTGGTCCCGGTTGCGCTGATTCGCATCCCGACTCCCAGGGAGGTCATCCCTGTCAAGCTGTCACTCCGGGAGCTCACGACGACCGCACCGCTTGGTGTGCTGGCCGTAGGTGTAGCGGGCGCGGCAGGAGGCACGATTCTCGCACTTGGGGCCGTGTACGCATCCAAGATCGGGATAGACGCAGCCCTCATCGGTGTCTTCCTCGCGTCAGCGATGCTCGGTGGGGCGATCACGCAATACCCGCTTGGCCGGCTTTCGGATGTTGTTCCCCGACGACGCGTGATCCTCGGTGTTTCGGCGCTTGCCACCGCCGTTTCCGTAGCGGGAACGATCGTGGACGCTGACAGCGTGTGGCAGTTCATCCTCATAGGAATGTATGGCGCCCTTGCGTTTCCGATGTACTCGCTTGCCGTTTCCCACGTGAACGATCTGATGCCAGAAGACAAACTCGTTGCAGCGGCCGCGGGAATCGTCTTCGTGTTCGGTATTGGCTCCGTCGTGGGTCCTCTGTCAGTGTCGATCCTCATGGAAGTCCTCGGACCCGTCGGATTCTTCTGGGGTCTCGGGGCATACTTTCTCCCGCTCGTGATCTATGCGTTCGTTCGCATCGTGTTCAACGCACGGCCTGACCAGAGTGATTTCGTCAGTCTCCCGCCCCGTTCGTCTACCGCAGCCGCTCTGCTTGCAGAGGATTCTGACGACGATTGACTGTTTGTCGATCGCCCGAACGCTTCTCACATTGCGTGTCGGACAGACCACACACCGAAGCACTATGGTGACCGTGGGAGAAACAGAGACCAGCGTGAGGGGAAAACGTGACCGATCAGCAGCCAGAAAACAGTGACCAAGCGGGGGCAGATGCCCAGGGAGCGGCGATCGGTGCGGATCTTGGTGTGCGATTTGTCGCACGTCTTATCGATGCGATAATCCTGTGGCTGGTGTTCGTGATCATCATCGTGCCCATCGTGGTCGTAGCCATCTTTTCGGGCAGCGGTGGTCTTGGTTTCGGAGGCTTCGGCATTGGCAACCTTGTCGCTGCCGTCATCGGTGCAGCCGTAACGATCGGCTACTTCGCTTATCTCGAATCATCACGTGGCCAGACCGTTGGCAAGATGGTTATGAAACTCAAGACGGTGGGACCCGACGGGGAGAACCCGTCCATGGAGATGGCCGCTAAGCACAACGCATGGTACGCCCTCGGCGTCATCCCGATTATTGGTTGGTTGCTGCAGCTTGGAGCGACGATCTACATTGCCGTGACGATCAACTCATCGCCAACGCACACGGGCTGGCATGACACGTTCGCCGGTGGCACACGGGTCATCAAGATCGGATAGGACTCTCGACGTCGGCCTACTTGTCGATTCGTCAGCGAGGACGTGACGCTTCGGGGTCCTGCTCGGATAATGGTGTTACCCATCGGTGGGGCTCCGGTGCGCCACCGCGCCTCAGCGTGAGGAATTGACCAAACAAGCTCGAAACTTCGGCCCGCGGCATCGCGGCAGCCCAGCATTCAGCATCGGATATCGAACAGGGAATAGGATATGCGGCGCGCACGAGCGCTCTGCTCGCGCTCATCGTTTCGTTCGCGCCAACAGGTTCGAGGTCATCGATCCACGTGAGGAATTCGGCGAACATCTGTCTTGTGACGAGCCCGACTTCGCAATCGTCTTGCGTTGGATCGCACATGGTCGGAAGGCTGTTGCGCTCTCTCCAGACGTAGGAACCCTCTGCAACCCAAGCGCTCGACGTGAAGCGGTAGTCCTGACGTTCAGCAGGAGGTTCTCCTTCTTCGCACGAAGGATCCTCGTTCTCGAACCACACTTCGAGCGGTAGTCCATCGGCCAACCTCGTGTTGCCGAGCCAGATCTGTTTACTGATGCCATCGAACGTCACCAGGTCGGCCCGCCCATCGCCGTCGTAGTCTGCAGCTCGGACGTCCTCGAGACCCGATGGCAAGCCGAGTGGCCTCTCGGTCACGGAGATCGATCGGTAGCCATCGGCTGCCAGGGTGATGTCGAGCGACCCTTGAGAGACGCTCCACAGGTCCGGCACCGTATCGAGGTCGTAGTCACCAACAAAGAGCTGCTCCGAGCGGCCGAAGGGAACTGGTGTGCTCATTTGGCGGGTGGTCCTTCCCGTTTCGGGGTCAACGCTCCAGATACTGAGTGTGCCCTGATCAACGATGAAGAGATCTAGAGCTCCGTCAACGTCGTAGTCGCCTGAGCTGATCCACGCGCCACTTGAGGGTGTCGGGACATCAGTGGAGACTGCGGTTTCGGCAGCGTATCCACCAAACGCCCAGCGCACCGTCAACCCGAGACGCCCAGATACATCGGTGACCACCCAGAGATCCTGGCCTCCACGGCCATCCCAGTCTCCGAACCCCACACCTACGGATCGTCGCGTCAGAGCGCCGATGCCGGAAACCACAGTGCGACGCGCAGAACATGCGTTGTGGCGTCGTGATGCGAGAGACGCATCGATGAGAAGATCCTGACCGTCATAGACGAGCCGAACAACATCGAGGGCACCGTTGCCATCGATGTCAGCGAGGATGGTGGCGATCGTTTTCCTGAGCGGTTGTCTGTCCACGTAGATCGCCGCGGACGGCGCGGCGAACGACGCCGGTTCCGTGAGGGGCTCGTAGAGGTCCGGGAGCCTGTCGTATCCGCTGAAGCGTGGTCCCTGCCAAGCAAAGTGCATGGCATCCTTCGAACCTATCCAGGAACCACCCCAACAGAATCCGGCGTCCTCGAACGATCGCACCCACGACCCGGGAAGGTCAGTGACAAGCGTGTTATCGGATCTGAAGGGATTGCGTCGAGAATTGACGTCGAAGGCGGTGCCGTAGGTATGTCGGGAGGTTCTCAAGCTTCCACCGATCGTGCGTGCAGCAGCGGAGAACGTTGACTCGTAGTCGATGGTGTAAGACGCTGACTCACGTGAAGACAGGGCGAGGTTCGTCGAAGCCTGTTCGAGAGCTGCGAGTGACGCCGGGTGGACCGCGAGGTTCTTCTGCGATCCAGGTACGGTCCACGCGACGAGGTCGTCCTTGACCTGTGCAACGGATCTTCCGAACATGCCAGCAAAGTCGCCTCGGAGAAGGGTGTCCCTCGAAAGCCAGCCAGAAGCCTCGGCGTGGGCGGTGATCACTCGCTGCGCTCCACACGCACTCGATTCTGTGAAAGAGGGCCACGCTTCCCCTTCGCCGCCAACGGCGCTCGCTTCCTGGGGGAGAGATGCCAACGCGAGAGCGAATAGTGCGCTGGCAACGATGACGGGCATTCTCATGTGTATACCGTATCGCCATACGGTGCTTGCGCTGCGGCCGTGACGATCGAGACCGCGTGGTACGGTTGCGCCGTGCCCCATCGTACGTACTCCAACAACGAGATCCGCATAGTGTGGGATTCATCGTTGTGTATCCACGTCGGCTTCTGTATCAGCAACGGTGATGGTGTGTTCGAACCCGGACGGAGACCGTGGGTCGAGATGGACCGCGCAGCTACGGACACGATCATCGCCGCCATCGAGACCTGTCCGAGTGGAGCATTGCGATACGAGTACCTCGATGGACGCCAGGGCGAGATCCCGGATTCTCCAACAACCGTGGTGCCGTGGCCGAACGGGCCATTAACGATCCGGGGAGAGCTCGATGTGAGAGACAGGCGCGGAACCTCCTTTCTCGTAGGACCGCGTACAGCGTTGTGTCGATGCGGAGCCAGCGGCAACCAGCCGTTCTGTGATCTTTCTCACAAGCAGTCCGGGTTCAAAGACCACCCGCGTGCAGACACCGCTGGAAGAAGTCACGCGGAATGTCCAGGAGACATCTCGCAAACCCCCCTCGAGCCCTAACGCAGGGCGTCAGTGGTTCGTCTCACGGATTGTTGGCAAACCTGTGTGACGGGTAGCGTTGGTCACCCGTGAAAGGACACACCGTGGAGTACACGTTCGGCACATCGATTCCCGGCAACATCGCAGATGCTACCGATACCGTCACCGCTGCCCTCGCAGCCGAGGGTTTCGGCGTACTTTCGACGATCGACGTCGCAGCCACACTCAAAGCGAAGATCGATGTTGAAATCGATCCGTACATCATTCTGGGCGCTTGCAACCCCGGTCTCGCCAACGCAGCGATCGCAGCGGATGCCGAAGTCGGTGCACTTCTGCCATGCAACGTAGTGCTTCGTCAAGAAGGCGGCGCGGTGGCGGTGCGAGTAGTTGACCCTGCGGTTCTCCTCGGCCTCGTCGACGCTGACGGCGTCCACGAAGCAGGTAGGGAAGCCAAGGCGAAGCTTGCGCGCGTGGTGGAGTCGCTCTCGTCCTGAGAATCACTTCCCATTTCACGCAAGACACGCCACAATGCAGGCAATGGCGATAGGACGCGGCAAACACTTCGACTGGAGTGACCTGCGGGCATCGACGTCCCAAGGCAACGGCTACCGGATCGAAAAGATCGGTCCGACACACCGTCCATGGGTGGTCGGATTCGAGGGGTACGGCGTCGTTCCCCTTGGGCTGTATTCTCGTGAGGCAGGAAAGGCCTACGCAAGCCGCAAGGGTGCGTGCGCTGCTGCCGTCCACCTCGAGGTATGCCGTGTGCGGAGACTCAAGCTCGCTCGTCACATCGTTCTGAGCGTTGTATTCGGTCTGGCTGCCATAGCCGCGTACGCGACGATGGCAGCACCCACACAGACGTACCGCATCGAGCTATTCGTGCTGTCCCTCGCAGCGATGTACGTTGCCCTCAGTGAGGTCCTCGAGGCGCTTCTGGTCATCATCGATGAGGGATGGGACTACCTCTATGAACTTCGTCACGTGTCGCCGGTCGATCGGTTTATCGGGCGAATCATCTTCTCCCAGCGAGGACGCCCTGTCGTCGCCTACCACGGCGACGAGCCGCGCGTGAGGGTCGTCGAGCATGTGTGACCGTCACGTGCGGAGCGGACGTGACGTGATCCCGATCGACACCGAAAGGGTCTTGATCCCTCCATGCTGAATGTCGTTCTCGGCGTCGCCGAGGCCAACCTCTACGCCGCGAGATACCAGATGGCGATCAGCCTGGGTTTCCACATCATTCTCGCCTCGTTCGGCGTCGCCTATCCGTTCCTGACATTTCTCGCCCATCGGCTCGGGTACGCGAAGGGGGACGTTGCTGCTCTCCGCCTGGCGAAGCGATGGTCCAAGGCGATGGCAGTTCTTTTCGCTGTGGGTGCGGTCTCGGGAACGATCCTCAGCTTCGAGATGGGCATGTTGTGGCCGGGCCTGATGGGTCCCTACGGTGACGTGATAGGCCTTCCGTTTGCACTCGAGGGTGTGTCGTTCTTCATCGAAGCGATCTTCATTGCCATCTACCTGTACGGCTGGAAGCGCCTTCCGGCGAAGCTCCACATGCTGACGCTCTTGCCCATGACGATCGCAGGTCTCACAGGATCCTTCTTCATCCTTGCTGTGAATGCGTGGATGAACGGCCCTGAGGGATTCTCGATCGCGGCCGACGGTTCGATCGTTGATGTCGATCCATGGGCTGCCATGTTCAATTCGGGTGTGGTCGTTCAGTGGCTCCACATGCTTCTGGCTGCCTACATGATGACCGGCTTCCTTGTCGCGTCGGTGTACGCGATCAAGTGGATCAAGGGCGATCGTTCACGGATCACGCGGCTCGGGTTCATCATCCCGTTCAGCGTCGCTGCGATCGCAGCACCTCTGCAGGTGGTCGTGGGTGATGTTGCCGCACGACGTCTCATCGATCGACAGCCTGTGAAGTTCGCTGCGATGGAACTCATCCCGGAGACTCGATCGAATGCTCCGTTGACGATTGGCGGTCTGCTCATCGACGGAGAGGTGCGCTGGGCGATCGAGGTACCCGGTCTCGCATCCCTGCTTGGCACGCGTGACATGGACGGTGAAGTGCCAGGGCTCGATGTCGTAGGTGAGGCGGATCTGCCGCCCGTCAACGTTGTCCACATCGCGTTCCAGATCATGGTCGCGATCGGAACAGGACTCGTTGCCCTCGCAGGATGGTTCGGATGGTCCTGGCTGCGCCGTCGAGGACCTCCCGAGGCCAGGTTGTTCTGGTACGGCGCTGCGTCCGCTGGTGTGCTGGCTCTGGTAGCGCTCGAGGCTGGTTGGATCGTGACGGAAGTGGGGCGTCAACCATGGATCGTGTGGGAGATCGTTCGTACGAGGGATGCCGTTTCTGAGTCGACCGGCATCATTGCGTCGGCCATTGCTATCTCCCTCCTCTATGTAGTGCTCGGAGTCATCACCATTGCGGTGCTGCGGGTCATGTCCCGACGCATGGAAGCTGGCGAAGATGTAGAGACACCCTACGGGCCATCGGAGATCGACCGGTGAGCCTCGCAAATACAGTGCTCGGAGTCATCTGGTTCGGGGTGATCGCGTACGCCATCTTCGGCGGAGCGGACTTCGGCGCGGGCATCTGGGATCTGGTCGCCGGGGGCCCTGAGAAAGGAAAACACCCTCGGGCGTTGCTCGAGAGATCGATCGGTCCTGTCTGGGAAGCGAATCACGTGTGGCTCATCTTCGTTCTCGTATTCCTGTGGACCGGATTCCCCGACGCGTTCGTGTCGATCATGACAACGCTGTACATCCCCATGATGCTCGCCGGTATCGGGATCGTCCTGCGCGGCTCTGCGTTTGCGTTTCGGAAGTGGGCCCCAACCCTCGGTGGCCGTCAGGCCCTGGGCGCGGCATTCGCTGGAGCTTCCGTCGTCACGCCGTTCTTTCTTGGAACGGTGGCAGGGGGTGTTGCGTCGGGGAGAGTGCCGCCGGGTAACGCTGCAGGTGACGCTTGGACGTCGTGGATCAACCCCACATCGATCCTTGGTGGTGTGCTCGCCGTTGTTGTGTGCGCCTACGTGGCAGCGGTTCTCGTGTCGCGCGACGCGGACAGGTCCGAACTCGGGGATCTCGCCGAGTACTTTCGAGTGCGAGCCTTGGTAGCTGGCATGGCGGCGGGAGTTCTCGCTCTCGTTGGGGCCTTCGTCATCCGATCGGATGCTCCGACGCTCTACGATGGACTCTCCCGATCGTACGGACTCGTGATCGTCGCGATCTCAGGTATCGCCGGGGTGGCCTCGCTCGCTGCCATCTATTTCCGCAAGAGGAGGATGGCACGTGTTGGTGCTGTTGCAGCAACGGTGACGATCCTGTGGGGCTGGGCGGTCGGCCAATATCCCTGGCTCCTGCCCGAGTACCTCACCATCGAACAAGGTGCCGCCGCCGACGTTGTCCTTGTTGCACTTCTGGTGGCGTTCGTCGCCGCAGCTGCGATCGCCGTACCGGCACTCATCTGGTTGCTTACACTGACCGATCGGGGGACGTTGGATGCAACGAGTCCGACACTCGCCGGATCATCCGAGGCCTTGCTGAGCGCGCTCGATGAACGCGCACGCGCAAGGATATCCGATGACTGATGCACGTGCGGTCGAGGAGGAGGTTGAGCGGCTTCACCGATTCTTCCAGGGATGGTTCAGCGGTGATGCTGGCATCTCACTGTCTGAGTTCACCGATGTCCTCGACGAAGGGTTCACGATCGTGTCCCCTTCGGGCATGAAGGCGAACCGGGAGGAGATCGTCACTGCCGTTCAGGGAGCGTTTGGAAGTTCCACCGTTGCGATCGGTATCGAGAACATGGATACCACCGTCGTCGATACCGTCGGCATCTGCCGCTACGTTGAGGTGCATCGTCTGAACGAGGGGATATCGCGCCGACTCTCGACTGCTGTTCTGAGAATCGACAAGGATCATGATGGTCGTCCGATGTGGCTCACCGTGCACGAAACGTGGATCGATTCGACCGGAGACGGGTCATGAGCTCGGGATTGTGACTCCATCGAGCAGGTAGTGGATGACGTCTGCCGCCGAATACTCGAATGTGCCCTCTGGGGCGAACCTGGCGACACCCGTTGCATCGTCGCCTGACGTGATCAGCATCGGCTCGATCTCGCCGTTTCTCTTGATCTGGGGCAGATCGACATTTGCCATGAGCGAATTGCACAGACACTTTCTTCCCACGGTGTCCTCGATGTCGCCGCCCTTGCGCACGTAGTCGTCGACCGGTTCAGCCGGACACCGCCAACCGATGGACGTGTCCTCGCGTTCGTACGCGTGTCGAAGATATCCCAGATCACAGATTCGTTCTCGTTTCTCGTACACCCTGGGATTCGTCAATGTGTCCTCGAGTTCGATTACCTTGAACGGAAACCCGGTTGGGGAAGCAACAGCGTCCGTGTAGATCTCCAGGTCCGACTTGCGGGAATCGGCAATGACCTCATCTTTGATCTCACGAACGAAACCGGACTCGTTGCAGAATGCGAACGCAGTCCCGACTTGTACGCCCGCAGCGCCGCCAGCAAGTGCTTCTGAGATCCGTTCCGGTTCGGCGTAGCCTCCTGCTATCCAGTACGGCTTGCCGAGTGATGCTATGGCCTCGAGGTCAGGAACATCGCGCTCGCCGTAGATGGGTTCGCCCTTCTCATTGAACTGTCCCTTGGCGCGGGGGGGAGCGTTGTGGCCTCCAGCAACGGGCAGCTCGACAACGAACCCGTTCACTTCGCCGCTCGCCTTGGTGGCGAGCATCTTTGCGAGAACATGAGATGACACGATCGCAAGAAAGTCTGGTCGGGGGAGTCTGCCTGCCAAGTCCTTTGCGAACTGTTTAGGTGAGAACCTCACATAGGGATCGCCGTCGGGGGTGGATCCCTTGACATCGACTTTCATTTCGACGTCGAAGCCCTCGGAGAGGCGATCAAGTATTCCAGGAATAGCGCGAGGGATGCCGGCGCCCATCAAGACGTAGTCGACGCCAGCGAGCATCGAACCGTACAGCGAGGGGAGTGTCGGCACCTGGATCTTCTCAAGAAAGTTGATACCCACGGGGTTCGAGTGACCCTCCTTTGCCAGGAACACCTCCACGAAGTTCGAGGCGACGAGGAGTTCTTCTGTTCGCGACGACGACTTCGTCGTGACCATCGGCTGCGTCTTGAAACGGCCGTCTGCGGTCTTTCCTCCGTCGATGAAGTACCTGTCGAGGATTCGTTTGGCTACCCCCGGGATGGGGAATGCCGCGAGTGCCCGCCGCATGTGTCCACCTGGATCACCTAGCTGGAGCCTTCGCGCAAGGACGACGTCGAGTGCGGTCCCTGAAACAACACCCAATTGTCCGGTAACGGACACAGCCTGGGCGAGCCTCCAATCTGACACAGCGGCACCCATTCCACCCTGAATGATGACTGGAGGAGTGTTCTTGGTCATGTCGTTGCACTTTTCATTCGGACGACGGAACGGACGCGATGAAAGTGGAGTCTCCCACGATCACAGGGTTCGACCGCAGAACCATAGGAGGGGTTTCCTGCTTCGTGGTGCGATATTCAAGATTCTTCCTGTGCGATCGTCTTGATGGATGGGAGCCACCGATACTTCTCGGCGTAGTCAATCCCGTATCCGACGACGAATCCCTTGGGGACCTCGAGGCCCCAATAGTCCGGCGCCGGGCGACCAACTCGTGTGAGCAGCGCACACGTAGCGACCGTTGCAGGCTGTCCTACGCGTATGCGATCCGTGACGAACTGGATCGTCAGACCGGTGTCGAGTATGTCCTCGACGACGATCACATGACGACCCTGGACATCATGTTCGATATCCTTTGTGATCTCCACCGCACCCGACGACTCCATTGATGCTCCGTACGAGCGCGCACGGATGAAGTCGATTTCACAGGGAATGTGCATCTCTCGGACGAGATCGCCGAGGAAGATGAACGAGCCGTTCATCACGCCAACGAGAAGGGGGTCCCTGTCGCGATAGTCCTTGGCGATGTCGCGAGCAACTGCCTTGACAGCGGCCGCGATATCAGATGGTGTGTACAGGTCGACTAGTTCCATCGTGCCATTCTAGGAATGATCAGCACAACCACCGAGAGTATTTGCTAGCATACTCACAGGGCACATGGAGGAAATTGGATGGCATTCGAGTTGGTTGAGTTCTGTGAACCAGCGCCGCAAGAGGGACAACCGTTTGCGGGGACGTTGCAGACGATCATCGGCACCTACGACGAAGAATCAGAAGCGATAGAACGCGGGCGGGATCTGTGGAAACAAGCGAAGAATGAAACCTCAGCCGACGTGATGTGGTGGATCGTTCGTGTTCCAGGGGAAACGCTCGCACGCTGGATAGCCGACAAGGGCAGCGAAGACGAGCAGATCCTCGATCTGCGAACGAATCAATTGGTGCGTGTCGTCTGACCATAGCGAGACCGTCCGATATCCCGTGGTGGTCCGGTACCATCCGGGCACGATGACTGATAGCACTACGATGATCGTTGAAGTTACTGACACCGCCAGAGACAAGATCCTGGCGCTACGAGACGGTGAAGGACTTCCCGACCTCCATCTTGGTCTCCGGATAACCGGTGTGGGAACACAGGGTTATATCTATGAGACATCCTTTCTTCGAGCCGAAGATGTCGGTTCAACGGATCTCATAGAGGACCATGGCGGACTACCCGTAGCGATCGCGATCGACTCTGTAGAGAATCTGCGGGGTGCGGTCCTCGACCTATCGGGTGACGGCTCTGGGCCGGGACTCGTGATGCGAAATCCCAACGTACCCTCCCCGACCCTCGCAGGGGGCGACCTTGGCGATCTGGAACTCACCGGTACCACCG
Organism: Actinomycetes bacterium; assembly: GCA_023336815.1. GTDB lineage: Bacteria > Actinomycetota > Acidimicrobiia > Spongiisociales > UBA5794 > JAMBLL01. The sequence continues at coordinate 21,471 of JAMBLJ010000107.1, forward strand.
AGGAAAAGGTTCAGATGTTGCTTACGGAGCGCATCAATCCGGCCATCGCATCCCATGGTGGTGTCGCAAATCTCATTCGCGTTGAAGACACAATTGCGCATCTGGAACTCGGTGGCGGTTGTCAAGGCTGTGGTCTGGCTGCGGTCACGCTTCGTCAAGGGATCGAGCGGGCGATCCTCGATGCGATTCCCGAGATCGAAGAGGTCGTTGATGTCACCGATCATTCGATGGGTACCAACCCGTTCTACGCGTAGACCCAGACGTTGCGGACTGGTAGATCAGTCAGACTCAAGCTTGCTCCGAATGGACCGTGTCATGTCGAGCGCGCTTTGTCCCCCTGCTGCACCGATGCTCGGGAGCTTCGCCGAACGTCTGCTGTAGAACGAACCGCGTTCTTCCGGCTCGTCCGCTGAGGAGTCCTCTTCTGCCTTCGATTCCTCCTTCGCCGGAACCGACGGGGAATAGTCGATCGCTGGGCGAGCCGAGGGGTGCTGTCCACTCTGTTCGACGGGTGGCTCGGGAGATGTTGAGGCAAGCGCGGCGAACCTGTGCTCAAGCTGATCCGCGAGTACGCGGAGCGAGCTAACACGCTCCGCAAGTTCTTCGTGCTCGGCTTCCAACGTGTTCGTGGCGCCTGATGTGTCGAGGTTGCTAGCGGGTTCTGCGTCTTCTATGGATTCCGACGATGAAAGAAGCTGCTCTGCCCTTGACTCGGCGGTTTCAACGATCTCAGAGGCTCGGATCTCTGCCGCGTCGACCTTCGATTCAGCTGTGATCGTCGCCGCCTTGATGGTCCCTGCCGCCTCTGCACGAGCCTCGTCAAGGATGGTCTCGGCTTCGGCCCTCGCTTCTGTGACGAGCCGAAAGGCCTCGTACCTCGAACGGGCGAGAACCTGCTTCGCCTCTTCGTTGGCGGCAGCCACGATATCAACCTCGTCTGGCGTCACCGTCGCGTCAGCGCCTTGTGAAATGTCAGTGGTCGTCATCGACCAACTCCTCCATGCAGCATCCTGCACGGCTCCGCTTACCCTTTCCTGTGTATCGACGCAGAAGCCGCAATAGTTGAGGAGAAAATAGGTCGAGCGACCTACTCGTGGTGAACCAGCGACTGACGTTCACCCGTGACAGCGCTCTCATAGCTCTCACCGATCGCATCTATCTCGCGCAGTACAACGAGAATGTCGGCCATCTGGTCACGGAACTCGGTTCGCTTGGCGGCAGTTCCATCGAGAAGCCCCCTGTTGTCCGCGAGCTTGAGACCCGAAGCGAAGAGAACGGTCGATACCGCCTCGGGCGTGGTTATGTCACCGTGGGCAAGGAGCTGTTCGCCCATCGAAAGGCATAATCCGGCACACGCATCTTTCTCAACTCGATCGTCACCAAATGTCATCAGGGTCTCCGCGACGACGAAATAGGCTTCGAGGAACGGCCGAAGGACGATGGGGCTCTTTGGGGGCATCATCGCCTCCATATCGATATCCACTGCCGGTGCGTTGTCGTCCTCGATCTCGTATCTGTCCACCTCTTCTCGAATCTCTCGAGCGAACGCCTCAGTCGATGAGAAGAAGAACTCGAACTTGAGCAGATCTCTCAGTTCAAGAGCACGGTATACGATAGTTTCCAACGTCATGTCCTCATCCTCGAGGATGTTCATGCCGATCGCGAGTTCCGTGATCCCTGTGGTGACGAAGAAGTGGATGATCGTGTTGCGGTAATAGGCAGCTGCAAGGTTCTGGTCAACGCTGATCGAATAGACCCTTGCTGTCATTCCGTCTGTTCGCTCAACAACCCCGCTGGCCACGAGATCTTCGAGTGCGCTCTCGACGATTTGGGGAGAGTCGAGGGGCAGAGCGAAGGTGGTCGGAATGTTCCTTTCAGTGAGGAACTGGGTGAACGGGCCGAGCACTTCCATCGTGTCGTCGATCGTCAGACCGCGGTTCTCTTGGGAGAGCAGTGCGAGTGTGACGAGACTGATCGATGTCACCGGGGTGACAGCGTTGATCCGGGTGCTGATCTCGAAGGCGATCTTGGGGAGAGCCAAGCGCCCCTCGTCGGATTCGAGATCAGTGTCTCTCCTGATCTGTGAACTCAGAGCGAGAGGTTCACCGAACCGAATGTGGATACTCCCGTTGCGACGCCTCAGACTTGCGATGAACTTCAACGCCCACACGAAGGACTCGCTGTCCTTTGATCGTCCACGTTGTTCAGCGGCGTAGGACGATATGTCAGTGATCTGGTCGTAGTTGATCGACACCGGCACAAGAATCACGTCGTCAGCGATCCCTCGCTGGTACGAATCCACCACGTACGCGAGGAGCCCGAGGCGAGGCTCTCGGAGTTTGCCACTTCGTGATCGCCCACCCTCGACGTACCACTCGAGAGCAAATCGTTTCTCGAGTAAGTAGTCAAGATACTGCTTGAGTACGAACTTGTAGGGCTCGTTCTCCTTGAATTCCCTCCGTATGAAGAAGATTCCGGATCGCCGCAGCAGGGGTCCGATGAGGAAGAAGTTCATGTTTATTCCCCCTGCCGTGTGGTTCAGAGGGAGCTCGTTCTCATAGAGAACATGCTGGAAGACGAGATGGTCGAAATTGGACTTGTGTGACGGCAGAAACACGAGCGGAAAGTCGTCAGCGAGGCTATAGATCGCTGCGAGATCATCCTTGGAGTACTCCACGCTTTGATGCGCCGAAGCGATGAGTCTTGACGTGATCCCGTTCACGACATCGATCACGTAGGGCGAGTGTTGAGCCGCAATCTCCTTGAGGTACCTGGAGGTTCGGCGTCGCATCCTCTTGACGGGACGATTCAGTTCTTCGGCGAGTCGTTCAACGCCAGACTGGAAGGGACGACTCCAGAAGAGGTCCTCGCGTAGGAACCGGGGCACCTTGTAGCGTTGGCCACGAATCGCTCGCTCTGCACGCTCGAGGGAAAGCCAGGCCTGTAGCGCCACGTATTCGCCGAAGGTGGTTCCATCCGCAGGACCTCTTCCCGAGGGTTGGCTCCACCGGCTTTCGAGATTGCTCCTCCGGGCGGGCTCACCGACGATGATGCGACAGCGGTCGGCGTGGCGGAGCAGGATCAGCCGCTGATGGAGCGCGTTCGGATCTCTCGGGTCGCCAGGCTTGAGCACATCGATAAGTCTGACCTGGCGGACACCATCGCGTTCCGCTGCCAGCCACGCGACACGGATCGGTATACACAGAGGATCGTCCTCGGCGCTGAGCCGTTCGCCGATCGCAGTATCCACCGAGGCGAACGGTCGCCTTCTTCGGCTTGCAGGCAACCGGAACTCATCGATGGGTTCGTGACAGTCCTTGGAATGCTCCTGGACCCAGGAGTCGATGATCGATGCCTCGAGACCGCTTGAGGCATCCGCGAGCACAATGAACGGCCCCGATTCGTTCGGCCAAGTACCGTCGCGCTCGTTCGCCGTTTCAGACACGTGCGTGACTACTCCGTCTCGTCCGTGTTGACCGCCTTGGTCACGGTTTCGACGGCCATCGTGAACACGGTGGACGCAGTTTCGACAGCCTTGTCGACCGCTCCGCTAGCTGCCGCTGATGCGGTCGTCGCGGCGCCGGATGCCACGCCCGTTGCCGATCCTGCGGCTTCAGAAGCGAAGTCTGTTGCGGAACCGAGATAGGAGGCGACTGTATCGACCAGGTCTTCGGGGAGGCGTTCCTTCATGAAGTCGGTCACCAACGTGAGTACCTCGAGTACCTTTTCCGTCGATAGCCAGGTCTTCTCCTGGATGTCGGCGATCAGGTCGTCCATGGAAGTTCCTCCCGTTGGTTGTGTCCATCCTACCGATGCGAACGATCCTCAGTCCCAGCCAAGTTCTGTCAGCCGGGTATCGGTGATCCCGAGATGGTGTCCGATCTCGTGGAGGACAGTTCGGCGTATCTCGACACGAAGTTCATCTTCAGGGAGCCCGAGGGTTATGTGCGCTGCGTAGAAGATCCGTATCCGGTCTGGTGCGACAGCGAAGTAGTCGAATCCACGATCCGGGAGAGGCACACCCTCGTACAGACCAAGCAGGGGACCGTCGATGTTGCTTGGTTGATGGAGCGCCACCTCAATGATGACGTTGTCCATTTCCGCTCGTATGTCGGCTGGCAAGGATTCAACGACGGCCGCAACCTGCGTCTCGAACTCATGGATGTTCAATGGGATGGGTTCTTCACAACGTACGAGGTCCCCGGCGAACCGGGGACCTCGACAAGGACGGAATTCGGGTGACGATCTACTCGGTCTTCGATTGACCCACGAGCGCTGCGCCACCAAGGAGCACGATTCCGGCTACGAGGAGGGCAAGCCCTGCCATACCGAATCCTTCAGCCTGGCCACCGGAAATACCGGTTACGGGGAGGGTTTCCCCTGGCGCTTCCGTTGTTGCAGGTGCCTGCGTTGTGCCAGGTGCCTGCGTCGTAGCTGGTGCCTGCGTCGTCGGAGGCGTTGTCAACGTTGTAGCTAGCACCTCAGGGACGATGACAGCGTTGTCGATCGCCGTGACGATGATCCCACGAGGCCCCGTACCGATAGCGGTCGCCGAGTTGTCGTACGTCGACACACCGTCGAGCCCACCGATCGTACATTCGTACGTAAAGGATTCTCCAACGGCGAGGTCACCGATAGTTGTCGGACAGTCCGAAGCAGGGTCGATACCGATGGCATAGTCGTCCGTGACGTGAACGTCGTGGAGATCTACAGGACCAGGATTGGTCACCTTGATGGAGAATTCGCCCGTGTTGTTCAGATAGATCTCCGGGTTGGCCATCTTTTCGATCTCTATCACCGGAGTAGGTGCTGCCGTGCAGTTGACATCGATGACAATCGCGAAGCCACCACTGAATACACCGTCAGGGCCCATCTCAAGAGTCACAACGACTCGCTCGCCGAGCGTGATGACACCTTCGGCGGTGGTGACCCCGTTCGGTGCACCCTCGACATCGAGCATCTTGACCGACGTTCCGCCGGTCTCGATGATCAAGTTGTTGCCCGGATGGACCGAATTCTGGTTCGCCGCAACAGCGAGTCCAGCGCATTCGAATCCAACAAGTTCCGGTGGTGTTGCGACGTCAGCAAGCTGTGTCAGCGTTCCGGGAGCAGTGCGAACGACGGTATCGATCGGAATCTCGATGCCGGCGGCCGATGCATTTGGAACTGCTAGCGCAAGCAGCATGACCGTCAACGACATGACGGTGAAAATGCGTTTCATTAGTGAGGAGTCCCTTCCTATGTCCCTGTGTGTGGTCTCATGACCACACACCTTTTCCGCCCTTGGAGGAGTGATCCTCGTCGGTAGGCGTACGCGCGCCCGGCGCATATAGCCTGTGAACAGCATAGTAGGGGCGTTAGTGCCCGACAATGTTCATTCGTCGCCACACCAGGTGTCTAGCTACCTACCGCTCGTATACTCGCCGCCAATCGGGCGCTTAGCTCAGCGGGAGAGCGCTGCCTTCACACGGCAGAGGTCACTGGTTCGATCCCAGTAGCGCCCACGACGAGCGCAGCGAAGGATTGGGGGCGTCGTGTGGTGCGCTCGTCGTGGGCGCTGTGCGCTTGTAACCCCGCTCCGCTTGGGCCGTTCAGGCGCCACGGAGGCTTTCGTCGTCGTCCCCTGATCTTGGCCGATTTAGCGGGTTTCTCTACGTCAGCCCCCTTCCTTGATCACGGTGTCGGTTGCGCAGCGACCACAATGCGACCACATCAGAAGGGTCCCAGGGCGGTTGCAGGGTGTCGGCGGCGTTGCGGTCGAGGCCTTCGTAGAGGTGGCCGTAGACGTCGAGGACGGTCTTGACGCTGGTGTGTCCGAGCCGTGAGGCGATGACGGCAGGGTGGGCTCCTTCGGCGATCAGCAGCGCAACGTGGCTGTGTCTGAGGTCGTGGAACCGCATGGGTTGGCCGACCGAGTCGTCGACAGCGGGGAGCCAGACACGAGCGCGGAAGGCGTTGCGGCGGATGGGGCCGCCTTCAGGGGCGGTGAAGAGCAATCCGTCGGGTCCGGGTGGGTAGTCGGTGAGGTGCTGGTCGATGATCTGGGGGAGCCAGGTTGGAAGGGTGACGGCTCGTCGGGCAGCGGCGGTCTTGGGTTGGCCGAATCGGAGGTGGCCGCGGACTTCGGCGAGGGACCGTTCAATGCGGAGGATGCGCTTCTGCGGCTGGTAGCGGTCGGTGTCGAGGGCGATGAGTTCCCCGATCCGACAGCCCGTGTAGGCGGCGGTGACCACGAGGGCCCGGTAGCGGGGCGCGATGGTGCCGGCGAGCCGGGTGATCTCGTCGGGGGAGAGGAACCGTTTCTCGGTCTGTTCGATCTTCGGAAGATCGACGTCCTGACATGGGCTGGCGGCGATGAGGCCGCCCTTGGCCGCGTCGTTGAGGACCCGGCTCAACAGCTGGTAGGCCTTGCGGATCGTGGCGGGGGCGTAGCCGTCGGCGTCGAGGTCTGAGACCCAGTCTTGGACGTCGAAGAGTCCGATCGCACCGATCGGCATGTCGGCGAAGGTCGGTAGGACGAGACTGCGGAGATAGGACTCGTCGCGGGCTTTGGTGGAGTCTCGGCGGTTCACCCACCCGGCGGTCGCCTGTTCGGTGAAGTCGCCGAGTCGGATCCGTCCGGCTCGAGGGTCGATGTAGGTGCCGGCGAGCTTGCGAGCTTCAACGGTGGTCAGAAACCGTTCAGCGTCGATCCGACGCGGGAAGTTCTTGGAGTGCTGCGCTCCGGCGGGGTCCCGCCACCGGGCCTGCCACGACATGCGGCCGGTACGGTGGACAACTCTACGGATCGACGCCACGAACACCTCCCATCAGATCGATCGGCGACCGGTTTCCGTGGCCACAATGCCGGATGACTCTCTCGCGAGAGTCTCACGAACCCTTGAACTCGACGGCTATCTGCCAGAATCTCAGCGTCGGCGAACTCGAGATCGGACGCTTCGGAAACGCCGTCTGCGCTCGGGATTGGAGGGTTCGTGAGACCCTGGTGAGAGGGTTGGCGTGTCAACTTCGTGGACATGGAGCACGAAACGCTCATCGATCACCGTGGAGATCCCGGCGGCGATGCCAGCAGCGTTCATCCCGCTGGCTGTTCGTGGTTCGAACACGACGTCCAGTTCCTCGCTGAATCGCCCAAGACCCAGCCACAGGGACGTTCTTCGTATCTAGCTCACTCCATGATGCCAACGAATTCGCTCCATGGAGAAGCCCGAGATCAGAATCTGAGCGATACGACTGTCACCCGCGACTGTCACCGTCTCGAGAGTGAACGTGATGCCGGCCTCTCGATCGCGATTGCGCATAGACACCCCGAAATCACACACGCACCTGCAACAAGTTGCCTGCTGTGCACACGTGCACATCTGAGGTGGTGCTGATGGACATGGACAGGGGAGTCTTGGCAAGACTCGATCGCAAGCTCCTCGCCGGTCTTGGTGACGACGAGGCCTTGCGGACCGTGCGGGTGCCGGCCAGTGCGGCAAAGTGGTCGACGTGGAAGCGATACTGCGAAGCTGCCGGGGTCTCGATGGGTCGAGCCGTTACGATGCTCATCGATCACGAGCTGATGGGCGTGTTCGGTGACCTCACCGCTGGCGTGCCTCCTGTGTTCGCAGAGCGAGCCGTAGAGGAGTTGGCCATCCGAGAGGCGAACGTCGCCACTCGGGAGGTCCGGGTCAAAGCGGCCGAGAAGCGACTGCGTGCGAACGACGAGCAGTTGCGTCGTCGCGAGAGTGTGCTCATGACCCAAGAACAGCGAATCGAGCTCATATCGAAGCTCCCGCTGCGGCCCTCGGTGGCCCCTGTCAAGGTTGGCCGCAACGAACGGTGCCCATGCGGGTCGGGTCGCAAGTACAAGCGCTGCCACGGCCTGTCTTCACACCCGCCGATATGGGCGGGCCGGAAGTTGGGAAGGGTTCTGGCATCGATGTCGTGTCGGTGCCAGAACCCTTCCCAGATGAAGCTGTATCTTCTATGCGGTCGTGTGCTCCTCGGATAGGTGTGTCATCTGATCCTTTACAGCGATGAAGATGACAGCATGCCTGCTGCACAGGGGAACCCCAGACCGGTCGAAAGTGACGGCAGGCTGATCGCACTTTTCGCATGAGCCATCGGTCGAGGTTGCTTTCCTTACCATGACACTTGCATCGGCAGAAGACGCAGCGGTATCGAGCGTCATCCATGTAGGAATCTGGTAGCTAGTCACCCGACGCCGCGTGAACAAGCGGAAAGGCATACGGACCCAGATGAGCACCAGGGGGGACGAGCGCTCATCGGTCCGTATGCCGCCAGCGGCAGAAGTTGTGTCCACTGGCTGAGTTGTCAACCTAGCTGATGATGATTCCGACTGTGTGTCGAGACGGCAATCAGGACTCTTGGAACACCCTTCGGGACTTGCAACGGTCGCAGTTTCCGGGGGGCGACAGACCCGCATAGCCGACGATACGTCCGGTTCACCGAGGGCGCATAGATGCCGCTATGCGTGGCTGCCTCCGTCAGGTGTGGGAGCTAACTGACGGGTACCTCAAAGAGTCGTACCGGATCATCAAAACCCTTGAGAGCGATTGGTCCACGATCCTTGAATGTGATTGGTTTGCCGACGGAGAGTTCACGCACCGCACTTGAGACAAGGATCTGGCCAGCGCTTGCGTGCCCACAGATACGAGAAGCGAGGTTCACGACGGCACCGAACAGATCTTCGTGCTGGCTCACTGGCTCGCCCGCGCTGATTCCGATTCGTAGACGACCACTGTCTTGACCGTCACCTAGAGGCTCCCCAAAACCGCTCTGGATCTCCCTCGCACAATCGACTGCGGCACTGACTCTGCTGAAAGAGGCAAAGATGCCGTCGCCCGTGTGCTTCACTTCACGCCCGTCGTGGGACGAGAGCGCATCCCTCACAATTCGATCGTGATGCTGTACCAGCTCAAGCGCCGTCGCGTCACCGTCTCGGCTACTGATCTGCGTGGACCCGACAAGATCGGTAAACATGATCGCTCTCAGCCCGGTATCGACTTCCTGATCGTCGTGACGCGCGATGTTTGGGACACTCTTCTCCCAATCACCCATGAATCGGCTTACGGTCGGCTTTTGAACTTCAACCATGTCATGGGGGACCAGACCATGGGATGCCTTGTGTACTGCAATTGCCGCTTCCTTCGTTGGTGCATCGACGAGACAGAATGCTTGACCGTCTGCGTTGTTGAACCAGAATGTCAGGAACTGAACGTCGTACTCGTCTTGAATCGAAAGGTCCTGCTGATGTGCGTTCTTGATGTCTTCCTCGGTCACATCGCCGAGGTTTTCGTGTACATCCATGAAGATTGGCATTGGCAGACCATAGACCGTGCCTCGCTTGTGTGTGTCGAAAGCGACTTCGCCGGTCACGCATATCCGGCTGGGTGGCATGATTGTGGGGGTGTTGCACGCACCGTTCGGGCGGTGGTTTCCCTGTTGAGCTGATTTGAGC
>JAMBLJ010000108.1 GCA_023336815.1 Actinomycetes bacterium
CTCTGGAGGTTCATCGGATACGGTATCTCTGCGATCGTGTTCTGGATGGGGTACCTGTGGGTCATCATCGACGACGAGCGCCAAGCCTGGCACGACCACATGGCCAAGACATGGGTGATCTACGACTACGAACGTCGCAGCGGCGGCCAGATCTACGAGGAGTTCCAAAACCGAGCTCAGAGTTCGTAGATGGATAGTTTCCTATGCGAGTCGAAGAATATCTCGTTTCCCCTTGCACTAACCGCGAATTAGGGTAGCCTTAACGTTGTAAGGGTTCGATGAACCAGAATTTCGGTTTCGCTTAATGGGGCCGGGTGGATTGAAGGAGGCAGCGTATGCTGCGTATGTGGACATTTGTGCAGTCGAGCTTGACAAGCCTGTCAGCTCGCATGGAAAGAGAAGACGGCGCCGAGCTCGTCGAGTACGCGATTGTGATCGGCTTGATTGCTTTGGCGCTCTTCGTCGTGCTCACAGCGTTCGCCACTGACATCGGAGAGCTGTTCGCAAAGATCGGGCTCAAGCTCGACTCGGCGCCTGTTCCCGTTCCGTAGGCAAGTAATGGTTCCCATGTTCGACTTGCTCGTAGTTCTGATTAGGACTGCAAGGCACGCCGAGGATGGGTACGGTAACAACTGCTGCGGTCGCGGGTCCCCCATTCACGAGGGACCCGCGACTGTGAGCCCGGGTCGAACGATGATCGCTTGTTCGGAGCCCGGTATCACGCGATTGAAAGGTGCCGAATGAGAGTTACAGGACGCTCTGAGAGGGGAGCAGCGATCGTTGAGATGGCGCTTGTTATGCCTCTCTTGCTAATTCTCGTTTTTGGTATCGTGGAATTTGGACGTGCGTTCATGACCGATATTTCGGTGACGCATGCTGCTCGGGAAGGCGCGCGGGCGTATGCGATTACTAGGGGCAGCGATGATGCGTCAGCGGCACAATCAGCTGCAATAGATGCTGCGAAGCTGACCGTATCGGGCGCGGTCGCAGGCAGGCTGGTTTTCGCTTTCACGGACTGCGAGCCGGGTACTGGAGCCGAGGTGACCATTACGTATCCGGACTTCGACTTTCTGATTCCCTTTGTGCCACTCGGGAATCTTGATCTTTCGTCCACAGGAGCGATGAGATGCGGAGGCTAACCGACCGCCTTACGACAGTGTTCTCCCGCGACCGAGGTCTTCGCAGCGAGGGTGGTACAGTCATCGCCTTCGTGGCCATTGCCATGGTGGTGCTGCTCGGTGCTGTCGCGATGAGCGTCGACGTGGGCCTTATCTACTCCGAGCGCCGCGAACTCCAGAACGGTGCCGACGCCGCTGCCCTTGCCGTCGCCTACGATTGTGCCGCCGGTGACTGCGGCAGCAGCATAGAACAGCAAAACAGGGCGGAGGAATACGCAGATGCCAATGCCAGTGACGGCCTCGCGTGGGCGGATGATGTCACCATTGACCTTGGCGCGCAGACGGTAAGGGTCCACACATCCACAGAGGACCCTGGTGGTGACCACTTCTTTGATACGACATTCGCACAGATCGTGGGATTCGATGGCTTGACTGTCGGTGCTGAGGCCACTGTGGCCTGGGGTGCACTTCGCAGTCGGTCAACATTGCCGATAATCATCTCGGACTGCGAATGGGACAATATTCTTGCTGCTGACAATCTCCATCCTCGAACCATTGTGGATCCTGGTCCGCTTCCGACCGAAGACGGTCTTACAACCCTCCTGTTTCACGGAAGCGAAGAGCCCTGTGCTCCATCACCGTCCGGATTCGATGACTCTGGCGGTTTCGGGTGGCTTGACGAGAATGCAGGCCCGTGCGAGGCGCTAATGGTCCAAGGCGGCGAGGTAGACGGCAGGACCGGAGCCGAAGCGTCCAAGGACTGCAAGGCCATCTTGGATGCGCTGGTTGAAACCGTTCAAGTCATCCCGTACTACAACGACCTCAGAGAACCAGGTGGCAATCGTGTATACACGGTCGCTGGTTTTGGAGCGTTCTATATCACGGGTTACAGATTCCCAGGTATCAATCATAAGTCGGTAATTACGGGTGAGATGCCGTGCACCGGTTCGGACAACTGTATCGAAGCCTTTGCGATCGGGGATTGGGTAGTGGATGACGGCACGATCGGGGGCACTGGCGATTTCGGTGTCGTGACCGTAGCGTTCGTGAAGTGATC
>JAMBLJ010000109.1 GCA_023336815.1 Actinomycetes bacterium
CCCGCATACCGCTCGGACTGATGGTAGAGACGCCGGCTGCCGTGGAGACGTTGGATCTGTTCGCGCCCTACGTCGACTTCGTGAGTCTGGGGACCAACGACCTCACGCAGTACGTCCTGGCTGTCGATCGAGGGAATGCGAAGCTGAGCAAGCTGTATGATCCACTTCATCCCGCCCTGGTCCGGATGTACAGGCGGGTCGCCGAGCAGAGTGCCCGGCACGCGCTCGATCTCAGTGTGTGCGGTGAGCTTGCCGGGGACCCTATCGGCGTCGCAGTTCTGCTGGGCCTTGGATACCGGAAGTTCAGTGTTGCGCTGACGGGACTTCCCGAGATTCGGGAGTTGATCCGCCACGTTTCGACGAAGGATCTCAAGAGGCTGGTGCGGCAGCTCGATCGTGCGGAAAGCGGAGACGATATCAGGGGGCCGGTCCGACGTTACCTCGCCGATTGTGGGGCACTTGCCGAGCAGCCAGCGGTCGGGTTGTCAGAGGAATAGGTGCCCGGTAGCTTCCGGCCGCCTGACACAGATCATAGGAAGGATGGACAATACGTGGTACCCGAAAGCCATCATATGTTTACATCGGAGTCCGTCACAGAGGGACACCCGGACAAAGTAGCGGACCAGATCTCGGACGCAGTGCTTGACGCGGTTCTCGCCGAAGACCCGGACGCGAGGGTCGCGTGTGAGACGCTCGTGTCGACGGGCCTGGTGGTCCTGGCAGGTGAGATCACGGGCGATCACGCGGTTCGCTACGCTGAGATGGCACGAGAGACGATCCGAGAAATCGGCTACGACCGCGAGGACTTCGGCTTCAGCTACCGTTCTTGCGCTGTTCTCATCGCGATCGGTGAGCAGTCTGCCGACATCGGCCAGGGTGTCGACACGGGAGGAGCGGGCGACCAGGGAATGATGTTTGGCTATGCATCTGCCGAGACGGACACGATGATGCCGCTGCCCATCTCGCTGGCTCATGGTCTGACTCGCAGGCTGTCGGATGTTCGGAAGGATGGCACGTTGCCCTGGCTGCGCCCGGACGGGAAGGCGCAGGTGACCGTAGCGTACGGTGCGCACGCTCCGGAGCGGGTTCGCACGGTGGTCGTGTCCGCTCAGCACGATCCGGACATCTCTCTCGACGACCTCAAAGCTGCCATCGTCGAGCACGTCATCCGGCCGGTAATGCCGGCCGACCTGTACGACGAATCGACGGTGGAGCACCACATCAACCCGACGGGTCGTTTTGTGACGGGCGGGCCTCACGGAGACACGGGCATCACCGGGCGCAAGATCATCGTCGACACGTACGGAGGGGTGGGAAGCCACGGGGGTGGCGCCTTCAGCGGTAAAGACGCTTCGAAGGTGGACCGATCTGCCAGCTATGCCGTTCGCTGGGTGGCCAAGAACCTGGTCGCGGCGGGCCTCGCACAAGAAGTCGAGATACAAGTTGCTTACGCGATCGGTGTGGAACAGCCTGTCTCCGTGATGGTGAATTCATACGGAACGGGCAGTGTATCCGATTCGATGCTGGAGAAGGCAGTGCGCGCTGTGTTCGACCTCCGGCCTCGCGAGATCATCGGGGTCCTCGGTCTGAAACGACCGATATTCCGTCGCACGGCAGTCTACGGGCATTTCGGTCGAGACCCTGAGGAGGACGGTGGATTCAGCTGGGAGAGACTGAACCGGGTGCAGGACCTCCTGGACGCTGTTTGACAACGGAGTTTTTGAGGCCGTACACCTGAGGGTGCAACTGGAGTTACGAGAATATGGAGACTGAGGATATGACGCACGCAACGGTACCTTGTGATGTTGCGGATTTGACGCTCGCGGGGGAGGGGCGTCGTCGTGTGGAATGGGCGGATCGATCGATGCAGGTACTGACGCAGATCCGGGAGAGATTCGCCCGCGAGCGTCCGCTTGAAGGTGTAAGGTTGTCGGCCTGCCTGCACGTGACGACGGAGACCGCCAACCTGATGCGTACTCTGCAGGCCGGCGGAGCGGATGTCGTGTTGTGTGCTTCGAATCCGTTGTCGACCCAGGACTACGTGGCTGCATATCTCGTCGAGGAGTGTGGGATTTCGGTCTACGCCGTCCGAGGGGAGGACAACGATCAGTATTACGACCACATTCGTGAGGCTCTCGCACATCGACCGACCGTAAC
>JAMBLJ010000110.1 GCA_023336815.1 Actinomycetes bacterium
ACGGCTTGAGAAGGTCAAGGCATCGCTCACGAACCTCGAAAAGTGGCTACTTCGTCCCTGATCTGATACATACTGCGTGATACGTACTACTGCCGTCTGCGATCTGCTGTCTGCTGTCTGCTGTCTGCTACCTCTGCTCGCGGAAGTACGGGATCCCGAGCGCGGCGGGTGCACCGAGGAACCGTGCGCGTTTGCCGCTCGTCAACACGATCATCGCGATGATCGCAAGCACGAACGGCAGCATCGCAAGGAGTGTTGACGGGATGTTGCTCCATGGTTCGCCAAGGGTCTGCAGGGTGAACTGGATACGTTCAGCGGCACCGAACAGATAGGCCGCGAACACCGCCCTCCAGGGACGCCAACTCGCGAGGATCACGAGAGCGATGGCGATCCACCCCGCTTGGCCGATGGGGTCATCCTGCCATGTGGGTACAAGAGCGAGGGAGAAGTACGCACCCCCTGCACCAGCAAGCGCTCCGCCGATCATGACGTGGACGTACCGAACGAACGAGACGTTGACACCGGCCGACTCGGCACTTGCGGGGTCTTCCCCGACTGCACGCAGGGACAGACCCATTCGTGTGTGGAAGAGGTAGTAGCTCGCCAGTCCGGCGACGAGAACCGCTGCGTACACGAGGATGTCGTGACCGAACAGAAGTGGTCCAACCACTGGCCAATCGGCAATTCCGCCAGAGAAGACGGGCTCGAACACTGCACGGGAAGGGTTACCAACGAGCGGGTCACTTCCCGCTCTACCGAGGAAACTCGCAAGACCGATTCCGAAGAGCGCCAACGCAAGACCGGACACGATCTGGTTGACGCGCAGAGTGATCGATGTGAATCCATGGATAGCTGAGAACGCTGCGCCCGCGACTACCGCCACCAGCACACCGAGGAAGAGGCTGCCAGTCGTGAACGTCGCCCAGAAACCGGAGACGGCACCGACGAGCATCATGCCCTGCACGCCGAGGTTGAGAATCCCGGCCCGCTCGGTGATGATCTCTCCAACGGTCGCAAAGATGAGCGGTGTGCCGAGTCCTATAGCGGCAACTGCTGTGAGAATCAGTTGTGAGTCGTTCATGCTGTCACCCCCGCATCGGCTGCCAAGTCATCCACCTTGTCAGGTCGCCGGATTCGATTCGCGATGAAGAACTCGCCAGCCACTGCGAACAGCAGGATCGCCCCTTGAAGCATCGTCACCGTGGCTGTTGGAACACCGATCGATTGAAGCGCAGGCCCCGAGTTGTTGAGGGCCCCCAGAAGTATCGCGACAGGGATCACGGCGATGAGATTCAGTCTCGCAAGCGCCGCCACGATGATTCCCGTGAACCCAAGGCCGAGGATCAAGGATCTCGGGTCCAGGGCGCCGACCGGGCCCGAGACGAAGAGACCACCGGCAAATCCAGCGTATGCGCCGGACAACAAGAACACACCAAGGATCTTCCTGGAGACACCGATGCCTGCGTATCTGGCAGTGGTCGTCGAATCTCCAACGATCCGCACCGCAAAGCCCCACCGCGTCTTACTCATGAGGTACCAGGCAACGATCGTCAGGAGGATGGCGATAAAGATGCCAACGTCGAGCCTCTGGAAGAACTCTGCCAGCCGTGCGCTCTCAGGGATCGGCCTACCGCTTGGGAAGGCACTGGCTTCGGGATCGCGCCATGGACTGTTGCTTCCGAATATCAGGAAATTTACGAAGTTGATCGCGATGAAGTTCAACATGAGGGTCGTGATGATCTCGTTGGTACCGAGATAGACACGAGGCACAGCCGATACCGATGCCCAGAACGCTCCACCGACGCCACCGGCCAGGATGACCGCTGGGAGAATGATCGCTGCAGGTGTTCCATCGCCGAGCCAGATCGCCACACCTGCGGCGAATACCGCTCCCATCAAGAACTGGCCCTCCCCACCGATGTTCCACACCTGCATCTTGAAAGCGATCGCAGCAGCGACACCTGTCAGGATCAGGGGAGTAGCCGATATGAGCGTCTCTGCCACACTCCTGGATGATCCGAACGACGCATCGACCATCTGGCCGTACACGGCGAATGGGTTCTCACCCGTCAGGAGGAGGAATATTCCGGAGACCACAAGTGCGGCGAAGATCGAGCCAAGTGGGACGAGAAGTTTGAGTCGATTTGAAGCGAGCCCCCTTGGCTCGACGATGAATCTGCGAGTTGTCATGTCTCGCTCCCGTCTCGCTGCCCCGCCATAAGAAGTCCGAGCCTTTCAGCGGATGCCTCTTCAGTCGGCATCTCCCCGACGATCTCGCCCTCGTAGATAACGAGAAGGCGGTCAGACAGCGCCATCAACTCGTCAAGGTCCTCGGAGATCAACAGAACACCGGTACCGCGGTCGCGTTCGGAGAGCACGAGGTTACGCACGACCTCAGTAGCACCGACGTCGAGACCCCTTGTTGGAGATCGAAGAAGCATGACCTTTGGTTCAAGTTCAACTTCCCTGGCGAGAAGCGCCTTCTGTAGGTTTCCACCAGAGAGGAGCCGAATCGGGAGGCCTGGACGCACTCCACGAATGTCATACTGCTCGATCTGGCGAGCACCTTCGTCCTTGAACGCCGATGCCACCAGCGCTCGCCCACGGGAGTACGGCGGGCGACGAAATGCCTTGAGTGCCAGGTTCTCCTCGGTGGTGAGACCAGGGGCGAGACCCATACCGAGTCGGCTCTGAGGCACGTACGCACAGCCTTTCTGAATGCGATCAAGAACCGACGCGGACGTCACATCTTCACCATCGATCTCGACAGTCCCCTTGTCCGTAGGGCGGAGTCCCACGATGCCTTGGGCCAACTCACGCTGACCGTTCCCTGATACACCGGCGATCCCGACGACCTCTCCCCCATGGACATCGATAGATATACCTTGAACCGCAGGAAGCCCACGGTCGCTCTTGACGTGGAGATCGTGGATGCCGAGCACAACACGGCCTGGTTCCCCTGAGGCGTCGCGCGTTGGCAGCTCGAGATCACGGCCGACCATCATGCGTGCGAGATCCTTCGGTTCGGCATCTTCCGTTGCGACGCCACCGACTGTCTTGCCGTTCCTGAGAACCGTCACCCGGTCCGAGACCTGCTTCACCTCATCGAGTTTGTGAGACACGAAGATCACTGACCGGCCCTCACCTGCCATCTGCCGCATGGTCTTGAACAGCGCCTGGCCCTCCTGTGGTGTGAGAACCGCCGTCGGCTCATCCAGGATGAGGATCTTGGCGTTGCGGTACAGCAGTTTGAGGATCTCGACGCGTTGCTGTTCTCCAACACTCAGTTGCCAGATGCGGGCCGTCGGGTCAACAGGCAACCCGTACTTGTCGCCAAGTTCCGTGGCGGCTCTGCTGAGTTTCTTCTGATCGATCCGAATACCCATGTCTGGATGACCAAGCGCAAGATTCTCGGCGACCGTCAGGTTGGAGACCAGACGAAAGTGCTGGTACACCATGCCGACACCGGCCGCAAGCGCATCCTTCGGCGACTTGAAGGTGACCGGCTCACCTTCAAACCGCATCTCTCCCGCATCGGGTCGATAGAGACCGGCGAGGATCGAGCAGAGCGTGGATTTGCCTGCACCGTTCTCGCCGAGAAGCGCGTGAACCTCTCCCCTGGCGAGTTCGAAGGTGACGTTGTCGTTCGCCTTGACACCGTAGAACGCCTTATCGACGTTTCTCAACTCGACTGCAAGGGACCCATTGTTCGATGTTGCCACGACACTCCGTCCGGTTGAGGTGTGCCCCGGTTCACTCCCGGGGCACACCGTTCATTCACAATCGTCAGCCGTCGGAGCTCCCGATGACTCCCTCGACGAAGTAGTCCATCTCGAAGATGTTCC
The DNA here is from genome assembly GCA_023336815.1 of Actinomycetes bacterium. Classification (GTDB taxonomy): domain Bacteria; phylum Actinomycetota; class Acidimicrobiia; order Spongiisociales; family UBA5794; genus JAMBLL01. The sequence goes on from JAMBLJ010000110.1 coordinate 3,846, forward strand.
CGAGTTCTCTGCTGTTCCCATCCTGATCGACGATCGGATCGGGAAGCACTGAGAATTCTCCATCGAGAATCTCACCCTGTCGTTTCCCGATCAAGGTCCGGGTTTCTGTGTCAACAGACTCACCGAACGGTGCCAGCTTGACCATACCAACAGCCATGTTGCCGTAGATCGACTCCGCAGTCCACGTCCCATCGATGACGTCTTTGGCTGTCTTGAGATACAACGGTCCCCAGTCCCAGGTCGCGGCTGTCAGCCACGCTGTGGGAGCGAATTCGGTCATGTCGGTGTTGTAGCCGACCCACTTTGCGCCAGCAGCTTCAGCTGCTTGTCCAGGTGCGGCCGAGTCTTGATGCATCGCGATGACATCTGCACCCGCATCGAGAAGCGATTCTGCTGCCGTCGACTCCTTTGGTGGATCGAACCATGTCGATGTCCACACCACCTGCACCTGTGCGTTTGGATTCACCTCTCGTGCACCAAGGGTGAAAGCGTTGATGCCACGAAGTACCTCGGGGATCGGGAACGCTGCAACGTATCCGATGAGATTGGTCTCTGTGGCCTCACCTGCGGCCATCCCGCTGAGATACCTTGCCTCTTCTGCTGCCCCGAAATAGTTACCCATGTTCTCGGATGTCTTGTATCCGGTTGCATGCATGAACGCAACGTCAGGGAAGTTCTCAGCTGCTGCCAGCATCGGATCCATGTATCCGAACGATGTGCCGAAGATCAGCTTGTTTCCCTCCGATGCAAGATCTTCGAATACGCGCTGAGAATCTGAACCCTCTGCGATATTCTCGAGCGTGGTGATCTCGACGGCATCGCCGAGTTGTTCCTTCAGGAACTGAGCACCTTGGTCGTGAGCCCATGACCAGCCCTTGTCTGCCACGGGACCGACATGGACGAACGCGACCTTCAGGGTCTCGCCGTCAGAACCTCCAGAGTCATCGTCGCTGCTGCATGCTGCGCCAACGAGTGCCAGCGCTAGGAACAAGACAGCGGCTGCGCGCCATTTCCGTATTTTCATTGTTTTCCTCTCTCAAGTGGCGAGAGCCACGCGCCGTCGGCGAGTGGTTCCCGTTGCCGATCACCACTCTAGGAACGAACCTACGGAGCGGCGAACCGGCATCTCTGAGGGGCGACGAATCCCGCCACCCATACATTTCTGGATCCTGCAACAACCCGCGACGCCAATGTGAGCGAACCTCATCGGCCTCGATGCCAACCACCACCAGGTAGTTCGCTGCTCCGTCGAGCCTCTGTGGCGAACACCTCGGCGACATCCGCCGGACCGAGATTCGATACCTCCCGAAGATCCGAACGCCGGTCGCGCGACAGGCCACTTTCAGCCTAGGAAATGGGTTTACAAATTGTCAAATAGCCCCGATCTGCGAACAAGCGAGACCGTGCGAAGTCAGCCGTGCACGATCCGTGTACCGGTTTCTCCTGCCATGGCGCGCTCGAGATTCTTCGGGTCGGTGATCAGAGCTTCCTTCCCACCAGCTTCGAGAAATTGAACGACCGCTCGCATCTTCGGCGCCATTGAACCTTCAGCGAAGTGTCCACCTTCAGCGAGATACTGCTTCACCTCGGCGAGAGTGAACTCATCGACCCATCGCTGCTCAGGCGTCCCGAAGTTGAGAGCAACCTGTTCGACAGCCGTGGAGATCAGCAGAAGATCGGCATCGACCTGACTCGCGAGAAGAGCGGATGCGAGATCTTTGTCGATCACCGCTGCTATCCCTTCGAGGTCGCCGTCGCTGTTGGTGACCACGGGGATCCCGCCACCACCGACAGCGATCGTTGCCACCCCGGCGTCGAGAAGGCTGCGAATGACGTCGAGTTCGACGATACGCATCGGCTGAGGAGAGGCAACGACCCGACGCCACCCACGGCCAGCATCCTCCTTGATGTCCCAGCCTTCCTCTTCCTCTCTTCGTTTGGCCTCGGCTTCATCCATGAATGAACCGATCGGCTTCGATGGATTCTGGAACGCGGGGTCGTTCGCATCTACCTCGACCTGGGTTACAACGGTGGCAACGTTCTTGTCGATGCCGCGCTGGCGAAAGTCGTTGATCAAGTTCTGCTGGAGCATGTAGCCGATTGCGCCCTGTGTATCGGCACCGCAATAATCCAGCGGGATCTCGTGGAGCTCGCTGCTTGCGAGCTCTGAGCGTCTCAGGATGAACCCAACCTGCGGGCCGTTTCCATGCGAGATCGCAACATCCCAGCCTGATTGGATGAGTCCGGCGATGTGATCGCCGGTCGCCGCGGCGGCGACGTACTGATCCTGGACAGACTTGTGGTCTTTGTCCGGGATCAGCGAGTTGCCGCCTATCGCGATGACGAGTTTGGGCATTACTCCCAGGCTCCGAGGATCGAGGACAACAGAGCCATACGCATGACGACACCGTTGTAAGCCTCCTGCCAGTAGCGAGCGTGCTTGAGATCATCGACCTCTGGCAGCAGTTCGTCCATGCGTGGGAGCGAGTGCAGGATGATCGAGTCTCCCTTTGCCTTCTTCATCACATCCTGGGTGATCTTGTAGTTGGCTGGCGTCATGCCGTACTCATCTGGTGCCTCGTCAACCGACTTCGTGTAGTCGGGCTGCACGACTGGCTCCATGTAGATCACGTCGGCATCGGCAATGACCTGGTCGATGTGTTCGACGATGCGGTAGTTCGTGCCCTTCTCATCGAGTTCAGCAAGGAACTCGGGGAGGGGTGCCATATCCTCAGGAGACAGGATCACCAGTTCGGCATCGAACTGCGAAAGGGCGTAACCGATCGAGTGCATCGTGCGCATCCGATGATCACCGATCGCCACGATGGTGAGACCGTCGAGCGTGCCCTTTTCCTTGAGAATCGTGTACAGATCGGTCAGCACCTGGGTTGGATGTTCTCCCCACCCATCACCCGCGTTGATGACAGGAATGGAGGCCCACTTGGCCGCCTCTGCGGGAGCGCCCTGCTGGAAGTGACGCATGACCATGGCATCGCCGTAGTACTCGAGCATGTGAACGGTGTCCTTGATGGACTCCTGATAGAAGTCGCCAGCACGTGTCATCTTTGCATCGGAGAACCCAAGTACGTGACCACCCAGACGATGCATGGCAGCCTCATGGGCCAGTCTGGTGCGAGTCGATGGCTGATAGAAAGCTGTCACCAGGGTCTTTGATGCCAGCAGATCGGTGTTCTGACGACTTCGCGCGATCGGCTCAAGTCGGTCACAGATCTCGAAAAGGTGAAAGAACTCGTTTCGCTCGAAGTCCTTGAGCGAGAGAATGTCACGCCCTGCGAAGCTTCTCATGGATACCCTCCTGTAGATTGGTCGGGAACATTGGTCATACTATACTACAATATGATGACTCAACGTAGGTGCCTCCTCCCATGATCTCCCGAAGTCCCTCCCTGACTGATCAGGTGAAGGCTCACATCAAAGAACGCATCGCGAACGATGGTTTCGAAGACGGTCGAATCCCGCCTGAGGCGGATCTCGCTACTGATCTTGGCGTGAGCCGCACGACCATCAGGGATGCGCTGAGCCGGCTCGAGCACGAGGGCACGATCTACCGACGACAGGGTGCAGGCACATTCGTCAACCAGGCCGGGCTCCAGATAAAGTCGCGCCTCGAGGAGATCTGGTCCTATGCCCAGGTCCTCGAGGATCACGGTTACGTGCCGTCGGTTCGTGTCCTGTCGGCAACCCTCTCCACACCGGATGCACGTACAGCCGAAACGCTTGGACTTCTCAAAGACGATGAGGTGCTCGTGATCGAGAAGGTGTTCCTGGAAAACGACGATCCGGCGATCCTCACGATCAACCGGATCCCGAGCCGGGTTCTCTCCGACACCGCCTACGGTCACGATGAAGTCAGCCCGGTGTACGACTTCCTCGAACAGCACGGCGGGCGGACGCTGAGCTACTACCTATCGGAGATCGTCCCTGTGTCTCTCGAGGGGGACATTGCAGAACGGCTTGGCGTTGAGCCGGGAACACTTGCCATCTCCTTCGATGAGATAGGTTTCGACCAGGACAACGAACCTATCGTGAGGGCGACATCGTACTTTCGCGATGACCTCCTCAGATTCAGACTGATACGTCGTAAGAGTGCGTGAAACAGATGACAGATGACAGATGACAGATGACAGATGACAGATGACAGATGACAGACAACAGACAACAGACAACAGACAACAGACAACAGACAAGACCTAAGAGCTACGAGCTACGAGCTACGAAACAAGAGGACAAGAACAAGCGACAGAGAACAGAGAACAGCGCGAAGTTGTGAAGCAACTTCCAAGGAACGCCCCTGGCGTTTCCGCAGACAGAAGGAGCACGTGATGCAGACACATCTGCATGGTCGCGACATGATCACGACCCAGGAATGGACCAAAGACGAACTCGACACGGTGATCGACATCGCACTCGACCTCAAGCGTCGTAGAGCGCTCGGCGAATCACACGCTTTGTTGCGCGACAAGGTGCTCGCGATGCTGTTCTTCTTCTCGAGCACACGAACACGTGCGAGTTTTGAAGCCGGTATGGCACAGCTCGGCGGGCATGCGATGTTCCTGGATTCGACAAGCACACAGATAGGTCATGGCGACACGTGGAAGGAGATCGGCGAGATCCTCGGTCGGTACGACGACGGTATCGCCATCCGCCAGGTGGACTGGGGAATCGGCAACAACTACATCCGTGCGGTAGCGGAAGCGAGCCGAACACCGGTCCTCAATATGCAGTGTGACTGGTACCACCCCTTCCAGGCTCTTGCAGATCTGCTGACCGTCATCGAGCAGAAGGGCGACCCGCGCAAGCTCACGATCAACGTGTCGTACGCCTACGCAGCGAGCTATCAGAAACCGATCTCCGTACCCCAGAGCGAGATATTGCTGATGACCCGATATGGCGCGAACGTTCGGCTCACTCGACCACCAGAGTTCAAGTTGATGCCTGAGATCGTTGCCCAGGCCGAGGAGAACGCAAAGAAGTTCCACGGGTCTTTCGAGATTCTGGAAGATTTTGAAGAAGGAATGGACGGCGCTGACGTCGTGTATGCGAAATCATGGGGCTCGATGCTGACAACCTCCGACCTGGAGGAATCGGCGAAGATCTCCGAGAACTACAAGGACTGGATCGTCGACCCTCGCCGTATGGACATGGCAGATGAGGACGCCATCTACATGCATCCCTTGCCGGCCGACAGGAACATCGAGGTCGCCGACGAGGTCATCGACGGCAGATGGAGCCGTGTCTTCGATCAAGCAGAGAACCGCCTCCACGTGCAGAAGGCGGTCATGGCGCTCACGATGTAGCGAGACACCCACAACCTGTTGGACCGCACCACGAAAGGACAAACGAGGTGCCACAGCAAACTATGGACCGATTCATGGAGCATGTTGTCGCCAAGACAGCATCTCAGTACGAGTTCCACCAGGCCGTGAGGGAGGTGATCGAATCGGTGTGGCCGGTTTTCGATGAATATCCCGAATATCTCGAGGCCCGTATCCCACACAGGATGGTCGAGGCCGAACGGATCATCATCTTCCGCGTCCCGTGGATCGATGATTCGGGCACGGTCCAAGTGAATCGTGGCTTTCGTGTCGAGATGAACAGCGCTATCGGCCCGTACAAGGGCGGCTTGCGGTTCCACCCGTCAGTCAACCTGGGAATCCTCAAGTTCCTTGCTTTTGAGCAGGTGTTCAAGAACGCCCTCACAACGCTTCCGATGGGAGGCGGCAAGGGCGGTTCCGACTTTGACCCGAAGGGAAGAACCGACCATGAAATCATGCGGTTCTCACAGGCCTTCATGAGCGAGCTGTATCGGCATATCGGTCCACACACCGATATCCCAGCAGGGGATATCGGTGTTGGGGCCCGCGAGATCGGGTACCTGTTCGGTCAATACAAGAAACTCGCGAACGAGTTCACGGGCATCCTCACGGGGAAAGGGATCGACTGGGGCGGAAGCCTCATTCGTCCGGAGTCCACGGGCTATGGGACGGTCTATTTCACCGAGGAGATGCTCAGGGCCAAGGGCGACAGTATCCACAACAAGACCGTCATCGTGTCGGGTTCCGGCAACGTTGCACAGTACGCAGTGGAGAATGTGAATCGGCTTGGCGGCAAGGTCGTCAGCCTGTCCGACTCGTCCGGGTACGTTCATGATCCAGCTGGCATCGATGCGGAGAAGCTGTCGTGGGTGAAGGATCTCAAGAACACACGACGCGGGCGAATCTCCGAGTACGCGGAACAGTACGACGTCGACTACTTCCCCGGCGGGAGACCGTGGGGCATCGAGGGAGCACACGTGGCGCTCCCATGCGCTACCCAGAACGAGCTTGACGCTGATGACGCCAAGCGGATCGTTGCAAACGGCGTGCTCGTCGTCGCCGAGGGAGCGAACATGCCGACGGAGCCCGACGCAGTTCGTCTCCTCATGGAGAACGGGGTGTTGTTCGGTCCCGGCAAAGCGGCCAACGCTGGAGGGGTGGCGACGAGCGGACTCGAGATGGCACAGAACGCTGGGTTCACGTCGTGGACACGCGATGAGGTCGATGCCAAGTTGCTCGGCATCATGACCGAGATCCACCGAACCTGCCGCGATACAGCGGAGGAATTCGGTGCACCAGACAACTACGTGATGGGTGCGAATATCGCTGCCTTCCGAAAAGTGGCAAGGGCGATGCTCGATCAGGGCGTGGTGTAATCAACAGAAAGGATGCGCTCCAATGAGGAAGAACGTTGGGTATTTCGAGGGAACCGATGCAACGCTTCTCACCGATCTGGTGTGCAGCGGATACGACACCGTCCCGATCTCGAATGGGGTCGACAACCACGGTCTGCATGTACGCATCATCAACAACGAGAACAAGATAGATGTCCTGATCGGATACGTGCACAAGATCTATGCATCCGATGAGGCAATCCACACCGGAGGTGTTACCTATCAGGATGTCTTCCATGTATGCAACACGTTCGACATCCCGTTGTTGCTCGAGGTCCATGATGATCTCCAGGAACAGGCGCGGGACCTCTTCACCGACATTCCCGACGTCGTGGACTTCGTCGACCCGGATGCCATGCTCGTCAGGATTCAAGAGATACTCGAGGTAGATGAATAGCGTCTGGAGGTGCGGTCAGGCGGGCTCCCCGAGTGTGGCTGTCCATGCCTCCGGTAGAGTGAAGCAACCGGTTGAGGAGGAACGACGCCCATGATCACCCAGTACCACCGACCATCCGACCTGGATGAGGCGCTGGCGCTTGTTTCGCAACCCAACACCATGCCACTCGGTGGGGGTACATCCCTCACGGCAGTGGATTCGTCGGGACCCCTCTCGGTAGTGGATCTGCAGTTGATCGGCCTCGATGGTCTTGACTCCAACGGAGATATCGTGACGATCGGAGCGATGACTCTTCTTCAGGAACTCGCCGAGTCGTCGAAGGTCCCGCCAGTCCTGAGGGACCTCGCGCATCGAGAGGCTCCGAACACTATTCGCAATGCAGCAACTCTCGGAGGGACGATCGCATCAGCACACGCGGAGAGCGAGTTGCTTGCCGGGTTACTCGCATTCGATACAACACTCTTCCTGAGCCGCACCGACGGATCCAAGACCATCCCGCTGTCCAAGGCCCTTGAGGACCTTTCGGTATTCGACGGCGCGATCATCACGCACGTGTCGCTGGCTGCGACCGGTACCGCAGTGGCACACAGAACGGCACGAACACCAGCGGACCGACCGATCGTCGCTGTGATCGGACGCCGGACCGCATCAGGCGAGACAGTGATCGCTGCAACGGGGCTCGGCTCGGGACCCAGCCTCATCGACCAGGACCGACTCCAAACGCTCCAACCTCTGTCCGATTTTCGAGGCTCGACCGAGTACCGCAGCCGTCTTGCATGGGTACTCACGAAACGGGTGATCGAGGATCTGGAGAAGGAACCCGTGCTATGAACATCACACTCTCAGTCAATGGTGTATCGAGATCTCTGGAGTGCCTTCCTCACGAGTCGCTAAGGACCGTCCTTCGGAGGGCTGGATATCACAGCGTACGGTTCGGATCGCATACAGGGGAGACCGGGGCGGCAGCGGTACTCGTGGACGGTCGACTGATATCTGCCGATGTGATGCTCGCATGTCAGGCGGAAGGCCATGGGATCGAAACGGTTGAGGGTCTCGCCGTTCCTGGTGAGATGCACCCCATCCAGCAAGCGTTCATCGATGCAGGCGCCATCCAGTCCGGCTATTCGACACCTGCAGCGGTCCTTGCGACGAAAGCGCTGATCGCATCGAATCCGCATCCTTCGGAGGACGATGTTCGCGACGCCTTGTCAGGGATCCTCGACAGGGAGACGGGCTATTTGCGGCCCGTCCATGCAGTGTTGCGCGTCGCAGCGTTGATGCGAGGTGACGAGCCCGACGACATCGATGTCGCGCATCTCGACGCACTCGACGGATCTGACGCCACACACACTGACAGGGACGGACTCGGTGACATCGCCCCTCGCGTCGTGCTCAGCAGCGATGTGCCGGAAACCAGGGTCGTCGGCAAGCCGGAAACGAAGACCGACGCAATCAAGCTCGCCAAGGGAAATCCCGCCTTCACCGATGACGTCGATCTGACCAATGTGCTTATTGCGAAAGTGCTGTACAGCCCCCACGCACACGCACACATCGTGAACATCGACGACACAGCAGCACGATCGCTTCCCGGAGTCCATGCCGTGCTGCATCATCGGAATGTTCCGCGTATCCGATACGCCTCGGGAGGCCAGAGCTATCCAAATCCTCTTCCCTACGATCAGGTGAGTTTCGACAACAAGGTCCGCTACGTCGGTGACCGCGTTGCTGCGGTGGCCGCGGACACCGAAGAGATAGCACGTGAGGCGCTATCGCTGCTCGACATCACGTACGACGTTCTTCCTGCAGTGTTCGACGAGAACGAGGCGATCGCTGAAGGCGCACCGGTCATCCACGATGAAACCGACATGTCGGGCGCACACGATGCATCACGCAACATCGTGCACCATCTCAAGGCCGACACCGGCGACATCGAAGCGGGTATTGCTGCGGCCGACCGCGTCTTCGAGCAGACCTTTCGGGTCCATCAGGTCCAGCAGACACCGATCGAACCACACATCGCTATCGCCGCGTGGGACAGCGATGAACGACTCGTCATCACGTCATCGACTCAAGTGCCGTTCCATGTGCG
>JAMBLJ010000111.1 GCA_023336815.1 Actinomycetes bacterium
ACGACTCGCTCTCTGACGTCGGTCAGATGTCGTGGGTCAGTACGCCCTGGCGATGAGGAGGGCTGTTTCGGCGAATTCGCCGACAGCCTTGAGACCCGTTTCGTCGGCGGATTGACGTTGGACAACGACCCTGCACCAGTCGCCTGCCATGCCTTTGATGACCTGATCGGTGTCCTCGGGCCCGAATCGCCATGCGGCGTAGAGCGGTCCCATCACCTCGACCCTGATACCCTGTTCCGGGAATTCCTCGCCCGCTTGTTCGAATGCGAACGGCAGAGCACGTTGTCCCAGGGAGGCGATGTGGCGAAGGCGTGTGGTGTCTGCCAGTGGATCCTCGTACTCCTCATCATCCTCAGGGAGTTCATCGAGGGGACTCATACGTCCGAGGATCGCGGACTTCACATCGAGACCGTGCGCCCAGGTCTCCATCAGGCGAATATTGGCGAACGAGCGTGCGCTCATATCTCCATGGATCCAGGGAACACGTGCCGTTCCTGGCATACGGGACAACGCATCGACGACATCTGCACGACCGAATCGCCACCACTCGATTATCTCCTGGTGGCGTCGCCCGCGGCCTTGTGCAACCCCGATTTCGGTCCACTCGTCGAGATCGGTCACGTGCTCAGCTTTCATGCGCGCTTCCCCTTCGGCGAGCACTTCGGCGGCGAAAGCTTCGGTGAACGCAAGGTGGCTCACCGTGTCCTGAATCGTCCATCCGTGCGCCGGCGTGGGTGTAGCCCATTGCCGGTCACGCAGGGTCTGCAGGAACTGGTCAAGCTGTTGTTGCTCAGCAACTAGGTCGGAAAGAATCTCGCGCATCACATAATTCTACTCCACCCTGGAGACCAGCCGATTGTCCGGCCGCTACGCGGCTGAGTCGTTGATCCTATCGATGAGCGATCTCAGTCGGCCATAGCTACGACGGTTGAAGCTGAACGCAAGACGAGGGAGATCCACGTGGTCCTCGGACTCGACCTCAGCTTGTGTGGCACCGATCTTTTGAATGGCACCAGATACGATGATGTCGGAAAACTCTTGTGTGAGCTCCGCAACGAGGGAATCCGGTACATCGGACACGAGGCGCAACACAAGCTGACCGTCGACGAAGCGCTGCGAGTGATACACACGGAAGAACCGCTCGATCTCGCCAACTGCTGCATCAAGGTCGGTAGTGACGAGGTAGAGATTGCCGTCCGCCGGTGAGATCATTCCCTGTTCCATGAGCGCCTCGCATAGGACCTGCCACGCCTCCCAGTACCCGGTGCCCTCATGGTCGACCATGACGATCGGATGCATGTCTGATTTTCCCGTCTGTACGAGTGTGAGGAGTTCGAATGCCTCATCCATCGTTCCGAAGCCACCGGGGAATAGTGCGAACGCATCAGATTCCTTGACGAACTGTACTTTGCGCGTAAAGAAGTACTTGAAGTTGATGACCTTGCCAGGCGACAGGTACTCGTTCGCACCGTTCTCGAAAGGAAGACGGATGTTCACACCGAAACTGGCCTCTGTACCAGCACCTTTGTTCGCCGCTTCCATGATCCCTGGTCCTGCGCCGGTGATGACCATCCAGTCATCGTCCGCCATGCGCTTCCCGAACTCTTCCGCCATGAGGTAGTTCGGGTCGTCAGGCTTCGTCCTCGCCGAGCCGTAGACAGCGACCTTTCGATGGGTTCTGTGTGGTTCGAACACGAGTGAGGAGTATCGAAGCTCCTTGAGGGCCGTGTTCATCATCTTGACATCACCGCGATCCGTTCCGTCCTTCACAAGTTTGAGCGCGGTGACGATGATCTCGCGAACGAGATCAGCATCCGTCGTCAGACCGTCGGTATCGGCAACCACATCTGCGACAAGTCGGTTGATCATCGCATCGATCGCTTCGTTGTTCATCATGTAGCTCATATCGGCAACGCTAGCGAGCCTCCGCCCGGATACGACGAATATCGTTCCCGTCGCGCCCATGCCCGTTAGGTTCTGTAGCTGTGTTCAATCGTCCCTGCATTGTCTATGCGCCGTTCACCTCTGACATCGATGCCGCTCGTGTTGTTGCCTTCTACAACGAGCGGATGCGTGAACTCCACAAGCGATCAGTCGATCTATCGATGGACGAGTTCCGTGCGCAATACGATTCGCCGACCTTTGATGTTTCCATGTTCGGCTTCGAAGAATCGTCGTCGCTCGTAGCACTCGGAATAGCGATGCATTGGATCGATGGAAGTAATGGCGAGCTGCAATATCTCCAGCTCTTTGTGAGTCCGCCGCAACGACTCCGGGGGATGGGACGGTCGTTGTTGTCGAAGTCGCTCGGGATAGCGGACGGATCCGGACGCACGATAATCACAGCGGACGCCGTGGATGCTGTCCCAGCCGGCGAGGGATTCGCTCAGTCCCTTGGTGCAGACGTGGGAATGCGGGAACACCTCAATGCCGTTGCGGTGGAGGACCTTGATGTCGACATGCTGGTTCGCTGGCGGAGGGAAGCGCCAGAACGAGCACCGGAATATGAACTCATGGCATGGAACGATGGCTGGCCCCGAGAGTACGATCGAGACCTTGCTCGGCTATTCGTGATCGCTCATGAGGACATGCCTTACGAGGAAGCCGAATTCGAGCCTGTCGCCGAAACTGCGGCGTCGGTTCGCGAGCGATACGAGCGTACAGAAGGAACGATGTTTCGATTGACATCTGCTGTCCGGCACCTGGGCACAGGTGAGATCGTGGGTTTTTCAGAACTCGTAACGTTGAAGTCGGGTGACCCGACGCTCCACACGACGTTGACCGTGGTTCATCGCGACCATCGAGGATTCGCCCTTGGGAAGTGGATCAAAGCGGACGCCATTCTCCGTGGCCTCGATCGTTTCCCTGGCACAACACACATCGAGACCGAGAACGCCTTCTCGAATGAACCGATGTTGGCTATCAACGAGGAGATCGGATTCACCCCGGAGCAGACGTCGGTCGTCTATCAAATCTCAACAGAGCGGATCCGGTCCTACCTGGCGGAGTCATGATTCAGGCGGTTGCGCTCAGATCGGGTCTCATGTTGTGGGTCCACGTTCCCGATTGCTCGATGTATCCGCGCATCTCAAGGGTGTACGCTGCCACGGCAGCTTGCTGAACACCTTCCTCGTCCATCCCGGTGCCCGTATCTTCGAGGATCGCGACGATGCCGAGATACAGATCAACCAGCTCCTGGTCGGATGCGCTCGAAATCTCGGTCTCGTTGGTCGGGTTCACGGTCATGGTGTTTGCCCTACAGGCGTACGTTTGCCGTCGTTGACAGTGACGAAGATCGTCGCATGTCGAGCGCAGAGCGAGCGCCCGGCCCGGTCGACTGCAACGGCCGAACGAGAGCACAGCCCGCAGGCAACGTCAATCCGTGGTTGGGTGGTGGTTGGTTTGCGTTCCATGCAAGAGGTATCGGATGATGTCCCCACTCCATCAAGAATGGTTCCGCGCGCATCATGGTGACTAGTCACACGATCTGACTGCTCGCAGAGCCGAAGCAACTCCCTGGACGAAGCGAGCAGACGTTCCAACGGGTAGGGCACCCGCGCCCAAAGCTAGGAGGAACCTGTCGCGCATGGGAGGCATCGACCTGCGTTCAGCGCCATCCCGAAGACTTCGAATACCGATCCCGGCGCTACGTCGAAGAGGATCGCTCGCAGCCATCGTTATGATGCTCACATGCCATCATTCGATATCGTTTCCCAGGTCGACATGCAAGAAGTCCGGAACGCCGTAGACCAGTCGATGCGCGAGGTCACGACCAGGTACGACTTCAAAGGAACCAGCTCGAGTATCCAGCTGTCCGAAGACGGCATCACCGTCGATTCGGAATCAGATGGAAGGCTCGAAGCCGCGATCGATGTGCTCAAAGGCAAGCTGATACGCCGCAATGTGTCACTCAAGTCCATCGCTGGCGGTGAGCCAAAGCAGATAGGCGGCGGTCGTTACCGTGCAGTGTTCACGCTCAACGAGGGCATCGCCCAGGACGCCGCTAAGGAGCTTGTGAAGGACATCAAGGACATGAAGCTCAAGGTCCAGGTAGCAATCCAGGGCGACCAAATCAGGGTATCCGGGAAGAAGCGAGACGATCTCCAGGAGGTCATTTCCGCTATCAAGGGCCTCGACTTCCGGCTGCCTCTCCAGTACATCAACTTTCGCGACTAGATAGGGCGAGCCTCAGGCGCCGCTACGACTGCTAACCGGGGCCTCACTTCGACTCTGATTCCATGGACGTAGGTCTGGCGTGTGTCGCCAGCTGCCGAAGGTGTTATCGACCGACTGTTGGTCTACGAACTCTTCTTCGCTTTCTTTGCGAGACGTTTCTCCTTGAGGGACTTTTCAGCAACCTTCTTGGAGCTCTTGCCACCCTTGTCCTTGTTCGCCATCGGAGCCTCCTGACAGGCGACCAGAGTGGCAACCATGACACCAGTGTCTCACAAATCGGGAAGCAGCGACACGAACTGCGCGGCGTCGGCGTTCATCTTCTAATCAAGAAAATGCTCGATGTAGACCTATCGCGCCGTTCGCTGTCGTCAGCATGTGCGCTTGCACTCAGCCCAGGTCGGTCGGGTCGTCGACGGTTCGGGTGCGCAGTATGGAACCTTCACGGTCGGATGCCTAGGTCGCTACGTCCCACGATGGAATCGGAATAGCGTATTGGGAGATCGGTGATGGACCCCCACTCGTGATCGTCCAGCGGGAGTTGTCGTATTCGATGTGGTGTTTCAGTCTGAGAAGGGCGGGCCTTCCGGGCCCTTGCGAACAACGGCTGACCAGACAGTTTCGTAGTGATCTCTATCGTATTGGTCGATGTGGGGGAGCACGAACTCTTCCCACGCCATGCGCATCGGATCGTCAGCCGACGCGTACATGCGGAGTCCCGCGGGATACCTATCCAGCACGGTTCTGAGCGACATCGGTGTTTCCACCCGCGTGCGCGAGTCGCCCGCTGTGAATGATGTGTTGATCTCAACGGCGAGTTTCGTGAGGAGCTCTACGACCTTGGGGGACATGCTTGGATGGCGTCTGTTCAGCATCGTTGCCAACTCTTCTTCCCCAGGGAACGTTTTCTCCCAGATGATCCACCGGTCGGCGAACGCCTTGTTCAACGTCTGTGTACCCGCGTAGTCGCGCAGATCGGTCGGATTCAATGTGCCGAAGATGCGGACGTCATCCCTGAGGTGGACCATCTCGCCGGTTGGTAGTTCGAGTGCTCGATGGCGGTCGAGGAGCCCATGCAGTGCGAACAAGGTCTCAGCCCCGGCCGCGTTGAGCTCTGAAAGGTTCACGATCGAAGGGCCCCGCAGCGCTCTCGTGATATCTCCGTCCTCCCATCGGCTTTCCGTTCCACCCATGCCGTCTCCATGGAGCTTGACCGAACCGATGAGGGTGATGTCTCGCACCTCACCGGTCAGCGGGATGCGGTAGTAGGGCGTCTTGAGCCTGGCAGCGAACTGCTCGAGATCGTGGTCCTTGCCCGTTCCCATGTGGCCGCGCAACGCAAGGTGCAGCGGGGCTTCGGTGAAATGCTTACGCCTGATCGTCTCGAGGAGAGCGAGCTTGTACTGCATGCCAAGGTCGATGTAGTAAGGGTCTGTTGTCGGGATGTGCTCTATACGAAGTTCCCTGTCCTCGATATCTTTACCGATCGTTGGCACGGGCAGCGTTACGTCGGGCCCGATGCCGTTCGGGTCGGTGAAGGTGACTGTTTCTGCCATGGGGTTCTCCTAGTTGACGAATGTTTCGAGAGCGCGGTCACCCGCATTGACCCACCAGGAGTCGATGCCAGATTCTGCGATAGTTCTGTAGAGCGTTGATCGGACACCATCGACCATGGCGGTTGCTAGTCCAAGAGGCTGTTCGACGACCTGGGCTCGCGAGTACGCCGAGCGTACGGTGTCGTCGCCGATGCCGATCCCGAGCACGGTGGTCCCCCCTCGTTCAACGCTCGCGACCGTTTCGGCGAGAGCATGCACGGAGCCACGAGTCATGCCGTCTGCCAGCACAACCATGATTCGATGAGTTGCATGCTGGGATGTGAGGCGTTCTGCGGCATGGGCGACGTTGAATTCATCGACGTTCGCAGCCTTATCGAACATAGATACGGGCGGAGCCAACCGGGGCTCATTTCTCGCGCTTCGTGCGGCATCCTGTGGGGCAGCTGCTGTGTAGAACAGCCCGGCGAGAACATCGGATGACGCACGCCACCTGTCGCTGAAGTTCTTGACGATGTAGTGATTGACCGTTCTCGTGAGACGTTCGGCATTGCCGCCCTGGGATTGGCGGAGACCGGCGGTCGCCTTCGTTCGCATCTCGCGGTAGGAGAATTCTGTGTCGTCCGGTGCTGCAGCGAAAGACCGGTTAAAGATGGCGATCTCGAAGTCGATCTGGAGTTCGTCTGCGAGTTGTGCAAGTGTCCATGCCCCGAGGAGAGCGGCCGCCATCGCCCATGGCGCCTTTCGTGATCCCAGGCTGCGGGGCTGGAGCATCGAAGCTGACCCGTCGACGAGCAGGCTGAGCGCGTATGATCGCCTACTCGGTAGATCTCTTCGCTCGAACATCCGCTCGTACAGACCCGCGCCAAGAAGCAGCGGTGTGTACGGGGAGAGGTCACCAGCGTCGTAGCCGGTGCGAAGACCTCTTCTCTGGTTGGCCAGGAACAGTGGATAGAGCTCACCCGACACCCTGTGTTGCGTGACGCCCCAATCAGCGGACGCCTTTGCGAGCATCTCGCGACCGTCCGTGGCGAATGCAGCGAAGGAGTATGGGAGATCGCTGACAAGCAGCTTTCCTCCCTGGCCTGTGGGGAGGTAGACGGTTGGGGCGGTGGAGACCTTCATGATCTGGTCGGTTGCTGGATCGCCGCCGGTCTCGGCTTCGCCCTTCTTTCCCTCTGCGGCCGAGACACTTTGTGCGGCTGCGCGGGTTTGCTCGTACGAATCCTTGTTGGCCAGTGGCGGTGTGACCAGCCGAACGGCGTCGACTGACTGGGAAATCGTTGATGCGTCAGCGTCCATCTCTACCTTTCTGCCCTGAGGAGAGGATGAAGCAGCACCTTCCTGGACGAGGTTGTGCATCTTGGCCACGGAAAGGAGCTGGAGTGCGATCGTTCCCACGGACCACGGGTCATCGATCTCAGTGACGGGGTCCATGAAGGCCATGGCGTCATCGATGGCGAGAGCTACGTGTGGGGCGAGCCGTTTCTGGACATCGTTGCGGTCTTCATGATCTCCAGCGATGAGAAAACATGCAAGAGCGAACTGGCCAAGCGGTCGTGCGCTTCCCATGGCATGTCCAATAGATGTGCGGTAGAGGTCTCGTAGGACGGATCCTGCCCCCGGGTAGGCATCGAAGTGGATTCGCTCCTGGCGCGCATCCTCTATGGAGAGGAACAGAGCCTCCGCTGCGGGCCCCCCGATGACATTGAGGGCATGGAGAAGAGAGACGGCATCCGGGTCTTCGGTCGGGTCTTCGTCGAAGTCGATGTCGTCCTCTGTGAGGTCGGGTCGAACGAAATCCTCGTCCATCACACCCGACTCGAAAAGACCGACCGGTATCGGTGCACGCTCGGGATCGCCATCGTCCTCGACCTCCTCCTTGAAGACAAGCCACTCTTTGGGAATCGGTCGCTCTTCGTCGAGATCCGTTGCGATCAAGTGGATCACTTCGTGAAGCGCGGTTGTCAAGGCGACCTCGGACGGCGTGACAGGTGCGGATCGTGCGTATGCGGTTTGGAACACACCCGGGTCGAGAACAACCGTGTCCTCGGTCGATGTGGCCTGCGTTCCGAGACGAACGATCAGCTCATCGTTGCCCGAAAGTGTCCGTGCGAATCTCGTGATAGCCGGCGCTACGCGCTGATAGCGCGCCACGACAGCCTCGATCGCGCGCTCTTCTGGCGGCAAGATCTCGCTGAGCACTGATTGATCACGGTCACGCATAACTCTCGATTGTACGATGGTCTTGATTCCTGACGGCGGGTGACCGATGCGTTTCGACATTCCAGAGTCCGAACTGCGATGGCGTTTCGACACGTCCGGAGGGCCAGGCGGTCAACACGCCAACCGCAGCAATACCCGCGTGGAGTTGACGTTCAATATCGAAGAGTCACGAGCATTCGACCAGGGCACGCGAAACCGCCTGATCGCGAGGGCCGGACCCGAGGTGCGGGTTGTTGAAGACAAATCTCGATCTCAGGCAACCAATCGCAAGCGTGCTCTTCGCAAGCTTCACTCCCAATTGGAAGAGGCAGCCCGTCCCGATCCGCCCGCGCGGCGCCCCACGAGGCCCTCTCGTGCCGCACGCAAACGGCGCCTCACGGTCAAGAGGGCTAGAGGTCGAATCAAGAACCAGCGCAAGACTCCTGGAGCAGATGACTGATCCACCGATCAGCGTGGCTGGTTCATTCCAGCGCAAAGCGCTGTCTGGCCGCCAACGTGAGCAAGGTACCCGTTCGAACTTCAACGGTATTGCTCACATGAATCGAGTACACCTTTCAATGGCCTTACCGCAGTGATCTCAACCTGTAGGGCGGACCTAACCGTGATGAAGGGCGGTCACTGCATGTTTGCGTCATGGAGCGCACAGCGATCATCTTCATGGCCCTCATCGCTCTTGGTCCTGCACCATCCAACGATGCGGTGGTGAAGACCGACAGCCCCGCTCAGGTCAGTCAGGCAACGGTCTTGCGCGGAGCGACCAGCTCCCAGACAGCTAGCGTCGATTGGGCGCTCGGTCGGTTCGAGGATGCCGGGATTCCGCTTCCGACATTGGAGATCAGAGTGCATGGGTCACGGGCGGGCTGTGATGACAACGACGGACTCTTCACACCCCGTGACGGAGTCGACACGATCGACTTGTGCAGCGATGTACCGCTGATCCTTCTCCATGAACTCGGACACGCATGGGATGTCACCTTCGCGACGGACGACACTCGTCGGATGATGTTGGACGCATGGGGATCCGATCGGTGGAGCGGCAGCGACGTTTCCTACCGCCAACGGGATGCGGAAAAGGCAGCGAATCTCATCGCTCTCGGTCTCGTCGATTCGCCACTCACCGAATCTGAGGCAAGAGCAAGCCGTGGAATGTTGCAACGATTCGAGATGCTGACCGGAGTACCGTCACCGCGATTTGACGGCACTGTGCCAGACGTCGTCCTTTCGAAACCAGCCGATACAGCAGGCCTCGCAGCACAGTATTCGGTGCGAGCAGCGCCTCAGGTCGTTTCCACAAGAGGCACACAGACTGCTACCTCAAGGATACGCGCGGTGGTGCCAACAGAGCGAAAATGAACCGCATTGAGTGCGAGGCGATTCCGTCGGTCTGTTACTACCTATCATCGTGTCTCAATGGACTACACACTCACCACGCTCCCCAACGGCCTTCGCATCATTGCGGAGCACATGCCATCAATACGGTCAGCTTCCATCGGATGCTGGGTAGATACCGGTAGCAGGGATGAAGATCCCGTCGAGGCAGGCGCGTCTCACTTCCTCGAACATCTGCTCTTCAAGGGTTCAGAGGACTGGTCCGCGCGTCGCATCGCTGAAACTTTTGACGGTATCGGTGCGAGGCACAACGCGTTCACCTCGAAGGAATACACGTGCTTCTGGACACGCACCAGAGATGCCGATATACCTATCGGCATCGAGGTTCTCGGCGAGATGCTGCAACGACCAAGCTTTCGGCAAGAGGAGATAGATTCCGAGCGAAATGTCGTTCTCGAAGAGATCAACATGAACGAGGATGACCCCACCGACGTGGCGCACGAGCAGTTCATCGAAGCGATCTGGGAATCCCACCCCCTCTCCCCACCGATCCTCGGAACACCCGAATCGATCAACGCTATGTCGCGTGACACGATCGCTGAGTATTGGGGCAAGCGGTACACACCCGAGTCGACCGTTATTGCGGTAGCAGGGAACCTTCCCGACAACATGATCGAGATGTTGACCGATGCATTCGGTAGCTGGGAAGGCGGTGGTGTCGATCGCGAGGCAGTGACACCGATCGTCGAGTCCAGGGCACGAGTGCGTACCAAGGACACAGAGCAGGCGCACCTGATCTTCGGTTCGCCATCGATCGTACGTGATGACGATCGTCGGTTCGCTCTCACACTTGCAGATCATGTTCTGGGTGGGGGCATGTCCTCACGTCTCTTCCGCGAGATTCGCGAAACCAGGGGTCTTGCGTACGCGGTCCACAGTTTCCGTATGCCGTTCCTCGACGCAGGCGCATCCGCGGTGTATGTCGGCACAACCCCCTCGCAGACCGATGAAGTGCTGAGGATCGTACGGGACGAGATCGAGAAGGTCATCAACGACGGCATCACCGAAGAAGAACTCGAACGTGCGAAGGGGAACATCAAGGGTTCGCTGGCACTCGGTCTCGAGGACGCGAACTCTCGAATGACTCGGCTTGGGCGGACCGAGTTGACCGGCATGGAACACCTCACGGTGGACGAGACCGTCGAACGCATCGCCGCCATCGACAATGAGGACATCAAGGCCGCAGCGAAGGTCGCGTATTCTGGTCCGTATGTTCTCGGTGCCGTCGGTCCGTTCGCCGAGGACGACTTCGCTGAGCACATCTCATGAAGATCGGCGTATCCGGTGCATCGGGACGGATGGGGAGCCTCGCGGCGACGACGATCGAAGCGGCTGAGGATCTTCATCTGATAGCGCTCTACGATCGACACACTGCTGGCACGATCGCAGGGATCGCCATAAGTCAGGATTCCGCAGCACTCGATGGATGTGACGTGATCGTTGAGTTCTCCCGACCCGATGCCGTCATGGAGCATCTCAAGACCTGGCGCTCGTTCGGTGCGAATGTTGTCGTAGGGACATCGGGATTCGATGCTGACAGGCTCGGACAGCTCGAAACATTGTGGGGCACCAGCCCTGCCAACTGCCTTGTTGTCCCAAATTTCTCCATCGGCGCGGTCCTCATGATCAAGATGGCTGAGATGGCTGCTCGCCACCTGCCAGTCGCCGAGATCATCGAGATGCACCACGACTCCAAGGCTGATGCACCATCTGGAACAGCGATCGCAACAGCGGAGAAGATCGCCGCCGCAGGTTCTTCATACGAGCGATCCGTCGAGACGGTCGAACTTGTCCCTGGAGCTCTCGGAGCTGCTGTTGAATCCGTCAGAATCCACTCTGTCAGACTCCCAGGGGTCGTCGCCCATCAGGATGTCATATTCGGCGGCGAAGGAGAGACGCTCCGCATCAGCCACGACACAACCGATCGTGCAGCGTTCATGCCAGGTCTCCTGCTCGCTGTGCGAAGTATTCCGACCCAGAAAGAGACACTTGCCGTCGGACTGGATCGTCTGCTGCGTATCTGAAATATCGCCATCCGGCCGCAGGACGGTCCAGTCCAATTGTCAGTACAGGGCTGTTGCGAGTTGCCGGCGGTAGGTTGCGGTGAGCGGGTGCTCTGATCCGAGCACGCCGAAGATGTCGACCATTGCGAGGCGTGCCTCCTCTTTGAGCTCTCCCTTGCGTTTCACGATCTCGAGCATGCGGTCGAGCGCTGGCTCGAACTCGGAGTGAGCTGCAAGGGCCCGTGCAAGATCCAGCTGGGCTTCATCATCGTCCGGGTTCGCTTGGACGGCAGCCTCGAGCGCCGAGACGTCGCCGGAAGCCGACTGTCTGAGTCGTGCAGCAGACTGAAGACGCTCGACATCTGCATCGGGGAGGAGTTTCCCGAGGACGATCATCGCTTCTTCGATGTCTCCCTTGTCAATGAGGAGAGCGGCGAGCGACGTGCCCGCTTCCTGATGGTCAGACTGGGAATCGAGCACCTGACGCAGGATGTGTTCGGCTCCAACGGTGTCGCCGTTGACAAGGGCGGTGCGCGCCTCTTCGACCATCATGTCGCGATCTGTCGGCATGATCGATTCGATGAACTCGAGTATGGATTCCTCGGGAAGTAGACCGGAAAACCTGTTGATCTCCTTGCCATCCCTGATCGCGACGATCGTGGGAATCGACTGGATCCCGAACTGCCCGGATAATTCTTGATTCGCATCGACATCGACCTTGGCGAGTTCGAACCTACCGTTCGACTCGATGGTGATACGTTCGAGAAGAGGGGACAAGGTCTTGCACGGCCCACACCATTCGGCCCAGAAATCGACGAGAACGGGCACCTCTCGAGAGCGAGACAACACATCGTGCTGGAACTCGTCGGTGGAAACATCCTTGATGTACGGGCTCGTATCTTTCATTGGGCAAGGATAGATAACCAGCTCGTGGTAACTTCCCGAACATGGAACAACGACCCGATGCCCCTTTCGGGAGAGTCCTCACTGCAGTGATAACGCCGTTCTCGAGCGACGGATCCATCGACTACTCCGTCTTCTTCCGGCTCGTGAAGCACCTCAGCCTGAACGGATCCGATGGGGTTGTGGTCGGCGGAACAACAGGAGAAGCTCCAACACTGTCGCGCCCGGAGAAGGTCGCCCTCTTCAGCGCGGCAGTCGATGCGGCAAAGAGTTCGATGACGGTTGTGGCTGGTGTCGGAACGTACGATACGCGTGAGTCCGTCGATCTTGCGAAGGCCGCCGCAGAGGCCGGCGTTGATGGCGTGATGGCGGTGACGCCGTACTACTCACGACCACCTCAAGCGGGGATCGTAGAACACATGGTGACGATCGCTGATGCAACAGAGTTACCACTGATGCTCTACAACATCCCGAGTCGGACCGCTACACGGATCGAGCTCAACACACTTGTCGAGCTCGCTGGTCATCCGCGGATAACGTCTGTCAAGGACGCTGTCGACGACATCGATTGGTCTCGCCGTGTGATCGAGTCCCTGCCAGAGGGTTTCGTCGTGTATTCCGGGAGCGACGCCATGACCCGTGAACTCGTCGAGGCGGGCGCGGTGGGTGTCGTGTCCGTTGCATCTCATCTCGCAGGCGTCACGATCGCCCAGATGGTCCAGGCCGTGATCGATGGCGATGCGGCAAAGGCAGCCACACTCGATGACCTGATGAAGCCGTTGATCGATGCCTTGTTTTCCGAGCCGAGCCCCATGCCGCTCAAGGCGGGACTTGCGGCGTATTGGGATACCGTCGGCGTTCCCAGGTTGCCACTTCTCGCTGCGCGTGAAGGTACAGCTGAGGCGATCGGGCATGCGCTCGAAGCGATCAACGAGTACCGATCCCTATGAGCGTCAAGATCGGCTTTCTCGGTGGGCTTGGTGAGGTCGGGCGCAACTGCGCATCGATCGAGATCGACGGGGATGTCGCGATGATCGATTGCGGGCTGATGTTTCCGGACGATGACATGCACGGTGTAGACCTCGTGCTTCCAGACTTCGCATCTATTCTTGCAAGGAAGGATGATTTCAACTGCATCATCCTCACCCACGGTCATGAGGACCATATCGGCGCTCTGGCATTCCTTCTCCGAGATGTGAGCGTGCCCATCTACGGGACATCGCTCACCATCGAATTCGCGAGGGCAAGGATCGAGGAGTACGGGATCACCCCGGATCTGCGGGTGGTCGAGCAGTACGAGTGGGTCGACCATGGACCGTTTCGCTTTACCTTCATCCCTGTGTCCCATTCGATTCCCGATGCATCTGGTATCGCTTTCGACACACCGGAAGGAATCGTTCTCCACACCGGCGACTTCAAGCTCGATCCAACACCGATCGACGGCGTGCCAACGGATCTCCGGTCGTTCGCGACGATCGGAAAGCAGGGTGTACGGCTCCTCCTTGCCGATTCGACGAACGCTGAACGTCCGGGGTACGTCCCCTCTGAGGTGACCGTTGGTGAGAGACTCGACGAGATCGTCAGCCATGCAGAAGGTCGTGTGATCGTCGCTTGCTTCGCTTCGCACGTCCATCGTGTGCAGCAAGCGATCAACGCTGTTGTTCGCGACGGTCGAAAGTTTGCCTTTATCGGCCGGTCCATGCTCCGCAACTCGGATATCGCTGCTGAACTCGGTGTGCTCGATATCCCGGACGGGGCTCTTGTTGAGCTGCACGATCTGATCAAGATGCCCGAAGAGGAGACAGCGATCATATCCACTGGAAGCCAGGGGGAGCCGTTCGCAGCTCTGTCGTTGATGGCCGCCACTGAGCACCGCTCGGTCACGTTGTCTGAAAACGATACGGTGATCATCTCTGCAACTCCGATTCCGGGAAACGAGACCCGTGTGTCGCGTGTCATCAACAACCTGTACCGCGCTGGTGTCAGTGTGTTCCACGGCAGGAATACTCACGTTCACGTATCAGGCCACGCAGCCGCAGAGGAACTGAAGACGTTCTACAACGCCGTTCGGCCAGATGCGATGATCCCGGTCCACGGTGAATACCGCCACATGGTCGCCAACGCGGCGCTCGGTCGTGAAATGAGGATCCCGGAAGTCGAGGTCTGTCAGGACGGGGATGTCGTAGTTCTCGAAGATGGCGATATGCGGATCGAGCGTCAGGCGATCCCGTCTGGATACGTCTACGTCGATGGCACCGAGGTCGGTGAGGCAGATACGATGATTCGGGACCGCCGACATCTTGCTGACGATGGTGTACTCATCATCACCGTGGGAATGAACCTCACAACTGGGGAGATTCTGATCGGGCCCGATGTCGACAGTCACGGCGTTACAACGGACGAGGATGACATCCACGCGCTCATCGTCGAACGGGTGAAGGCTTCGATTGAGGGTATGGAGCAGCCGATCGACATCGATGTGCTCCGTCGGAGGATCAGGAACACCGCGACTCGTGCGATGAAGAAGGTTGCAAAGAGGCGTCCCGTTGTGTTGCCTGTGGTCATAGAAGTGTGACAAAGTCGGTCTGGGACCGGCCGGAGCCATCGCTTCTCGGGTAGCCCGACATCAGGTAAGCGAGTGTGACGTATTCTGTGCGCCGCATGACAACCCCTTTAGCGCCACCAAAACCCATGATCGTGCTTGACGCGGTGACCAAGCGGTTCCCTGGTACACCGGATCCGGCCGTTGACTCCCTGTCGTTGACGATTCACGAGGGCGAGATCGTCGTCCTTGTTGGGCCGTCAGGATGCGGAAAGACGACAACGCTCAAGATGATCAACCGTCTTGTTGAGCCGTCAGACGGAACTATCACCGTTGCTGGTCGCAACATCCTGGACGTTCCATCACACGAGCTACGCCGCGGCATCGGGTATGTCATCCAGCAGATCGGCTTGTTCCCACATCGCACGATCGCGGCCAACATCGCCACGGTTCCAACGTTGCTCGGCTGGAGCGCCCAGGTGATCGACGATCGTGTTGAGGAACTCGCTGAACTCGTGGATCTCGATCCATCGATGCTTCGTCGCTATCCGTCGGAGTTGAGTGGCGGTCAGCGTCAGCGAGTTGGAGTGGCTCGTGCACTCGCCGCCGATCCTCCCGTTCTCTTGATGGACGAGCCGTTCGGTGCCGTCGATCCGATAGTTCGAGCACGTCTCCAGGAGGAACTCCTCGTGCTCCAGGCAACACTCCACAAAACGATCGTTCTCGTGACGCACGATATCGATGAAGCCATTCTGCTCGGCGACCGCGTGGCGATCTTGAACATCGGTGGCCACCTCGAGCAGTACGACGAACCAGCCGAGATCCTTCGCGATCCGTCGAATCGTTTCGTCGCGGACTTCCTCGGATCAGATCGTGGGATCAAGCGCCTGTCCCTGATCTCTATCTCCGACATCGACCTCGACCGGGGACCTGTGGTTGGGCCAGAGGCCAGTACGGAGGAGGCGGTTACCGTGATGAACGGTTACTCCGTTGATTGGGCGGCGATCGTCGATGGTGACCAGCTCATCGGCTGGTTCTCTACCGAGGATCTCAACGGTGTCGGATCGGTGGCAGATCTCGAGCCGCGTGCCTTCGTCACCACCCTTGATATCACGGACAGTCTGAAGGAAGCCCTCGATTCCGTAGTCTCGACGCACACTTCCGTTGCGGCGGTGCTCGATGGGGACCGCTATCTCGGTATGGTCACGACCGATACGATCAGCGAAGAGATCGTCCAGTGAGGTCGTTCGCACAGGCGTCTTCGACGGGATTTCGTTGGGATTGGGTTGGTAACAACCTCGACGACATCTGGGACCGAACTCTGGAACATATGCTCCTCACGTTGATCGCGATCGGTGCAGGGCTCGTCATCAGTCTTGCTCTCTCACTTGTGTCCCTCCGCTGGCGACCTCTGTACCAGCCGGTCACCTGGGTGACGGGGGTGATGTACACGATTCCGAGCCTCGCTTTGTTCGCGTTCCTTGTGCCGATCACGGGTCTCACGATCACCACTGCAGAGATCGGCTTGATCTCCTACACGTTGCTCATCCTGATCCGCAACATCGTGACCGGAATCGATGAAGTTCCCCAGGATGTGATCGAATCCGCCGTTGGCATGGGATACACAAGACGTCGCAGGTTCATCGAGATCGAACTACCTCTGGCCCTACCCGTGATCGTGACCGGTATCCGTCTCGCGACCGTGACCGTGATCGGCCTCGTGACCGTGACGTCTCTCATCGGCCTCGGTGGACTCGGGTTCTTCATCCTGAGGGGTCTCCAGAACTTCTCGAGTCCGATCGGGACCACGCAGATCATCGTGGGCACGGCACTGTCCATCGTCCTCGCCGTCGTAGTCGATCTGTCCCTCGCTGGTGTTGAACGACTCTTGACGCCGTGGAAGCGACGCAAGGTGGGCGTGTGATGGAACTCGCATCCGAGGTCATAGCGTGGTTCGTTGACCCCGTGAACTGGCAGGGAATCGATGGCATACCCAACCGTGTGTGGGAACACGTGCAGATGACCGCTTTCTCGACAGCTGCCGCGGCATTGCTATCGATACCGCTCGGGGTGTGGCTTGCCCACAGACGAATCGGTGGCGTTGTTGTGGTCGCGATCGTGAACATCGGAAGAGCGATCCCATCCTTTGCCATCGTGGCGATCTCGCTTCCGATCAGCATTCGACTTGGTCTTGGTCTTGGCTTCTGGCCAACGTTGCTTGCACTTCTGTTCCTTGCCGTGCCACCGATGTTCGCGAACGCCTACGCAGGGATCGCCGGTGTCGATCCTGCCCTTGTCGAGGCAGCGAGAGGAATGGGATTGAAGGAGCGACAGGTGATGACCGGCATCGAACTTCCGGTCGCACTTCCCATCGTTCTTGCAGGCGTTCGCATAGCGACCGTTCAGGTGATCGCGACAGCGACGCTCGGTGCACTCGTGGCTTGGGGAGGGCTCGGCAGATACATCATCGATGGTTTCTCCACGCAGAACATGGCAGAGGTGTTCGCCGGAGGGCTCCTCGTGGCGCTTCTCGCTGTGGTGGCAGAGCTCCTGTTCAGCGCTCTGGAGAAGCGGGCCACACCGGTCGGAATCCAGTACGACGAACCGATCGGTATCCCGAAATAGCGACCGTGATCGTGGATTCCGAACCGGACTACCGTTACGCCTTCGGTGGGGACACCGATCGCAAACGAAGGGAGTTACCCATGCGGAAAACCCGCAGAGGAATCATCGGGGCGATGATGCTCGCTCTGGCGCTTGTCGCCACAGCATGCTCATCGGGTGGTGATTCTGGAACAAGAGAAGGCACAACGATCGTGATTGGATCCGCGAACTTTGGCGAGAGCTCATTGCTCGCCGAGATCTACGCCCAGGCGCTCGAAGATGACGGATTCACGGTGGAACGGAAGTTCAACACCGGAACACGAGAGATCTATTCGGGTGCACTTGAGTCCGGTGAGATCCATCTCGTGCCCGAGTACGTCGGTTCAGCGCTGGCGTTCAAGGGTGGCACACCAACAGCGGATCCGGAAACCACGACAGATGCACTTCGCGAGATATGGGCGAATGACGGGATCTCTGTGTTGGACCCAGCGCCAGCTCAGGATAAGAACGGCTTCGTCGTGACGGCGGCGTCGGCATCGGCGCTCGGACTTGAGAAAGTAAGCGATCTCGAAGCGCTGAACGGCACCCTCGTGCTTGGCGGTCCACCCGAATGTCCAGAACGTGAGTTCTGTCTCCAGGGTCTTGAAAGTGTGTACGGGCTGAGCTTTGCCGAGTTCAAACCGCTGGACGTTGGCGGACCGTTAACGGTTGCCGCGCTCGAAGGCGATGAGATCCAGATCGGGCTCCTGTTCACGACCGATGGTGTGATCGCCTCGAAGGGTTTCGTCTTGCTCGACGACGACAAGGGTCTCCAACCTGCAGAGAACGTCGTGCCTGCGTTGCGAACTGATATCGCCGAGGAATACGGAGGCAACGTTGAGCGTGTGCTCAACGCTGTAAGCGCCAAACTCACAACAGGAGACCTCACCGAGATGAACAAGCTCACCGGCTACGACGGTGATGACCCTGAACAGGTAGCAGCTGACTGGCTGGAGAGCGTCGGAATCACCGGCTGATACCAGGTCATGACGATGAAGAGGGGTCGGGTTGTACCGGCCCCTCTTTCTTTTCCGGGTGACGACCACTGCAGAACCCGTACGTACCAACGAAAATCACACGGCTGTAACTCAACGCGCGTGACTTCGCGCGAAGGGTAGTTTGTTCATCCCGAGATCTGGGGTACAGTTGGTGTCCCATGGCGACACGCACTACGTCGAGTCGGGCCACGGGGCGGAGAACGACACAAAACAAAAAGTCACGTACACCGAAGAAACCGACACGGTCGAAGCGCATGCTCCTCGCGCTGAAGAGCATTCCCTCGACAGTCGGAGAACATCTCGGTGACCACCGCAAGGATGTGTGGGGGATCGGCCTTATCGCTGTCGGTATCCTCGTGCTTCTTTCCTTCTTTGGATTGTCGGGCCCGTTTGGCTCGTCATCATCCACGGGAGCGCGATTCCTATTCGGTCTCTGGGCGTTCATCGTTCCCGTCGCTCTTGTGTTCATCGGGCTCTCGCTCATCGGCGTGATCGCGAAACGGGAAAACAACAAGTCGATCGGCGGCATGATCGTTATCTTTCTCGGTTCGCTCACGCTGTTCCACCTCCTTACAGGGAATGTTCCGTTATCGGGCTCCGAAACGTCCGTGAGCGAATCAGGCGGCGTGGTCGGCTCGGTCATAGCCTTTCCTCTCGAGCGTGTGGTGGGTTACTGGGGCGCCTTCGTCGTGCTCATCGCTGTTATCGGGATCGGTGCGC
Source organism: Actinomycetes bacterium (assembly GCA_023336815.1). Lineage (GTDB taxonomy): Bacteria > Actinomycetota > Acidimicrobiia > Spongiisociales > UBA5794 > JAMBLL01. Next base: position 19,151 of record JAMBLJ010000111.1, read on the forward strand.
TGCTTGTCACAGGAGCATCCCTTGGTGACGTGCTGCGCACTGCAGGTACATCAGCACGAGGTTTCAAGAATTGGGTCGGCATAGCGCGTCCTGAACGCGCTATGCCGGCTGAGGACATCACCGTCGTTGAACCTGACCCACAACCCGAAACAAAACCACGAAAGAAGAAGAAAGCGAAACGTTCCCAGGCGGAATCAGATACCACGCCTGTGCCTGCCAAAGTCACGGCTCCACTTGCGACAGACGGCTACACGCTTCCCCCACTCGAAATGCTGCATATGTCGAAGGAGGCGAGCCACGATGGCCGCGGTCTGAAGGAGACGGGCGAGGCGCTCGAAGAAGCTCTTCGTCAACATGGCGTCGACGCTGTGCTCACCCGAATCGTTCCAGGGCCTACGGTCACGAGATACGAGATCGAGCTTGCACCCGGTGTCAAGGTCAGCAAGGTCACGAACCTGAGCAATGACATTGCATATGCGCTTGCATCCGCCGATGTGCGGATCCTGGCACCGATCCCAGGCAAGTCGGCGATCGGTGTTGAGGTGCCGAATCGTAAACGCCAACTCGTCACCGTTGGGGATGTCCTCAGGTCGGACACGGCCAGCAAGGATCACGATCCGATGCTCGTCAGTCTTGGCATGGATGTCTCTGGTTCTCCACGTATGCTCCGGCTCACCGAACTTCCGCACACGCTCATCGCCGGAGCGACTGGTGCCGGCAAGTCGTCCTGTATCAACTCCCTCCTCACCTCCATCCTCATGCGGGCGACACCCGAGGAAGTTCGCCTTATCCTTGTTGATCCGAAGCGTGTCGAACTCGGGCAGTACAACGATGTTCCGCATCTGTTGACTCGGGTGATCACGAACCCCAAGAAGGCTGCCGATGCTCTCCAATGGGCCGTTGCTGAGATGGACCGGAGATACGACCTGCTTGCAGACTCAGGTGTCAGGGATATCGATTCGTATCGTGAGAAGCACGATGCGGGTGGGCTCGATGAGGAGATGTTCGACAGGTTCCCGTACATCGTGATCGTTGTAGACGAGCTCAACGATCTCATGATGGTTGCCGGTCGCATCGTCGAGGATTCGATCGTCAGGATTGCTCAGATGTCTCGAGCTGTCGGTATCCATCTCGTTCTGGCGACCCAGCGACCATCTGTCAATGTCATCACCGGCGTTATCAAGGCGAACGTTCCCAGCCGTCTCGCATTCTCAGTCGCGTCTCAGACCGATTCCAGAGTCATCATCGATCAGGGAGGTGCTGAGAAGCTCATTGGTTTGGGTGACATGCTGGTCGTTACGAGCAGGGAACCGAAACCCGAGAGGATTCAGGGTTCCTTCGTCTCCGAGGCAGAGGTGCACGCCGTTGTCGACTGGGTACGCGAGCAACGCGAAGCGCAGTACCGAGATACCGAAGTTTTCGAGCAGGCGAAACAACAGGCGGCACAAGTCGAGCAATTCGATGGCGAGGATCCTGAGATCATGCGTCAGGCAATCGAACTCATCGTTCGCTCGCAACTCGGCTCCACTTCGATGCTCCAGCGGAAATTGCGCATTGGTTTCGCTCGTGCGGGCAGGGTCATGGACATCCTCGAGACTCGGGGCATCGTTGGTCCGTCTGAGGGATCGAAGGCACGCACGGTGCTCATCACCGAAGATGAACTGTCTTCCGTTCTCGGCTGAGGTCCCGCCAGCCCCAGCCCCAGAGGAGCGTCGCTCATGCGGCGCTCTTCGTCATTCTGGAATGACAGTTGCTTCCCTCCGTCACTCCATCAGCAGGTTCTCGTATTCGGCGCGAACGACCTTCTTGTCGAACTTGCCTGTGCCGGTCTTTGGGATGGCGTCGATGAAGACGATTTCATCCGGCATCCACCACGACGCGATGCGACCGTCGAGGAACTCCTTGATCGCGTCTGCTGTGACGTCTGACCCTTCTTTGCGGACGATGAACGCCGCCGGTCGTTCCTGCCACTTCGCATGTTTGAGACCAACAACGGTTGCTTCAGCAACGTCGGGGTGGCCCATGATCTCGTTCTCGATATCGAGTGATGAGATCCATTCGCCTCCCGACTTGATGACGTCTTTCGCCCTGTCGGTGATCCTGACATAGCCATCGGGTGTGATCTTGCACACATCCCCTGTACGAAGCCAGCCATCAACGAAAGAGTCAGACGACCTCGGATCGTTCAAGTACTCTGCTGCGATCCACGGACCACGAATGAGGAGTTCCCCAAACGCCTCCCCATCGTGGGGGAGTGCATCCCAGTTCTCATCGACGATCTTCACCTGGAGCCCCGGTATGGGTCTCCCTGCGGTCTCCAGCACATCGAGCTGGTCCTCCCAGGACCAGTCGTCCATCCATGGCTTGAGCGTCGCGGCCGCTGCAACGGGGTTCGTCTCCGTCATACCCCAACCCTGGACAACCCTGACATGTGCGTTCTTCGCGAACCAGTCGATCATGGATCGTGGCACTGCGGACCCACCACAGAACAGATAGGTGATGTTCGAGATGTCCACCTCGGGGTTCGCCTCCAGATACTGCTGGATGCCGAGCCACACCGTGGGAACACCGGCCGAGAAGGTAACACCCTCATTAACGAAGAGATTGACGAGGCCGGCGCCTGACAGGTCCGGACCCGGGTACGTCAGCTTCGCACCCACAGTCACCGCCATGAAGGGGTATCCCCAGGCCGCAGCGTGGAACATGGGCACGACGGGGAGAACGTTGTCTGCGGTCCCGATGGGGTTCGCAGCAAGGTTCGAGATCGTGTGCAGGTAGGTGGAGCGCTGGGTGTAGGCCACTCCCTTCGGATTCCCTGTGGTCCCCGATGTGTAGCAGTACATCATCGGGCTCCGTTCGTCGAGCATCGGCCACTCGGCGAGCGGCTCGACGTCTGCGATCAGATCTTCATATGCAATCGCTCCATCGATGCCCGAACCCTCGGCCGTCGGGCCCATGATCACCACTTGTTCGACGGTCGTGAGCTTGGGGATCATCGGTGCCAGAAGGGGAGCGAGATCTGGATCGACGAAGATGACCTTGTCCTCGCCATGGTTGACGACGTACTCGAGCTGATCGGGAAACAGGCGGATGTTGAGCGTGTGACAGACCCGTCCGGTGTTCGCCAGCGCCCAGTACAGCTCGTGATGGCGGTGGTTGTTCCACGCGAACGTGCCGATAGCGTCACCGATTTCTGTGCCGAGCTTGTCGGCCAGTGCGGTTGCAAGTCTTCTCAGCCGCACGTCAGTTTCGGCATACGTGGTGCGATGGATGGAACGGTCGGCTTCTACGGACACGATCTCCTGTTGGGGGTACTGCCAAACAGCGTTGTCATACAGCGTGCTCAGTAGCAGCGGGAAGTCATCTTGCATATGCATCGACAAGGGTCCTTTCGGTCAGTCGACACCATAGAAAGCGAACGCAACGTGTGCCACCCATCCATCGCAGAACTCGCGTACGCTGGGGTGTGATGTTCGGCGCCCGATTCGATGACATTGTCCGGGGGGAGTCCTTCGTTCTCGACGACCCGTTGTATGTGCTCGAGACCGCTGCGGTGGACGAGGTCAAGAACATAATCACAGCAGCCTCCCTTGCCTCGGTCGAAGGGAAGTGGGTGGCGGGATATGTCACCTTCGAGGCCACACACGCCTTCGACCCGGATGTGCCGTTGATCCGAAGCGACAGCAGCGCCCTCGTCTGGTTTGGTGTGTTCGGATCGCGCCGGCGAGTACCGATCGCCGTCCACGATCCGGAATCGGCCGGGTCGTATGCCGTCTCGCAGTGGAGTCCGTCGATGTCCAGGTCGACGTACACGAAGGCGTTCGATCAAGTCCAAGAACTGGTTCACCTTGGTTCAGCGGACCAGGTGACCCTTGCATTCCCCTTGCGTGCGGCATTCACCGGAGACCTCGATGTCTTCTACGACGACCTGGTCTGTGCCCAGCGCCCACCCTACGCATCCCACATCTGGCACGATGAACACCACATCCTGTCCGTTTCACCTGAACGGCTGTTCGCTGTCCAGGATGGGCGCATCACCACGGGCACGACGCTCGGAACCAGACCCCGCGGGCGATGGATCGACGAGGACGAGCGCCACAGAGAGCTGCTCGTGTCCTCGAGCAACGCCAGGGATGAACACGCACGTGTCGTCTCAGCGGTGACCACGAGTCTCGAAGGAGTCTCGGTGCCGGGTTCGGTGGAGGCCAGCAGCATCTTCGCCATGGAACGTCTGAGGACGGTATGGCAGGCATCATCGACCGTCGCAGCAGAACTGGCGCCAGGAGCGAACCTCGTCGACGTGTTCGGTGCTTTGTTCCCAAGCGGATCCGTGACTGGGTTCTCAAGAACGGACTCAGTACGAATCATCACGGCAACCGAATCGGGGCCTAGGGGGGTGTACGGAGGTGCGATCGGCTTCATACCGCCTGGTGATGGACTCTCGGGAAGTTCGTTCAACGTCGCGATCCGTTCGGTGGAGGTCGACGATATGGAGGGAGTGGCGTCGTTCGGTGTGGGAGGGACCGTGACGCAGAGTTCCGATGCTCATCGTGAATTCGACCTCGCTGTGGCCAAGTCAGAGGTCCTCCGCTTCGATGTGTCACCTCTGAAGCTCGTTGAGGAGATCCGATGGGACGAGGAGTACATCTGGAGGGTCGACCACCTCGACCGCATGGAGCTCAGCGCGGCGTACTGGTCGTTCGATTTTGACAGGGATGCACTTGAGATCGTCCTTGACGAGATGGCAGCCAAGTTGTCGATTCCCAGCGTTGTGCGCATCGTCTGCGATGCGAAAGGTCACGCTGACGTAACCTCCGCGAGAGGTGAAGGGAGGTGGGCGCCTGGTCCGGGACCCGCGTTCGATCATGTGACCGTTGTGCTGGACACGGAGCCCATCGACGACAGGAACCCGCGTCTGTTCCACAGTACGACCGATCGGAGACCTTACAAGGCTCGTCGTGCGCGCCATATGAGCTTCGATGACGTCGTGTTTGTCAACCGGGCGCGATGGGTAACCGAGTCCACGAACGCCAATGTGGTGTTCCTGTTTGACGGAACGTGGGTCACGCCGCCGGTATCCGAGGGTCTGCTCGGTGGTGTGATGCGATCGAGCTTGATCGAAGCTGGGACGGTGGAAGAACGCAGGATGTCGATCGAGCAGGCGCTTGAGGCGGATGCGGTTGCTCTTGTCTCGGCGAAGTTGGGTTGGCGTCCGACGGTGTTGGTCCGGCAGAACCCAGGGACGAATGGCGACGGCTAACGGACGAACGTCCCTGTTTCGTCCCAGAGGCTCTCGATCCGATCGATGCGAGTTCGTGCCGTGTCGTGGAGTTGTGCAGCCGCAGCAGCGACGATCAGTTCGGCGATGGCCACGGCGGGAACCGAGCTGTCGAGTGGGCCGACCGCCGGGATGTCGATGGAGCACCAGGTCCTCGTCAGCGATGCGAGCGGTGATAGGGGACCATCCGTGATCGCCACGATGTGAACACCGATCTCGGCGAGTACGGAGGCGGTCTCCATGGTTTGGCTGCGGTATCGCGGGAAGTCGAAGATCACTGCAGCATCCCTGTCGGAGGCACCGCTGAGATCCGTCGCGAGATTGTGGTGACGCAACATGTGTACGTTCGGCCTGACGATCGACAGCCCGCTGTGGAGTGCGAAGGCGCCCGCACGAGAGGTCTCGCCGGAAGTGATCCACACGCCGTCGGCCGCAACGATGGGGGAGGTGAGGTCGGCGAGTTGTTTGCCATCGGTCGCCTCGAACACGGTGCTCAGGGCTCTTTCGAGTGCAACGCGGGCAGTCGAGTGTGTCGGGTCATCGTGCCTGATCCGCTCACTCGGTCGCGAGAGTCGATGTGATAGATCTTCACGTATGTATTCCTGAAGCGCCGAGTAGCCGTCAAAGCCGAGTTTGGTGGCGAATCGTACGATCGAAGGACGACTCGTACCAGCGGCGTCTGCCAGATCGGTGACCGTTCCGAATGCGAGCAAGGTCGGTTCGCTCAGCACTGCCTCGGCGATGACCCGATCGGTCGGGGTGAGACGGTCTCCGGCTGCCGCGATGAGTTCGGATGTGGGAATGTGCTCTCGACGAGTGTTCATTATGTTACAGTATCACAATGACAGTATTCATACTGTTACAGATCGGCAGCGACATCGAGAGAACCGAGAGACCCATGGCCCCAGCAGACAAGTATGTACCTTCGGCCAGCGAACAGGAATTCCTCGACACCGTAGAGAATCCGAAGTACGACAGGCAGATCATCAACGGCCTGAACCCGTTCTTCGAGGATCGTGCTCCGGACGATATGAAGGGCTTTTACTCAGGTGACGAGATCACAGCGCTGAAGCTCCTGCGCGGAACCGATCGTGATGTCGAATCGCGTATGCCCGTCAAGATCACCAGACACTACTTCGAGATGGCGAAGCACAGCAACGCACTCCAGCGGCTTGTCAAGGCCAGCCCCGATGAGACGCTCAACCTTGCCGGTTCGGAGGATCCTGGATTCCAGATGGATTACAGCCCGGTTGAGGGTTTGCTACACAAGTACGAGATGGGTCTCATGTACGTCATCTCGACATGCTCGGCCCATTGTCGGTTCTGTTACCGCGAGGAACTGATCAGCCGGAAGGACATCGAACGCCAGGACGGAACGGTGTCCAAGAAGGGTCTCGCTCAGATCGGCGAGATCACCGACTACGTTCGCGCGCACAACGAGGTGGTCGCGGAAAACGGCGGCCACCATCCCGATTCAGGTCGTGAGAAGCTGCGCGAGATCCTGTTGTCGGGGGGCGATCCGATGGTGCTCCCGAACACCAAGATCGCTGCATGGCTATCGGCTCTCGCCGAGGCAGGTGTTGAGGCGATCAGGCTCGGCACGAAGGAGATGGCCTTCTATCCTGATCGGTTCGACGATGCGTTCCTCGCCATGATGGACGGATTCCACGAGCGATATCCCGACGTTGGCTTCAGGCTCCTCGTGCACTTCAATCATCCTGACGAGTTCCTGCTCAAGGATGCCGATGGCAACTATCTCGAAAACGACAACGGGACATTCACCTGGAACCCTGCGACGAAACGTGCAATGGACGCCGTGGTTTCAAGGGGATGGATCAACGTCGAGAACCAGGCACCGATCATCAAGGGCATCAACGACGATCCCGACGCCCTGCGCATCATGCAACGGGCGTTATACCGGATCGGAGTAGGCAACCACTACTTTTTCTGTGGACGGGACATCGTTGCGTACAAGGCGTTCAACGTACCGATCGAAACTGCCTGGCACATTCTCAACGAGTCACAGAAGGGCCTGTCCGGTGTCGAGACCCACGCACGTCTCTCCATCACCCATTACAAGGGCAAGACAGAGGTTGTCGCCGTCACCGATGAACCCATTCCAGGTGTTGCAGGAACGGAGAACGGTGTGCTGATCTTCAAGATCTTGCGCAACGCAAAGGATGCGCCAGATCGAGGGAAGGTGTGCATCGTTGGTCGCAACCCTGAAGCGGTCTGGTTCGATGACTACGAGGATCGGGTGATCTTCGACGAGGCGGGCCTCTTCGAGTACACGCGGGTCAAGGCGGCGCGCCACGAAGTACCTCTCACGGTGGGGGCTGTGGCCGGGTCGTGATCGACAAGACACACCCGGACGCCGCATCGGCGGTCGCCGATGTATTCGATGGTGCCACTGTGCTGATCGGAGGTTTCGGTGAGGCTGGGAGTCCTGTCGAGTTGATCCACGCTCTCATCGACCAGGGTGCGAAGGATCTCACCGTCGTCAACAACAACACGGGCAGCGGTGAAGTAGGTCTTGCCGCGCTGATCAAGGCTGGTCGCGTTGCAAAGATGGTGTGCTCGTATCCGAGAACAGCGAACTCGACGGTATTTCCTGAGCTGTACCGCAGCGGCAAGATCGAGCTCGAGCTGGTACCTCAGGGCACCCTTGCAGAGCGGATACGGGCTGGTGGTGCTGGCATCCCTGCGTTCTACACACCGACCTCGGTCGGTACGCCGCTCGAAGTGGGGAAGGAGAAACGATCTTTCGGAGACAGGGACTACGTCCTCGAATACGGTCTGACCGGGGACTTTGCCCTCATCAAGGCGAAAACAGCGGATCGGCTGGGCAACCTCGTTTACAACAAGACAGCGAGGAACTTCAGCCCTGTCATGGCGATGGCTGCTGCGACGACGATCGTGCAAGCCGGTGCGCTTGTCACCCCTGGGGGTCTTGATCCGGAAGCTGTCGTCACGCCAGGAATCTTCGTCGACTCGGTTGTGTTGGTACCGGACCCGGAACATGAGTCGGTGCTCGTTGAGAGGGGAGTTTCTTACCCGTGACCAATTCATCACCCGCTGTCGGTCTCACTCGCGATGAGATGGCGCAGCGCGCCGCACTCGATATCCCCGATGGTTCCTACGTCAACCTGGGTATCGGAATCCCCGAACTTGTCGCCGCATATGTCCCTGAGGGCACGGAGGTCATCTACCACACCGAGAACGGTCTTCTTGGTATGGGTCCTTCGCCTCAGCCCGGTCTGGGTGATCCGGAGCTGATCAATGCAGGTAAGCGCCAGGTCACGGCGCTCGATGGGGCAGCGTTCTTCCATCATGCCGATAGTTTTGCGATGATCCGCGGTGGACACATCGATCTCTGTGTCCTGGGTGCATTGCAGGTGTCGGAGTCAGGAGACCTTGCCAACTGGTCGACGGGTGCTCCTGATGCGATCCCCGCTGTGGGTGGAGCCATGGATCTTGTTGCGGGAGTCCGCTCGATTCGAGTTATCACCCAGCACACAACACGAAGCGGTGAGCCAAAACTCGTCAAGTCGTGTTCGTATCCGCTCACTGGCCCGGCTGTGGTTGGCCGCATCTACACAGATCTTGCCGTGATCGATGTCACATCCGACGGTTTCCAGCTGGTTGAACTGGCTGCGGGTGTTGACCTCGCGTACGTGCAGGAACGAACCGGTGCTGATCTCAAGCCCATCGCAATCCATCCCCACGGAGGTGACTGAGACATGGACACCGTGAATTCGGAAGAGGATTCGGTAGAGGACATGAGTACCGCGCTGTACGCGAGGGCTCTCGAGGTTCTCCCTGGCGGGGTGAGCCGGAACACGGTTCTTCGTCGACCGCATCCCGCGTACGTCGACCACGCGAGTGGCAGCAGGGTTGTCGATGTCGAGGGGATCGAACGGATCGACTTTGCCAACAATATGGCATCGCTCATCCATGGACACGCACACCCAGCGATCGTCGATGCGGTATCGGAACAGCTCCACAAGGGAACCGCATTCACCATGGCGACCGAGATCGAGATCCGGTACGCCGAACACATGTGTGCAAGAAGCGATTCGTTCGAAAGGATACGGTTCGTCAACTCCGGAACGGAAGCGGTGATGGCTGGGGTCAAGGCGGCTCGTGCCTTCACGGGAAGACCGATGATCGCAAAGGTCGAAGGTGCCTATCACGGCCTCTACGATTATGCGGAAGTAAGTCAGACGTCGAACCCCACGAACTGGGGGAACCCGGAGGAACCAGCTGTCAACCCCGTGGCTCACGGAACACCTCCCGGAGTCCTCGACGACGTGGTTGTCATCCCGTTCAACAATCCCGATCGAGCCATTGCGATCCTCGACCAACATCGTGGTCGCCTGGCATGTGTGCTCCTCGATGTGATGCCCCACCGTGTGGGGCTTTCGCCAGCCGAACCAGCCTTCGTCGAAGCCCTGCGGGAATGGACCACACACGATGGGTCACTTCTTCTTCTGGACGAGGTGATCACGTTCCGCTCGGAGTACGGGGGTGCCCAGAGTTGGTATGACCTGGCACCAGACCTCACCGCAATGGGGAAACTCATCGGAGGCGGCTTCCCCGCCGGAGCCATCGCGGGTCGAAGCGACGTCATGGATGTGATGAACCCACTCAGCGCGCGGGTGCTGTTTCCCCATTCGGGAACCTTCTCGGCGAACCCGGTCACCATGACCGCTGGCCTGACCGCAATGGAGATGTTCGACGTCGAATCCGTGGAACATGTCAATGCTCTGGCCGACCGTGCTGTCGCAGGAATCGAGGATGCGATTCATGCGACCGGCATCACCGCATGTGTGACGGGGGGTGGCTCCATGTTCCGCGTCCATCTCAAGGAGCGTCCACCTCGTGACTATCGCGAGGCGTTCACACCACCCGAGGAGGCGGCTCGGATCACGAGTCTTGTCGACCATCTCTTCAATGCAGGTTTCATGATGATCAACACATGTTCCGCCACGACCTCCACAGTGATGACAACCGAGGATATCGATGCCCTCGTGGAGGCCATGGCTGACGGTTTCATCGCGATCTCGTGACTCGCCAGTCATTCGACAGCCGTCGGGCCGACCGAATCCGGACGCTAGCCTTTCTCCTATGAGCGATCCGACAAGCGCTAACTCTCCGGATGCATCAGATGTGAACCTGTCTGATCCTTCTCAGCTGAATCGCCGGCTCGCAGCTATTCAAGACAAGCTGCTTGCCCTTCCCAGTGATGCATTCGCTGAGCGTTGGGAACTTCGCACACAGCAGGACCAACTTCGCGGGCAAGCCGCAGGTTTTGCATACGCCATGTACGAGGACAAGTTCGACGATGAGCTTCTCGTGGAACTGCGCGCACTTCGCGATCAGATGAAGACGATCGAGAAGCAAAGGATCGATCTGGTCGTCCAGGCTGGTTCGGGTGGTATGTCGAACATGGGCAATCTGGGTGGCGTTGCCATCAACAAAGGAATCGATGATGCCCAGGGACTGCCGAAGATCAAGGCGAAGATCGGTCTCATCAAGGGGATCCTGACGGATCGCGGTGTGACGATTCCGGTACCCGACTGAGCAGAACGGTGGACGATCTCGTCAGCCTTACCTGGAGTCTCGCCGCGGTCCAGGACGAACTGGGCAGTCTTGCCATGCGTAGCCCTGACTCCATTGTCCGATGCCTCGCCGCTTGATACGATGCCTGTATGAGCGATGAATCAGAGATCATCAACGAATTGGCCGCCGTTCAGGATGCGCTTCTGGCGCTCCCAGACGATGCCTTCGCCGAGAAGTACGAACTCAAGAAGCAACAAGACGAACTTCGGGAGAAGGCTGCGCAGTTCGCTGTGGATCAAGACAAGGGCCGCTCGGATGCTGATCTCCTGAGCGAACTCTCGGGTCTTCGCTCACAGTTGGCTCAGCTCGAGAAGCAGAAGATCAATCTTGTCTCCCAGGCTGGCGGTGGACCCGGGGAGAGCACGATGGGAAACCTTGGGGGTGCCGGGCTCAACATCGGCATGATGGATGCCTCGGACGGCACACGTCTCCAGGCAAGGATCGGTGTTATCAAGGGTGTTCTCAGCAACCGCGGTGTATCGATGCCTGACCCGACCTGATCGCCCGTATTCGGGTGCGTCCGATATCTGCTGTCTGATATCTGACCATCGCCGCTGATAGCCTCGTGAGCCATGGGCGACTACCACGTACATCTCCATCCCCACGGACCCTATTCGGGCAAGGGCCCTCGGCCTGGTGAATATCCGCTCGAGCACATCGAGGCGTACATCGAGGCAGCTCACGCCAACGGGGCCGAGGAGATCGGTTTCACGGAACACTTCTACCGCTGTATCGAATCCAAGCCGGTGCTTGGAGCCTTCTGGGATGCTGATCCACGTAAGGACCTGAGGGACTTCACCTCCGCATACGTACGGAGCGAGCGTGTGCTGTCGCTCGAGCGCTACGTGCAGGCCATCGTCGACGCCAAGGACCGCGGTTTGCCCGTGAAGCTTGGACTCGAAGTTGATTTCTTCCCGGACACCGTTGAGGCTGTTGCGGAGTTCCTCGAACCCTATCCGTTCGATTTTCTGATCGCATCGACGCACTGGCTCGATGCGTGGGGAATCGATCTCGAGCCCCAGAAACACGAGTTCGCACGACGAGGTATCCAGCAGTCCTACGAGGACTATTTCGCCATGGAGACCAGGCTCGCGGCTTCAGGACTCTTCGACGTCCTGGCACACGCAGATGTTGTGAAGAAGAGGGGGGTCGTTCTTCCATCACCCCCGCTCGACCTGTATGAGGAACTCGCCGTGGCAGCCGCACGTGGTGGCACAGCGGTTGAAGTGTCAACGGTCGGCCTGTACCAACCGGCACAGGAGATATATCCCCATCCTGAGCTGCTCCAACGATTCCACAACCACGACGTTCCTATCACCCTCGCCTCAGATGCCCACTTTCCCGAGTTCTGCGGGCGAGATAGATCCAAAGCGATCGAGCTGGCACGGTCAGTTGGGTATACACAGCGGATCGAGTTCACGAAACGCATCGGCACGCTGGTCCCTCTGTAGACCTGCGAGAACATGTGATGTAGGGCTGTCAGCCTTACACTCCCCGGAACCCCGACGAAAGACTCTGATGTCCGGCAACGCAAGCTTTGATCTGAACGATGCCGCGATCGTATCGATCGCACATGTTGATGCACCGCAAGTTGTGACCTCAGCCGAGATCGACGAACGTCTTTCGGCAACCTACGAGCGCGTCGGCGCTCAGGCTGGTCTCCTCGAGAGCCTCGCAGGGATCAAGGAACGACGCTGGTGGCCTGAGGGCTATCTGTTCACCGACGCAGCAGCAGCGGCGGGTGCCAGGGCCATCGAGTCCGCAGGCATCCGTGTTGAAGAGATCGGTCTCCTCATCGACACATCGGTATGCCGTGATCGGCTCGAACCGTCGTCGGCGGTCACTGTCCACAACGCACTCGATCTGCCGAGCTGGTGTCTGAGTTTCGATCTTTCGAACGCCTGCCTTGGTTTCGTCAATGCTTTGCAGGTCGCCGGAAACATGATCGACAGCGGCCAGATCAACTATGCGCTCATCGTCGACGGCGAAGGTAGCAGGGGAATCCAGGAGAAGACGATCGAACGTCTTGCTGGTCCCGAGGCAACAATGGCGGATCTGTTCAATGAGTTTGCGACGCTGACACTCGGATCCGGTGGCGCCGCTGCGGTGGTGGGCCGCCATTCGGACAACCCCGGAAGCCACAAGATCGTCGGTGGCGTCGCTCGTGCAGATACCACCCACCACAACGTCTGCGTTGGCGACCTCGACGGTATGAAGACCGATACGAAGACGCTGCTCGACGCTGGACTTCAGGTGTCAAAGCTGACATGGGGGGATGCCGAGGAACGCGGCTGGATCGATGCTGACCGGTTCATCGTTCACCAGATCTCACAGGTGCACACCGCCATGATGAGTGAACTTCTCGACCTCGACACCGCAAAGGTTCCGCTGACGTTCCCCTTCCTTGGGAACGTTGGCCCGGCATCGCTCCCGATAACACTCTCACTCGAGAGTGACTCCCTCGAGGCCGGGGACAAGGTGATCCTGATGGGTATCGGCTCGGGTATCAACGCATCGGCTCTTGAACTGATCTGGTGAAACCGGTCACTTTGCAACCTGCAGCCCTCCCACCAGCAGGTTTGCCCGGGCTCGATCCTGCGTGGTCGCGCCTCATCGAGACACCTGGCGTCGATGGAGTAGGTGGGACCTGGCACGTTCTCGACAACGGAGTCGCGGATGCAGCGCTCACCCTCCTTTGTGTTCATGGCAACCCCACCTGGTCATATCTGTGGAAGGACCTCCTGGCATCTGCTCCTTCGAACATACGGGTCGTTGCTGTTGACCACATCGACATGGGGTTCTCCGAACGCACCGGCACAACACGGAGACTCGCACAACGGATCGAAGATCTGTCTGCACTCACGGCAGCGATGGAGATCGATGGCGATGTCGTGATCGTGGCACACGACTGGGGCGGTCCGATCGCTCTCGGTTGGGCTGAAGAACACTTGAACCAGCTTGCCGGAGTTGTCCTCATGAACACAGCGGTCCACCAACCGTCGAACGCGTCGGCACCGGCATTGATCCGAGCCGTGCGCACCCCTGGGATTCTCGACAAGATCTGTGTGTCGACACCGGCCTTCGTACGTGGAGCTGCAGCGTTCTCCCGCCCACGACCCCCACGGGAGGTTCGTATGGCCCTCGAGGCGCCGTATCGCACTCCTGATCGTCGAGCAGCGATCGCTGACTTCGTGAAGGACATCCCCCTGGATCCCCGTCATCCCACAGCTGCGACACTCGATGCTGTCGCCAATGGTCTGGTCGATCTCGGTGACATCCCTGCGTTGCTTCTGTGGGGCCCGTCTGACCCGGTATTTTCTGATCTCTACCTCCGTGACCTCGAGCAGCGGCTGCCACATGCGAACGTCCACCGCTTCATCGGGGCGAGTCACATGTTGCCTGTGGACGTCAACATCGCACCGGTCGTGTTCGACTGGCTCAAGGGGTTGGACACGGAGAAGGCGGCGTCGTTTGCTTCTGTGTCTGGTGCATCGTTGTGGTCGAACATCGAGCGTCTGGCACACGACGATCGGGTTGCCGTTGTTGACATGGGTCCCGATGGTCCCGAGAGAGCGGTCACATTCGCAGAACTTGCTGATGGGGTCAGCAGTCTTGCCTCCGGTCTTGCATCGATCGGTCTTCAGCGGGGAGACCGTGTTGCGTTGCTCGTACCACCTGGAATCGATCTCGCGTTGTGTTTGTACGCATCCTGGCGCGCTGGGGCCGTGGTTGTACTGGTCGATGCGGGTCTCGGCGCACGAGGTATCAGCCGAGCGCTCAAGAGTGCGAATCCCGACTATCTGATCGGCATTCCCAAGGCACTGTCCGCTGCGAGAACCCTTCGCTGGCCCGGTACACGCATTGCTACGTCCGAGCTCTCGCGACCGGTGGCGGCCCTGACCGGAGCGAAGTACTCCCTCGACAACCTCAGGGCGATCGGCGCCACATCACCGATACCGGACGCCCCTGGCCCTGACGATTTCGCTGCGGTGGCCTTCACCTCCGGTGCAACGGGACCTGCGAAGGGAGTGGTCTATCGCCACCACCAGATTCAGGCTCAGCGAGACGCCCTCATGGATCTCTACGACATACAGGGTACGGATCGGCTCGTTGCGGCGTTCGGTCCGTTCGCCCTGTTCGGGCCATCGATGGGGATCACATCGATCGTTCCTGAGATGAATGTGACGTCGCCTGGCACCTTGACCGCTCGCGCCCTTGCACAGGCAGTCGATGCAGTCGATGCGACGCTGGTATTCGGTTCACCTGCTGCGCTGAAGAACGTTGCAGCCACAGCTCGCGATCTTCTCCCCGCAGAGAGAACCGCCCTCGAGGGCGTGCGGCTGCTGCTGTCTGCCGGTGCGCCTGTGCCTGCCGATGTTCTTCGGTCGGCAACAGCGGTGATGGTCAACGCCACCGCACACACACCGTATGGCATGACCGAGGTGCTGCCCGTGGCGGACATCTCGCTGGAGCAGATTGATGCTGCTGGAACCGGGCGCGGGGTGTGTGTTGGCATCCCTGTTACCGGTGTTGACGTTCTGATCGACCCTCTCGACACCCTCGGGGCTCCAACAGGGACGACCACGACGGATCCGAACGTTCTCGGTGAGGTGTGTGTGCGCGCTGGCCATATGCGTGAGGGTTACGACAAACTCTGGTCGACCCAGCACCAGGCATCGCAGCCACCAGGCTGGCACCGTACAGGGGACGTTGGACACTTCGATTCGGAAGGACGTTTATGGATCGAGGGCCGTATCGGTCACGTCGTCAAGACGATGTTTGGTCCGGTCACACCGATCGATCTGGAACATGCGATCAATCGAATCGCTGATGTGGTGCAATCGGCGATCGTGGGTGTCGGCCCCATCGGAACACAGCAGGTTGTCGCTGTCATCGTGATACGAGATGGCTCGAGAAGGTCGGCTCTTGCAAAGGAGCCGATGGCAGATGCCGTTCGCTCAGCTGTCGGAGACGTTGATATCGCTGCGGTCGTCGTGTCGCCATCACTCCCGGTCGACAAACGACACAACTCGAAGATCGATCGTTTTCGTATTGCTGCGTGGGCTGAGCGTGTGCTCGCTGGCGGGCGAATGGGGACTCCATGAGGGTTCTCGTCACAGGCGCAACAAGTCTTCTTGGCAGGACCGTGGTTGATCTGCTCATGTCTCGCGGCGAGGACGTGACCGTGTTCCAACGCCACACAACGAACACGGATGTGCGAGAGATACTCGGCGATGTCGGTGACGCAGATGCCGTGTCCCGTGCCACCACAGGTACCGATGCGGTCATTCACCTCGCTGCGCGAGTTGGCGTGACGGGTGTGTGGAAGGAGTTCGAGCGAACCAACATCATGGGAACGACGAACGTCGTGGTCGGTGCCCGTGCTGGTGGCGCATCGCGATTCGTCCACGTGTCATCCCCATCGGTCGCCCATGCGGGGGAGTCCCTTGTTGGAGTTGGTGCACGCTCTGCAGACCCCAACAGCGCCAGGGGCCCATACGCCAGGAGCAAGGCTTTCGCTGAACACGCTGCTCTGGCCGCGAATAGTGCTGATATGGCGGTTGTTGCCGTGCGGCCACATCTCGTGTGGGGTCCAGGTGACAAACAACTCGTTGGGCGAATCGTTGCTCGGGCCCGACAGGGCAGACTCGCGATCGTCGGTACAGGCGCTGCCCTCATCGATAGCACCTACGTCGACAACGCCGCCGATGCCCTCGTTGCTGCACTCGACAAGGCCCCCACCATTGGCGGTCGCTCATTCGTTGTGTCCAACGGACAGCCTCGCCCGGTGCGCGAACTCGTCAACAGAATCGTTCTCGCCGCCGGTCTTGCGCCACCGAGGATCAAGGTCCCCTATCAGCTCGCACGTAGCGGCGGACTTGTGGCGGAGAGGATCTGGGATCGCCAGGAACGGTCCGACGACCCACCGATGACAAGTTTCCTTGCCGAACAGCTTGGCACAGCTCACTGGTTCGACCAGCGAGACACGAGGGAATCACTCGATTGGTCACCAACCGTGTCTCTTGAGGAGGGATTCGTACGACTTGCAGCGTCGTTCGCGTCGACAGAGCGGGTCACGAGCTGATCCACACAGTCGCGGTTCACATCGGAACCGATCACGGCGGCGCTCGATCCTGTTCATGTGTCGCAGTGTGGTGGCGTCGGCAGAGCAGCGTTGTATTTTCGAGCGACGTAGATCCTCCGTTCGCCCAATGAACGATGTGGTGGGCATCACACCAGGACATCGGTGCGGTACAACCGTCCCAAGTGCACCCGTGATCCCTGTGCTCAAGGGCTCTACGCATGGCCGCAGGGATCGTTCGTGTCTTGCGACCGACGTCGAGCGGCTCTGCTTCTGAACCCAGGACCATCGGGATGATCCCTGCATCACAGGTCAGTCGACGGATCGTGTTGGGATCGACACTCGATCCATCGATCTCAGGCAATTCGGCGAGTGCACCGCGGAGTACGTCGAAGTCCACCGTGACCGTGATGTGTGGCTTCTCTCCCGATCGGGTCATCGCATCCTGGTTGTGGTCGAGCCAGAAACGGGAGATCTCCACCACGGCGTCAGCGCGCCGCTGAGCTGAGGTGCGGTCGTCGTCGCTTAGGTTCGTGGGATCGCATATGGCGTTGATCGCAGTGTTGACGATGTGGCCACCCTCGGCGGTGAAGGTGCCTGACGCCGACCACTGACCGTCATAGGTCTGATTGTGGGTAAAACGACGTTGGCTGTCGAGGTGTCGTACATCGGCGAGGGCTGCCACGTAGTCGACCTGTTGCTCCCAATGTCCGATCGCACGTCGCAGGTCCCGAGCGGAAAGATAGGTCGAGATATCGCCGAAGATCGATTCGTGGAGGACAAAGTCGCCCGGATGACGATCGCGCGCCTGTGCGAGCATGGAGAGCGAACGTGGAGCAACGTCGCCCGACAATGCCTGTGTGGTGATCGTGGGCATCCACTTGAGGGCGTGTGCCGTCTTGAGTGTCCCCGATGCCTCAGCGGGACTCAGCAGAAGGTGGCTCTGTAGCCAACGAGGTGTCGTGAGGCCTTCGTCAAGCTCAGGTAGCGCACGATCGTCGAGCTCAGCGACGAGGAGTGTGAGTTCAGCGGAGTATCGATTGATCCGGTGCTGAGCATCGACAACGGCCGCCTTGAGGCGTTCGTTGGGGAGTTGCTGGATGCGTCGTAGCGCTGATTCGTAGTCCGTGTCCGGTGCGTCTGGCCCGCCGCCTTGCTCCGACACCATCGCCCGGTCCATGACCGAGTTCTGGTTTGACATGTATCCATACTATCGAACATACGTTCGATAGTCAACCGATCGATCTCCGAGACCGAGAAATCACTCGAAACACTGGCGCAGCAAGGTTCCTAGAGCGATCCAGCGAGCACGGAAACGGCATCAGATGCGCCGACCAACACCGGTTCGCCATGACCGAAGAAGGCCTGTTCATACGTGAACGTGGCGAGTTTCTTGACCGAAAGGTGTGCTGTGTCGAGATCGGGTGTGAAGCCGGGATTCGGGCCGGTCACACCACCGCTTGCTCCGTTGAGGGCATCGCCCGTGAAGAGGCCGATATCCGGGTCGAGCAACGAAATATGGCCAGGCGTGTGACCCGGTGTTGCGATCGTCTGAATACCGTTCACGAGGTCGCCTTCCGCAAGGGGTGTTATGGACCGACGTGATGAGATATCGGGTATGTCCGATACGCCGGCAAAGACGTCGGCATCGGTCGCAAGCGCAAGCACCGCACCGAGGGAGCCAACGTGGTCGCCATGTTTGTGTGTCGCGACGACGTATCCCACATCAGCCCAGGACTTCCCATACTCCTCGATTGCAGCATGGATCGCCGGGGCGCTACCGCCGACACCGGTGTCGATTACGACCAGACCGTCTCCGCGATCGATCACGTACGCTGACACGAAATCGAGATTGACCCGTTTCGAACTCACGAGCTCCGTCACAGGCGATGTCGTCGTTGTCACGACAGTTGCCGTTGTTGTTGTCGTGGCGATGGCTGCAGCAGTTGTTGCCGGGCCAGCCCCCGTTGTTGTGGAACTCGATGTGGAGGCTGTGGTCTCGTCGCTCGAACATGATGCGGCGACAACACCAAAGATCGCGACACCGATCGCACTCACCCCGACGGTGTGAAGGAGTCGGCGTCGCTCTACATCGTGTGGACCGGAATCTTGCACGTGTGCACCGTAGCGTTCCGCTAGGTTTTCACAGGACAAAATCCCGATGAAGGACGGAAACCCGACATGATCGTTGACCCGTGATGTACCTGTTCGTGTATGGAACACTCAAGCGTGGGTTCGTCAATCACCATCTCATGCCTCCAACGACTTTCATCGGAGATGCAGTGACGGCCAGCGCCATACCTCTTGTCATCGCTGGCCAATGGTTCTCACCCGTCCTGATCGACGAACAGGGTGGAGGCGTGCGTGTAGAGGGTGAGCTCCACCGTATCGACGCGGACTCACTCGAGATGCTGGATCGACTCGAGGGCGTTGGTACAGCAACGGGGTATGACCGTAGGGAGATCGACGTCGAGCATGGCGATCGAACGCTTGTCGCCTCGGTCTACGTCAAGCCGTGGTCGCGTTGCACCGTCGTCCATTCGAGGGCCTTGTCACGGTACGCAGCGGACGACGTGTACGTACCTGCACACGAACGGCATGCCTGAACGCTGTCGTCCTGTCTTCGATTTCGGTCACGTTTCCACAGATGGCTCAACTCGCAGATGGCTCAGATACCGAGATGCTCCTTCGACGATGAACGTATCGAAGGAGGTGAGAATGTACCTGGCGCCACGCTCCATCCAGGTCCTGGCGCCGTCGGGCGTTGGGGCGTAGACACCGAGGACCTTGTCGCTCCCGAGAACGGCTGAGGCAACCGTATCGATCGCATCGGCGACGTCAGGATGGTTGAGGTCACCGGGGTGGCCGAGACTGTGAGAGAGATCCACGGGTCCGAGGAAGATGACGTCGAGGCCATCCACATGGAGGAAGTCTTCGATGTTGCCTACTGCCGCTGCGGTCTCCACGTGCCCGATCACCATCGTCTGTTCGTTGGCGATTCTCGTATAGTCCCCGATTGATACGGTCGTACCAAAGTCAGACATTCTGCTGCCAGCAAGACCTCTGTGGCCCCTAGGACCGTACTTAGTGGAGCGGACGGCAGCTTCGCATGCATCGTACGAGTTGAGCGATGGCACCTGAACGCCGTGGGCTCCTGCGTCGAGAAATCGGAGCACGATCTCCTCCTTGTTCGCCGTGACTCTGGCGAGAGGCGTCGCGCCACGGAGTTCGATCGCTCGAGCGGCGTCGGCGATCTCCCGTGGTCCGAAGAGGCCGTGTTCTCCATCGAGCAGGATGAAGTCGAAACCACAGGATGCGAGCATCTCGGCGAGGGTTGGTTCTGGGAGCGGCAACAGACATCCGACCACGGTGTGTCCGTCGGCCAGTTTCTGCTTGGTCGTGTTCGTGAACATCTGCAACCCTTCTGGCGAGAACTCTGGGCACCACCGTACTTCACACGCCGTCGGCGAGGGAATCAGAGCCAGTACCAGTCTCACTGAATCCTCATCTCACCACCGGGGAGTACACCATGGGGTGCCGATACCGTTGGTCCTCGACCCAAATCCAAGGTCTTCACAGCGGCAGTGATCGGAGTCACCAGTATGGGCAATCTTGAGATAACCGAAGAGACGAAGGTCTCGGAGATCCTTGACGAATACGGTGACATAGCCGATGTCATGGAGGCGCTTGGCATGAAGCGCGTTGGAGGACTCTCCTTTCGAAGTGTGATCACTAAGGCGATCACTGTGAAACGCGCAGCCCAGATCCATCGCGTGCCGGTTGACGAGCTGCTGGAGAAGCTTGAAGAAGCGACCAATCAGATCGAGGCTGTCGAGCAATCGACCGAAGACTGAGCACCATGGTTGTCGGTGCGATCGAGCGGTCGCGCCTACCCGAGCCGAGCGAGTCGGTGCTCCTTCGGGCTCACACCTCGCACCCGCTTGAACGCTGCGCTTAGGGCGTACGGGCTGGCGTAACCAACCCTCGGGGCAACTGAGGTGACCGTCGTGCCGGGTTCGCACAGCAGATCCGCCGCAAGTGTGAGTCGCCAATTCGTGAGAAACGTCATCGGTGGTTCACCGACGAGTTCCGTGAATCGTCTGGCGAGCGATGCTCGCGACATCCCCGTTTCCCCAGCCAATTTCGCAACGGTCCACGGATATGCAGGATCGTTCTGTAACAGGCGTATCGCGTTCCTGATCGAAGGATCACCGTCGGCGGTGTACCACTGAGGTGGTGTCGACTCTGGAAGGTCGAACCAGGCTCTGATAGCTGACATAAGCAACAGATCGAGCAAGCGGTCCAATATGACATCCTGACCCTGCTGATCCTTGGTCATCTCGTGTGAGAGCAAGGGTACGAGTGGTGTATCCCACTGGTCCGACCGAAGATGCATCACCATCGGAAGCGTGTGGAGAAGCCTCTGGCTGACCTCGCTGTCGAGGTTGTATGTTCCGGTCAGCATGCGGGTCTGGCCATCGGGATTGTTTCCCCACGTGCGCATACCGAGATGCATCTCATCGTACAGATCCCTCCCATCGACCGTGGTACAACGCTGGTCGGGATGGATGACCACCTGGATCGGGGTGTCGGGTAGGTCCGCGATCGTGTAGTGCTCCGGTCCGCGGACGATGGCGATATCGCCTGGCAACAGCTGCACGGGTGGGTCGACTCCGCGGAGAAACCACGCTTCGCCTTGAGATAGTGCGACGATCGTGAGCGCAGCCTCGTCCTCGATACGGAGTGACCAGGGAGGATCGAGAACAGTCCTCAGGAGGAACGCTCCTTGGGCGCGTGGTCCGCTCAGGAGTCCGGTGAGTGTATCCATGTGGATGAAGACTAGACGGTCGCGTATGAATATGAGTGTTCTGCCTATGGACACTCTCACATCGGCTTCGTACATTGTGACCATGACACACAACACACATCCGCACACGGCCCCCGATCGGATCGTCCCGGTCACACATCCAAATCCCACCAAGATTCTCGGAATGATCGTCAAACGCTCCTTCGCTGCACTTTCGACGACTTCGCCTGCTGATCGCCCGCATGTTGCAGGTGTTCTCTACGCGGCTGTAGGCACGACGCTCTACGTGAACTCCTTGAGCGCAAGCCGCAAGGTCCGCAACATCGAGGCCAACAAACACGTCGCTGTTGTCATACCCGTTCGGCGGCTACCAGTCGGCCCGCCGTCGTCGATCCAGTTTCAGGCCACTGCGACCATCCTCGGCATCGATCACCATGAGATCCAGGCTCTGGCCACAGCGGGTAGGCTGAAGACGATCACGAGTCACGGTGAACTCGATAACCCCGAAAGCTGTTTTATCCAGATCACGCCTGGGGATGCGGTGTTCACCTACGGCCTGGGACTCTCCCTCGTTTCCCTCATCCGGGACCCACTCAACGCCGGTGGTCGGGTGAATCTCAGCGACATGACGGCGACGGAGACTGAATCGTGAAGCTGGGAATGCCCGCACCCCGGGAGGTACGTAGCGCCGATACACTTTATCACCATGACCGCTCCCTCCGTATGGCTGACAACTCTCGGCTGCTCCAAGAACCAGGTTGATTCCGACAAGATCTCGTCTGTCCTCGGTGACTCGGGCTACGTCGATGCAACCGATCCCGCAACAGCGGATGTGGTCATGGTGAATACGTGTGGCTTCATCGATGCTGCCAGACGTGAATCGATCGATGCGATCCTGGAACTTGCGGATGCGAAACGTGATGAGGCAAAGCTCGTTGTGATGGGATGTATGGCCGAGCGCTACGAGAAGGAGTTGATCGAGGCGCTGCCTGAGGCCGACGCGGTGATCGGCTTGTCCCGGTACGCCGAGCTGGTCGATGAACTCGATGCGATGACCGGCTGGCAACCGATACAGATCGGTGGGGTGAAGCGCTCGCATATGGACATTCTCGAGGTCGTTCGGCGCCCAACACCCGCTACACCGTACGCGTATGTCAAAGTGGCGGAAGGCTGCAACAAGACATGTGCGTTCTGTGCTATTCCTCTTATCCGGGGCAAGCAGCGATCCCGTGGGGGCGATGGCATCGTTGCGGAGATCGAAGGACTTGTGTCGGGGGGAGTTCAAGAGATAGTGCTCGTCGCACAGGATCTCGCCGCGTATGGACGCGACAATGGGGCTGGCTCCATCGAGGCCCTCGTCGAAGACGCGGCTTCAGTTGAAGGCCTGTCGCGGCTGCGACTGTATTACCTGTACCCGAAGGAGATCAGACACGGTCTCATCGATCTCATGGCCGGTCATCGGGTGATCGCCAACTACTTCGATCTGTCCCTTCAACATTCGTCACAGAAGCTTCTGCGGGCGATGCGAAGACCAGGAAGTGGCGACGGACACCGGGAACTCATCTCGCGAATCCGGAACGCTGCCCCCGATGCGGCGACACGATCCAGCTTCATCGTCGGGTTCCCTGGAGAGTCGGACGACGATGTCGAGGACCTCGCTTCCTTCCTGCACGATGTTCGCTTGGATTGGGCTGGATTCTTCCCGTACTCTCGGGAGGATGGAACGACGGCTGCGGACATGGAGAATCAGGTGCCGGCTGAAGTCATCAGCGAACGACTCCGCTACATTCAGAACATCCAGGATCAGATAACCGTTGAAAACAACGTAGCTACTGTAGGAGACACCGTTCGGGTCCTTGTCGACCAGGTTGAAGATCGCCAATCGGTCGGTCGTTCGTATCGTGAAGCTCCCGAGATCGACGGGATGATCTTGCTCGACGATGGGCGACCAGGGGAGTGGGTCACCGCCACGATCACAGGCGCGTACGGCACTGACACGACGGCAACGGTGATTCACCTGTGAATGTCGAGTCGCTTGCTATCGGCACCGAGCTTCTGCTCGGCCAGATCATCAACTCGAACGCGGCTGAGATCGCGACGAGGCTCGCTGATTTCGGCATGACACACAGAAGACAAACGGTCGTGGGCGACAACGCCTCACGCATGGAGGCCGCGATCGGTGAGGCTGTCGAGCGCTCTGATGTCCTCATCATTACGGGCGGTATTGGGCCTACACAGGATGACATCACTCGGGAAGCTGTCGCCAGCGTCGCAGGTGTCGATCTGATACTCGACACTAGCTATGCCGAGGAGATGCGTACGCGCTGGGAGAAAATGGGTCGTGAGTTCCCTGAATCCAATCTGCGTCAGGCCTATCGCCCGCACGGCGCACGGGTCGTTCCGAATGCGAAAGGAAGCGCACCTGGTTTCGGTATCGAGATCGATGGATGCTGGGTGTTCGCCCTCCCGGGCGTACCTGTTGAGATGACAGCGATGCTCGATGATCATGTCGTACCGTATCTCCGCTCGCTTGGCGGGGCCGACGAAGGTGTGGTCGTGAGTCGTGTTCTGAGAAGCTGGGGGATGTCTGAGGCGAGCGTCGGAGAGATGTTCGACGACATCTTCCATGAAAGCGAGAATCCCACGGTTGCATTCCTCGCCTCGGCTGGTGTGATCAAGATTCGTCTCACCGCGCGGGCAGTATCGGAGAGCGAAGCTCGGAAGCTGATCGAACCTGTTGAGACGACGGTTCGTGATCGCCTCGGCGACAGGATCTTTGGTGTGGATGATGACAGCATCGAGGCGATCATCCACACGATGCTCCTCCGCAAGGGTTGGACGATCGCCACGGCAGAGTCAGCAACAGCGGGTCTTGTTGCATCGCGCCTCACGGGCGTACCAGGTTCGAGCGCAACTTTCCGCGGATCGATCGGCGCCTACGCACCAGATATCAAGACCTCACTTCTCGGCGTTTCGGAGTCGCTCATGCGAGAACGGGGCATCGTCTCGGAAGATACTGCACTTGCCATGGCGCGTGGTGTCCGGTCCAAGCTGTCAGCTGACGTCGGGGTAGCGGTTACGGGGTCGGCTGGACCATCACCGCTCGAGGTAGAAGCTGGCACGATGTGTGTGGCGGTAGTTACGCCAGATGGAGAACGGTCGAAAACCTTCAAGATGCCGGGCGATAGGGAAAGGGTCCGCACCTACACCGCGACCGCTGCGCTCCACCATGTGCGTCTTGCATTGATGGGCACGTGACAGGTCACGCGTTTCTCGCTGTCGACCTCACGGACGAAGAACGTCATGCTCTATCTGCATCGCTTGCCGATGCGAACCCAGGCCGATCGATGCCAGGTAAACGCACCAGACCACAGAACTGGCACGTCACATTACGGTTCCTCGGTCCATGTTCTGACTTCCAGGCAGAAACGTTGCTCCACGAACTCGACGAGGCCATCGAGAAATCTGCCGGCGCCGTCAGCGCTACCGGGCTGGGAGCCTTCCCGCGTCCGTCACGAGCGGGCGTGGTGTACTCCCGGATCAGAGACGAGTCGCTGCTGCTGGATATGTTGGCCGGCCGATGCGAGGATGCCGCACGCGAGATCGGGTTCGCCGCCGACGAGCGTCCGTTCGTGCCACACATCACGCTGTCCCGGCTCCGACCGGCGCAGGATCTTCGGAAGGAGATCGAATCGTTCGCACCGTTCAGTGTGCGGATAGCGGTCGAGTATGTGACGTTGTTTCGTACGCGCCATTCGCGCGACGGAATCAGCTACGAATCGATGGGTCAGATCGATCTCGCTGCGGCTCGCTGAACACATCGGCGAACCCGTGCGCAGTTCGCTGGTGTTGCGGCGATCTTCGAGGGTGGTCGCATGGCTGGTCACTTCGCATCTCGAGATGCTTGGCATCGAACGTGTGTTCGGTTATCGTTCGAACAACACCACCGAATACCAAACGTGTGATTCATGTCGTAATCTGTCACACCGGCTCGATACGGTGAGTACATACCAATCGAAAGGGAACAGCAGATGGCTTCAGAAGCGAACGAAAAGGACAAGAACCTCGAGATGGCGATGTCCCAGATCGAGCGTCAGTTCGGTAAGGGCGCCATCATGCGACTGGGGACCGATCAGATCACTCGGATCAAAGCGATCCCCACAGGGGCGCTTGCGCTCGACCTGGCCCTTGGCATAGGTGGTGTTCCGCGAGGACGGGTCGTAGAGATCTTTGGCCCGGAATCATCAGGCAAGACGACATTGGCTCTACACATCCTTGCGGAAGCGCAACGTAACGGCGGTACCGCTGCCTTCATCGACGCCGAGCACGCGCTTGATCCGATCTACGCAAGGGCGATCGGTGTCGACATCGATGAACTCCTCATCTCCCAGCCCGACACAGGTGAACAAGCACTCGAGATCGCTGACATGCTGATCCGCTCTGGTGCACTCGATGTTGTTGTCATCGATTCGGTGGCAGCACTGGTTCCTCGCGCCGAGCTCGAAGGGGACATGGGGGACACCCATATGGGTTTGCAGGCGCGGTTGATGTCCCAGGCCCTCCGCAAGCTTGCGGGGACGATCAACAGATCCGATACCACCGCCATCTTCATCAATCAGCTCCGCGAGAAGATCGGTGTCATGTTCGGCTCGCCCGAGACAACCCCTGGCGGACGTGCCCTCAAGTTCTACTCGAGTGTGCGCATCGATATCCGCAGGATCGAGGCGATCAAGGTTGGTACCGAGAACATCGGCAACCGGGTCCGCACCAAGATCGTCAAGAACAAGGTTGCGCCACCCTTCAGACTCGCCGAGTTCGACATCATGTTTGGTGAGGGGATCTCACGGGAAGGCAGCCTCATCGATGTCGCCGTCGAGGAAGGCATCGTGCGTAAGGCCGGAGCCTGGTACACCTATGACGGTGACCAGCTTGGCCAGGGCCGTGAGAAGGCGAAAGACTATCTCAGGCAGAATCCCGAACTGGCCATGCAGCTCCAGGATCAGGTCCTCAGGGCGGTTGGGCTCATCGAGGAAGACGGCGAAGAAACAGACGATGTGGCGACTGAGGATGTCGAAGCGGGTACAACTCCAGAAACCGAATAGGACGAATTATCGGAAAGTCGGTTTTCGCGTTCCCGGATGGTGTCCGGTGATGTACTATCGGAGCACAATCACACACATTGCTACTGAAACTGAACCGAAACGAGAGCGTCCGAATGCAAGGCACAGGGTGAAAGACTCATAGTCGAAAGCTCGAAGTGATCTTGTGTGTGTGCCGAGCCCATGGTGGCTCGGCACGTTCGTATCCGTGGCGGGGGATAGAGGAACGAAGATGGAACAGATCGCGAATCTGATCATTCCGGGTCTGGTCGTGGCCGGGGTGTTCCTGGCTGGTCTGCTCGTTGGCCGACGTTTGGTCAAACAACCCCAGGCTCCAGAGGAGATGCTTGCCGATGCTCGCATGGAGGCCCAGAGGATTCTCGCCAGGGCAGACGAGGAAGCTCGAGCGAAGGCTGAAACCTATCGCGACAGGGAACAAGCGACACTCGAACACCGAAGGGTCGAAGTGACCTCGATCGAGGACAGGGTGACACAACGTGCCGCAACCCTGGAGCAACGCGCAGCCAACCTGGCGCAGCGTGAGGAACTCGTGATCGAGAAGGAAAGGCTTGTCGGCGAGCAATCGAACGAGGCTGCACGTCTTCAGCAGGATGCGCTCCTCGAACTCGAAGCGCTTGCCGGATTCGATTCCTCGGCAGCCAAAACCGAACTCCTCCAGAAGGTCGAGGACGAGGCGCGCAGAGACGCGATGGTCCTCGTCCGCGATATGGAAACGAAGGCACGTGAGGAAAGCAACCGACGCGCCCGTCGGATCCTCGCCACCGTCATCCAGAGGGTGTCGTCTGAGGTCGTATCGGAGACCACCATCTCGTCCGTTGCGCTGCCTTCGGATGATATGAAGGGGCGGATCATCGGTCGGGATGGGCGCAATATTCGTACGTTCGAAGCGATCACGGGTGTTGATCTCATCGTAGATGACACTCCAGAGGCTGTCTCTGTCTCCACGTTCGATCCCGTGAGGCGAGAGGTAGCGCGACGAGCGCTTGAGCGTCTCGTGGAGGATGGACGCATCCATCCAACGTCGATCGAAGAAGCGTACGAAAAGGCGAAGGACGAGGTCGAGCAGTCGATCCGCGATGCGGGGGAATGGGCCATGCTCGAAGTCGGTCTCACGCGGCTCCACCCGGAGTTGACGACCCTCGTTGGTCGCCTCCGCTATCGCACGAGCTACGGCCAGAACGTCCTCGACCATCTTGTCGAATCCGCACATATCGCCGGCATGCTTGCGGCTGAACTCGGAGTAGACGAGGTGGAGGCCAAGAGGGCGGCGTTCCTCCATGACATCGGAAAAGCAGTGAGCCACGAGGTCGGTGGATCACACGCGCTCATCGGAGCGGAGATCGCCCGACGTTTCGGTGAGGACGCAGGTGTTGTGCATGCGATCGAGGCTCACCACAACGAGGTCGAGCCTCGGTCGCTCACAGCCGTACTCGTCCAGGCAGCTGACGCGGTGTCGGCGGCACGCCCTGGTGCTCGCCGCGAGGCGCTCGAATCCTATGTACGACGGCTCGAACGGCTTGAAGAGATCGCTGAGGGATTCGATGGAGTGGAGAAGGTGTTCGCCCTTCAGGCCGGTCGCGAGGTTCGCGTCGTGGTCGATCCAGGGAGTCTGGATGACGCTGGGTCCAAGGATCTCGCCCGCCGCATCGCACGCAAGCTCGAGGACGATCTTCAGTATCCGGGTCAGATAGAGGTCACGGTGATTCGCGAGTACCGGGCGAAGGACTACGCCAGGTAGGCTTTGCGCGAGGCCCAAGACATGGAAAGCCGGGTACCCTCCCGAGCTCCCAGTTTCTGCGATCAGCGGAGCACCCAATGACTGATGCCACCATGCTCGGGATGCCGAGCGTCAAAGAAGTCCGTAAGCCGACGAGGATCGGTCGGCGCTACTTCGTGCGCACATTCGGATGCCAGATGAACGAGCACGACTCCGAACGTATTGCCGGTCTCCTCGAGGCTGATGGCATGGTGCCCGTGTCATCAGCTGATGAC
>JAMBLJ010000112.1 GCA_023336815.1 Actinomycetes bacterium
ACCCCCTGGGCACCTGCGGCGAGCGCTCCGGCGATGTCCCAGTCGTGAGCGGCCACCATCACCAGGCTCGACACATCGACGCCGAGTTCGTTCGCCGCAGCCATGTATACCTGCGCATGCGGTTTGAACCGATGCACCATTTCAACGGACATGATGTGATGGAAGAATTCGGAGATACCTGCATTCCCGAGCTGTGTCTCGGCAGTCGATTGTGGCGAGTTCGTAAGTGCGGCAAGGGAGAATCCGGCGGAGCGCAGCCGTTCAAGTCCTAGCGAAACGTCTTCGTGTGGCGGGAGCTCAACGAAGAGGTTCGCAATGGCTTCCCTGTCTTGCTCGGTCGCGTCAGCGCCGGCCCGCGTCGACACAGTAGTGAGGGCCGACCCGGCCAGTTCCGTGAAAGGAACGTATCGGTCGGTCACGGCTGAGACGAACGACAGCCTAAGGAGTTCACCGAACCAAACTCCGGCATCCGGTTCGCCCCCGAAGCGAGCCAGGAACCAAGTGCGAATCGGCTCGAGGTTGAGCAGCGTTTCGTTGACATCGAACACGATGATCTTGTCCATGGCGCACAAGGTACTGCAATCGCCGCAAGACATTCGATCCACTCGTTGCTCCTCAACCGATATAGTGGTGGGAGAGCTCCAAGGGGGAGCCGGCAGAAGGTGGAAACTCATGAGACGTATAACAATCGCATTCGTAGGGCTGGCGCTTATCCTCAGTGCCTGTTCATCAGCGGCAGAGGTACTGACGGAACAGATCGCAGAGAACGCCTTGGGTGGCGATGTCAAGATCGATGCTGAGTCCGGCCAGGTATCGATCGAAACGGATGAAGGTGCCATCACGATCGGTGGGGGCGAGGTTCCAGCGGGCTTTACGATCGCTCTTCCCGACGGGTACACGGTCAGCAGCGTCTTCACGAACGACGAATCTCAGGCGGTGTCTATCGTCTATCCGAACGGTGACTACGACGGTATCGTCTCATTCTTCGACGATTGGACCGCGGGTCAGTCCGGGGAATGGTCCAGGTCTTCGAGCAGCATCTCAACCGACGACGGTTCGCTCGATTCGACCAACTGGTCACTGGATGGTGGTGGCTCGTTCGTTTCGGTGACGAACTTATGCATCGTCCCCACTGAGGATATCGACCCAGAGAACTGCATCGCGGTGAACGCAACGGTGAGCGAATAGACGTACAGGGACGGCGGAGCAGCACGCTGAGACGGTCGCGAGTCGATAGCGATTCCTCCTGTCTACACTGTGGTCAGCAGTCCGGAAACGGGCTGTGCTTTCTTGTGACAATTCGACGTCGATGATATCAAAGGACTGCTGCGCCGAAAGGGTGCAGCCTCCTGAGATGTAGGCGTCAAACACCACGGGTCATCCGGTTTCGGATCCTCCGGTGCTTGGCGACGGCGTCCCAACCAGGTACCGAGGCAGGATCACCGAATTATGAAAGTCAGAGCCTCCGCAAAGAAGATGTGTGACAACTGTCGCATCATCCGTCGGCATGGGCGGGTATGGGTGATCTGTCAGAACCCTCGCCATAAGCAGCGTCAGGGGTAACACGTATGGCACGTATTGCAGGCGTCGACCTCCCGAGGGACAAACGAGTCGAAATAGGACTCACCTATGTCTTCGGGATCGGGCGTTCGAGATCGCACACGGTCCTCGATTCGCTCGATATCGACTACAACACCAAGGTTCGCGATCTGACGGATGCCGAAGTGCTTCGCATCCGCCAGTTCATCGATGGCAATTACAAGATCGAAGGCGATCTTCGCCGCGATGTGGCACAGAACATCAAACGAAAGATCGAGATCGGTTGCTACCAGGGTCTCCGCCATCGTCGCGGCCTACCCGTGCGCGGGCAACGGACCCACACGAACGCCCGTACCCGTAAGGGCAAGCGCGTAGCGATCGCAGGCAAGAAGAAGGTCACGAAGTAATGACCACTCCAGACACACAGCCAGAGACTCAGCCCCTGGCCGAGGTCGAGAGCGACGTCACCGCAGAGGTCGCTCCGGAACCGATTCCCGAGGCACCACCAGCAACGGGTTCGTCGGTTGAAGCTGATCTTGTTGCCGAGGCAGCTGCTGCGCCGAGACGACGTCGCGGGAAACGAACTATCTCTCACGGTCAGGTGCACATCAAGGCGACCTTCAACAACACCATCCTCACGATCACAGATCAGGATGGCAAAGTTGCAGCATGGACGTCAGGTGGATCGGTCGGATTCAAAGGATCCCGCAAGTCCACTCCGTACGCGGCACAGATCGCCGCAGAACAAGCCGCCCGCAAGGCCGGCGAGATGGGGATGCGAAAGATCGATGTCATCGTGCGAGGCTCCGGGTCAGGTCGGGAGACCGCGATCCGTACGCTCCAGAACATGGGCATCGAGATCACAGGGATCAAAGACGTGACACCAGTACCCCACAACGGTTGCCGTCCGAAGAAGCGGAAGGGTCGTTAACCATGGCTCGTTACACCGGTCCGAGAACGAAGGTGAGCCGAAGGGCTCGTCAACTTCTCGACGAGAACAAGGCAAAGTACTTCGATCGCAGGCCGTATCCACCTGGCCAGCATGGTCGTGGCCGCATTCGAGAGTCGCAGTACCAGATACAGCTCCGCGAGAAGCAGAAGCTGAAGTTCATGTACGGCGTGCTCGAGAAGCAGTTCCGCAGATACTACAAGAACGCCGCGAAAGCGTCAGGGATCACAGGCACGAATTTGCTTGTCATCCTCGAAACGAGACTCGACAATGTCGTGTACCGTGCCGGTCTTGCGAGCACCCGGCCCCAGGCGCGACAACTTGTCAACCACGGACATTTTCTTGTTAACGACAAGAAAGTTGACATCCCCTCATTTCAGGTTCGCCCTGGTGATGAGGTGACCGTCAAAGAACGCAGCAAAGAGATCCTCCCGATTCAACACGCTATCGATACCGTTGGCAGGACTGTTCCCGATTGGCTCAAGGTCGAATCCGGTGATTTGAAGATCACCGTTGACACGATGCCATCTCGCGATCAGATCGACACCGAGATCAAAGAACAACTCATCGTCGAGCTCTACTCCAAGTAGACCCGACGGATCCGTATCACCGAACACAGGAGCGAACGTGCTCATCACTCAGCGCCCCACAATTGAAGAGGAAAAGCTCTCCGACGACCGATCAAAGTTCGTTATCGAGCCCCTCGAGCCAGGCTTTGGCTACACACTCGGCAACACGATGCGGCGAACGCTGCTTTCACGTGTGCCGGGTGCCGCGATCACGTCCGTGCGGATCGACGGTGTCCAACACGAGTTCTCGACGATGGAGGGTGTCGTTGAGGATGTTGTTGACTTCATCCTGAACCTGAAACAGGTCGTTCTGCGCATCGACGTTGACGAAGCACAGACGCTGTACCTGTCATCGAAAGGCAGCGGCGAGGTAACCGCATCCGACCTGAAGGCGCCTGCAGGTGTTGAGGTCGTCAATGGCGACTTGCACCTTGCAACGCTGGCTGCGTCAGGCCGACTCGAAGTCGAACTGACAGCCGAGCGCGGTGTTGGCTATCGGAGCGCCGATCGCAACAAGAAGAGCGACACCATCGGTGTCATTCCGATCGACTCCATTTTCTCACCCGTGCGCAAGGTGGCGTACCGGGTAGAGAGCACACAGGTTGGTCAGAGGATCGACTTCGACAAGCTCGTTCTCGATGTCGAGACCGATGGATCGATCACACCATCTGAAGGTGTTTCATCATCCGGTGGGACCCTGCGGAACCTCTTCGAGCTAATCGCGGACATGGACGACTATGACGCGTTGGTGCCAGACGATCTCGCCCCGGTAGAGACCTCAGGCCAGGAGCACCTTGATCTCCCAATCGAGGCACTCGATCTTTCCGAGCGCCCACGCAACTGTCTGCGTCGAGCCCAGGTGCAGACTGTGGGTGAGCTCATCGAGAAGACTGAAGAGGATCTCCTCAACATCACCAACTTCGGCATGAAGTCTCTGGAGGAAGTTGTCGCCAAGCTCGATGAACTCGGTTTCAGCCTCAAGAACTACGCAGATGCCGACGGGAGCGTTGTCTAATGCCACGCCCCAAGAAGGGACCCCGCCTTGGCGGGAGCCCATCTCACCAACGCAAGATCCTGGCGAACCTCACGGCTTCGCTGATCGAGCACGAGGAGATCACGACGACACACGCCAAGGCGAAGATGCTTCGACCATACGCCGAGAAGATGATCACCAAGGCGCGTCGTGGGGATCTGCACGCTCGACGGACGGTCCTTAAGAAGATCGAGAACAACGAGGTCGTGACGAAGCTGTTCGATGATGTGGCCCCGCGCTACGCCGATCGTCCTGGTGGATACCTTCGGATCATAAAGCTTGGACCCCGGCGTGGGGACGGTGCGGAGATGGCGAAAGTGGAATTGGTGTAGTCAGACATCAGACGACAGATGCCAGAGAACAGAACTCACAAGAGACCGGCCCTTGGGTCGGTCTCTTTGTTGCTACTCCACGGTGCCCATGGCCCGGCTGTGGGGTCGGTCTATGCGTGACGTGACCACCAGCGATTCTACGAATGGGCCTGTCGACATTGTCGATGTGGTTCGGTCGTATCAGCCAGATGGGGACGGTGCTTCGCATCGGTCGGCATTGGAACTTCTGGAATCCGATACGCCTGCGTGGCCTCGGACCGTATTCGAACCCGGTCATTTCACGGCATCGGGATTCGTCGGGTCGCCCGATGGCGGGTCGATGCTCTTGATCCATCATGCCAAGCTCGACCGGTGGCTCCAGCCAGGCGGTCACTTCGAGCCGATAGATGACACCATCGAAGCGGCTGCTCGGAGGGAAGTCGGGGAAGAGACTGGGGTGCACGACATCGTGCGACGCGGGCGTTCACTCGTTCGCATCGACGCCCATCCCATTCCCGCGAGAGACCCGGAGCCAGGTCACACACATTTCGATCTGGGGGTGGGCTTCCAGGCCAAGAGTTTCAGTATCGGCCCCATCGACGAGGTTCTCGAGGCGAGATGGGTTCGCTTCGACGATCTGGCGAAGTACGACGCCGACGGAGCTGTACTCGGCGCAGCGGTCCGGCTGCAGGAACTGCTGTCGATGCAATAGCGAAGACGTAGCGGCGTCGGGAACACCTGCGGTGTTCCTTGGGAGTTCACTGCGTGAACTCCAAGCTGTCTGCTGTCTGCTGTCTGCTGTCTGCTGTCTGTCATCTGACCCGGGGTAACCTCGGCTTGCAACCCAGGGAGGCCTTTTTGGGTGTTGTGCTCAACCGATTGATGCAGACGATTCGTCTTGAACGCGATGCGTTCGTGTGGATGGACTTCAACGACCGCGCCACAGGAGATGCAGCCATTCTCGTTGCCGTCTCCCAGGCATTGATCGCTATCGGCCTCGGACAATCTCTCCTGGGACTTCTGAACCCGCTGACGCTGATCAGCCTCATGATCAACGCTGTCTTCCTCTGGGTGATCTACTCCGGTGCTACCTATGCGATTTCCAGGTACCTGCTCGATGGTCACGGAACATATGCATCCTTCCTACGGATCACTGGGTTCGCTTACCCCACGCTCATCCTGATCGTGTTCGTCAGCATTTTCGTGAACAATGCGTTGCTCGCGTTTGTCATCAGCGGTGTCTGGTTCGTTGTGATCGTCGCCAACGGTGTCATGTACCTTGCAGATCTCGCTCGTGAGAAGGCATTCATCGCCGCTATCGGCGGCTACATACTCATCGTGATCGTGCGAACGATCTTTGCGAACCTGTTCTCGTTCTAAGGCCGTAGTCCGAGAATGCCGACCTATCGCCTCGATATCGCATACGACGGATCAGAGTTCTTCGGATACGCGATCCAGCCGGATGTGCGGACGGTCCAGGGCGAACTCCAAAGAGCACTTGAGCCGCACACAGGTGGAGTCCCAACCCATGTAGCTGGACGAACCGACAAGGGTGTCCATGCGAGCGATCAGGTTGTCTCGTTCAGATGTGAAGACCTGGATACTGACCGAGTGCTGCGGTCGCTCAACAGTCAGCTTCGCCCCCAGATCGCGGCTCGACGTCTCGTTGTCGTCGATGACGACTTCCATGCGAGGTTCTCCGCTACCGGCCGCGCGTACCGCTACCGGATCAGGAACGCCGATGTCCACGATCCTCTCGCGGCCGCCACCGTTTGGACCCTCCCCGGACCGCTCGATGTTGACGCGATGAACGATGCGGTTGGACCCATCGTCGGCATCCACGATTTCGCGGCGTACTGCCGGCTTCACGCCGGTAGGTCGACAGTCAAGGACGTGATGTGGGCGCGATGGCGACGCAAGGGCGACCTTGTCGATTTCTCTATTGGTGCCGACTCTTTCTGCCATCAGATGGTCAGATCGGTGGTAGCCATGAGCAGCGAGGTCGGCCGTGGAAAGGTCACCGTGTCAGCAGCGCTGGAGGTGTTCCGGTCGCTCGACCGCCGCCAGGGCTGGGGTGTTGCTCCTGCGCACGGCCTAGCGCTCGTTGCAGTGGCCTACTCCTTCGAACCCTTGCCGCGCCCCAACTGGGTGGCTACGACCTCGTAATCACCGAGGCTTGTAACGATCTCTTCGAAGTGGTCAGCCGATCTGGTTTCGCATGAGATGTGAATCTCGACCTTCCCGAAGTCGAGTCCCGCGCCCTCCCTGTGGTGGTCTACCGAAAGCACGTTGGCACCACTGTCGCCGATCAAGGTCATGACCCTTGCAAGATGGCCTGGCTCGTCCGGCAGGGTCACCACCAGCGAACCAAATCTGCCCCTGGCCTCGAGACCGTGGCGCACAACGCCGTCAAGCAACAGCAGGTCGATGTTGCCACCAGAGAGTACGGTGACCGTCTTGCCCTCGGTGGGGATCAGCGCGTTGAGAATCGCTGCGATACCCACCGCACCGGATGGTTCGACGAGGTACTTCGCTCGTTCCAGGAGCAGTGCAACGGCCTCGGTTGTCATCTGGTCATCGACCGTTATCAGATCATCCACGAAACGCTCGATGAGATCGAAGCACGTGGGCGAAGGACGTGAGACAGCGATGCCGTCAGCGATCGTGAAACCAGGGGTGATCTCAGCGGGAGATCCATTTCGCCGTGCCTGGACGTAGGTAGGCACCGCAGCAGACTGAACACCGACGATTCGCACTGCTGGATTCAGATGCTTGATCGCGAGAGCGGAGCCACCGATCAGACCTCCGCCTCCGACGGGGATGACGATCGTCTCGACATCAGGAACCTGTTCGAGTACTTCGATTCCGAGGGTTCCCTGGCCTGCGATGACTTGGGGATCGTCGTAAGGATGGATCAATGCGGCACCCGTCCGGCTGGCGAACGTCGTGGCACTGTCGGTTGCCTCAGCAAGCGTGCTTCCTTCGAGGACGACGGTCGCCCCGTACGCCTTCGTTGCCACGATCTTGGGAATCGCTGCCGATTCCGGCATAAAAACGGTAGCGTCCGTCCCGATCTCCGATGCTGCCAACGCCACACCCTGAGCATGGTTCCCCGCAGAAGCGGCAACAACACCACGACCGAGTTCTGCAGTCGAGAGCGAACCGATCGCGTTCATCGCTCCCCGGATCTTGAACGAGCCGGTGCGTTGGAGATGCTCTGCTTTCAACCAGATGTCGCTGTCCGAGAGCCGTGAGAACGACGGCGAGGGGAGTGTCGGGGTGGTGAGGACCACGGAGCGTCCACGAACGGCAGCGGCCTCGATATCGGCGAAGCTGATGTCCCACGTCATGTGTCCCTCCCCAACAGAGGATACCGGTTCAGAGCTGCTCGAATCGTTTGGCTTTTGCACCGCGAAACCGATACCATACGCATTCACTCCCATAGTGGGAGTCGTTTCCGCACGCCATCCTTTAGGGACAGTTACCTCATGAAGCCAAAGCTGCAGAGAACCTATTCGCCCAAGCCCGGCGATATCACCCGGTCCTGGTACGTCATCGACGCCGAGAACGTGCCCTTGGGACGTCTTGCTTCTGAGGTCGCTCAGATCGTGCGTGGCAAGAACAAACCAACGTACGCCCCACACTTCGATGGCGGAGACTTCGTTGTTATTGTCAACGCAGATAAGATCCATGTTTCGGGAAACAAGGAAGCGGAGAAGGTCTACTACCGGCACTCGGGATACCCTGGTGGACTCCGTGCGGAGACGCTGTCAAAAATTCGTAAGAACCATCCCGAGCGTCTCATCGAGACCGCTGTGCGTGGCATGCTGCCAAAGAACCGGCTGGGGCGCCAGATCTTCAAGAAGATGAAGGTGTACGCCGGCCCCGATCATCCCCATGAGGCACAGATGCCACAACCGCTCACTCTCAAGTATCGAAAGGTCGAAGCCTGATGGCCAACCCCAAGCCACTCGTCCAGTCCACAGGCCGTCGGAAGAGTTCTGTTGCTCGGGTCCGTCTCTATGATGGAACCGGCGAGTACAAACTCAACGGAAGAACCCTCGACGACTACTTCCCCGACCCTGAGCTCAGGCGTCGGGTCCACGAAGCCTTCAAGGTCACTGATCTCGAAGGCCGCTACGACGTCTACGCGAAGCTCGAGGGTGGCGGCACAACGGGTCAAAGTGACGCACTTCGGCTTGGTATCGCCAGAGCACTGATCGTGATCGATCCGGAACTTCGGCCAGCGCTCAAGAAAGAGGGCATGCTGCGGCGCGACGATCGTAAGGTCGAGCGCAAGAAGTACGGACTCCGCAAGGCACGCCGGGCTCCTCAGTTCACCAAGCGTTAGCCTGGAACCGATGCGGCTGGTGCCGCAGGGGGTCAGCACGTATGGAAGATGAGACACAGCGACTGTTCGGGACGGACGGTGTGCGTGGTGTGGCAAACTCCGAACTGACACCTGAACTTGCATTCGAACTTGCCAGGGCCGCTGGCGAATCGATCGATGGTCATGTTGTGATCGGCAGGGACCCGCGTCGATCTGGCCCAATGCTCGCATCAGCGACCGCCGCGGGGTTCAACGCTGTCGGTGTTGATACCGTCGATCTTGGGATTCTCCCGGTCGGTGCAGTTTCACGACTCACCCGTGATACCGGAGCGGTATACGGGATCATGGTGTCCGCATCCCACAATCCAGCCGAGGACAACGGGATCAAGTTCTTTGGCAAGGACGGAGCGAAGATCTCCGACGAGCGTGAACGTGCGATCGAGCGTCGCTACCTCTCAGACGAGCGGTACGCCCGTCCTGTCGCCGGCAACGTTGGTATCCAAACAACGATGAACAATGCCGTCGAGAGGTACGTCGACAGGGTGGCTCAGACGGTGACCTACTCGATGCGCGGACTTGAGTTCGTTGTCGACTGTGCCAACGGTGCTGCTTTTCTTGCAGCGCCGTCGCTTTTTGCAAAGGTCGGTGCCACCACCGAGACTATGGCGGACACGCCCGACGGCATGAACATCAACGATGGTGTTGGGGCAACCCACCCGGAGGCTGTAGCCGCACGATCTCGCGGCAAGGTCGGTCTCGCGTTCGATGGTGATGCCGACCGTTTGATCGCAGTCGACGAAGACGGCGAGACCGTCAACGGTGACGTGATCATGGCGATCTTCGCGAAGTGGCAACACGAACGCGGCAAGCTCGAGAAGAACACGGTCGTCGCAACGGTGATGTCGAACCTTGGTTTCCATCAGGCAATGGATCGGCTGGGGATCGATGTCGTGCTTACACCTGTTGGAGATCGTCACGTCGTCGAGGCCATGCGAAAGACACGGTCGGTTGTTGGGGGCGAGCAGTCAGGACACATTCTTCTCGAAGACCGGTCCACGGGTGATGGCCTCCGCACTGCTCTTCGCCTCATGGAAGTGATGGCTGCAACGGGCAAGGAGCTCCGCGAGCTTCGGGGTGTCATGTCCGAGCTACCTCAGGTTCTGACGAACGTGCGAGTTGTCTCGAAGAACGGATGGCAGGAGAACCTGCTGATATCGAAGGCGACCGCCGATGCCGAGCGCGAGCTTGGCTCCAGGGGGC
Organism: Actinomycetes bacterium; assembly: GCA_023336815.1. Classification (GTDB taxonomy): domain Bacteria; phylum Actinomycetota; class Acidimicrobiia; order Spongiisociales; family UBA5794; genus JAMBLL01. Next base: position 9,992 of record JAMBLJ010000112.1, read on the forward strand.
GCGTGCTCGTGCGCCCATCGGGGACCGAGCCGCTCATCCGGGTGATGGTCGAAGCACCAACGGAATCAGAGGCGACCTCCGTAGCCGCTTCGATCGCCGACGTGGTCACGGCAGAACTGGCGTAGCAAGAG
>JAMBLJ010000113.1 GCA_023336815.1 Actinomycetes bacterium
CTCGCTGAGTACGCGCCGAGATTCGGGTTGCCTTCCTTGCCAGCGATGGACGCGACGTTCACGATCCGGCCCCATCCGCGCTCACGCATGCCCGGCAGAGCGGCTCGCATCGTATTGAACGTACCCGTGAGGTTCACGGCAATCGTTCGAGCCCATCCCCCGTCGTCAACCTCCCAAATTGGCACGTTTGGTCCCACCATTCCTGCGCTGTTGATGAGAACATCGATTGGTTGCAGGTCGGATATCAGGCTGTTAACAGCAGCGGCGTTGGCGACATCCAGTTGATGTACGCTCGTGAACTCGCCTGCGACATGTGCGAGGTGTTCCTCGCTCAGGTCAACGGCGATAACCTCGAGGCCGTCCTCCATCAGTCGTCGCGAACTGGCCAGCCCGATGCCGCTCGCCCCGCCCGTCACAAGACCTCTTCTCGGCATCGTCAGCGCTCCGCGCCGAATCGGTCGGTACCGAATGCGTCGACTGCCGTTGCCTCTACGTGCGCGGATTGAGGGTCTGTGTCCCTCCACGCTCGATTCTGTGCGGTCAGACCGACCACGATATGCCACTGGCCATCGAGTTCACCGAGAGTTCTTCGTCGAAAGCGATCAGTTTTCCCTCTCGGCGCGGCTCTGCTTTGGCGTCAAGAGCCCTCAACACCAGTTCCGGTGTGATAGGCAGTTCCGTGACCCAGATACCAACGGCATCATGAACTGCGGCAGTGATTGCCCCCGGCTGACCGTTGTTCGCCATCTCCCCAATGCCCTTAGCGCCATATGGACCGTCGGCGCTTGGATTCTCGATGATCGCGGTCTTGTACTCCGGCATATCCTCTGAACTCGGCATGTAGTACGAACCGATCGAATACCCGCGATGATCCGGAGATGGATAGTACGGATACGAGTTCTCGAGCACACCGAGTCCTAGGCCCATGAGCGCCCCGCCTTCGATCTGCCCTTCGACGAGTGAGGGGTTGATCGCCTTGCCGACATCGTAGACTTGGATGAGGCGCAGCACGCGCACATCCCCGGTTTCGTCATCGACCTCTACTTCTGCGGCGCAGGCCGCGTACGAGATGGCGGCGTGTGGCGGTCCTGAGACCTCTCCCGTCAAAGTATTGGTGATTTCTGCGTACTCGTTGAGTTGGGCGCCTGTGCCGGTCATCAGCACGCCGTGGGTCCAGGTCGCAGCGGCCGCCACATCGGCGACGCCAAGCTTCGTGTCAGGGGATCCCTTGACTTGGACCTCCCCATCGACGATGTGTAGGTCCTCCGGAGACACCTCCATTTCCTTACCAGCGACTTCGAGGATCTTCTGTTTCACATCCATCGCAGCCTTCAACACCGCGTTGCCTGCAACGAACGTTGCCCGAGAGGCGAACGTGCCTGTGCATACGGGTGATGAGTCTGTGTTGGAGTTGTCGAATGTCACCCAATCGTATGGAATGCCGATGGCCTCCGCAACGATCTGGGACTGGATCGTCTTGGCACCGTTGCCGATATCGGAAGTGCCGGAGAACACATCGACGCGCCCGTCTGGCTTCACCTTGACCCACGCCTGGGATGGATCACCGTTCTGGTTCATGCCAGTCGGATACTCGATCGACGAAATGCCGAAACCTCGATGCGTGGCCATCAGTGTCCCTCCGTCTTCAATTGTCCAATTAGGTGCTCAGGGAGCATTTCTCCCTCTCTGGGAGCTCTGGTGGCACCGGCATAGGCTGGCGCCAATTCTCCACCTGCTGCTTCTGAGAGTGCCTGGATTACCTCCACGGAGCTTGGATCCGTATAGCGAATCCGGTTTGGAGACGTGTCGTTGATCCGATTGGCGTTCTTGAGTCTGACTTCGTACGGGTCGAGCCCAAGTTCGTCAGCAATGCGGCTTAGATGGGTCTCCACCGCAAACGAGATCGAGGTGACCCCAAATCCTCGCATAGCAGTTGTCGGTGTGCGGTTGGTGAACACCACGTATCCGTCGAAATGCAGATTGGGAATCGTGTACGCACCCGTGTGGTGGAAACTGTGCTTGGTGAGCCCATATGGGCTGAAGCGGGCGTATGCACCAGAGTCATGGAGGGTCAGCATTTTTCGCCCCAAAATCCAGCCGTCCTCTGTAACGGCGTCGATGATCTCCATGTGCCAAGGTGCACGCGTGGAAGAAACGAGGAACTCTTCTTCGCGAGTCCACCGCCACTTGACGGGTCGGTTCGCCTTCATGGCGGCAAGTGCCGTCAATGTTTCAGTGGCAGTGTCCACCTTGCCGCCGAAACCGCCACCCACGGTGCCGCCGACAATCTTGATCCTGTTCATCGGCACCTCGAGGTGCGCGGCGACTACGGCAAGCGAAAAGTACAGGGCCTGGGTGCACGAGTAAATCGTGAGCCTGCCGTCGGGTTCGGGAACAACCAGCGAGACCTGGGTCTCGAGCGGCACATGCTCGATTGCAGCGGGTCGATACACGCCAGAGATGATCTTGTCTGCGCGGTCGAAGGCGTCTTCGATGTTGCCTTTGCGTATCTGTCTTCGATCCATGTCGCCTTCGAAGTGTGGATACCAGTTTCCCCACTGATGGATCTTCGGGGCGCCCTCGTCGAATGCATTGCGCACGTCGAACAATGTTGGAAGTTCCTCGAATTTGACCTCGATCGCGTTGACAGCTGCTTGTGCCGTGTCCTCATCGTCTGCAGCGACCAGAGCGATTGGCTGACCCATGTAGCGGACAGTGTCCTTGGCGAGAAGCGGTTCGTCTGCTGGAATCCCGAGAGCAGAAAGGTGTCCGTATTCCAACAAGGGAACGTCCCGCCACGTGACGACAGCGTGGACGCCCGACATAGCTTCGGCCTTGGCGGTGTCAAGGTGCGTAATCTTGGCGTGATGCACAGGGGAGCGAAGTGCCTTGGCCCACAACATTCCCTGAACACGAACATCGTCAACGTATTGGGTTTGACCAGTTACGTGCCCCACACCGTCGTAACGTGGGAGCCGAGCGCCTACAACCTTCATGTCTGACCTCCTGACTTGATCACGGTGTTCGGACTCGGTGTTGTCACCGTGAGATCAAATGTCGTCTCAGCGACTGCCGCGGCTACAGCGCTGACGATCTTCTGATAGCCGGTGCAGCGGCAGGTGTGACCCTTGAGCGCTTCTTCTATTTCCTCACGATCGCTACTGCCGTTCCCTTCGAGGTACGCCGTTGCAGCGATGATCATGGCAGGAGTACAGAAGCCGCATTGCGCTGCGTAGTGGTTCACAAAGGACTGCTGCACGGCCGTCAGGTGATCCGAGTCTCCCAGTCCCTCGACTGTCGTCACCGACGCTCCGTCGACTGCCGCGATGGGTGTGAGACATGTCCGTTGCGGCTTTCCGTTCACCAGAGCGGTGCAGGCGCCGCATCCACCCTGTTCACAGCCAACTTTGGTGCTGGTCACGTTCAATTCCTCCCGCAACACAGTGAGTAGTGAAGCGAGGGGGGGGCTTTTGATCGCCACGGTCACGCCGTTCAAGACGATGTTCATGAGGCCTCCTTGATCTCGTTCAGTACTCTCGCCACGAGGGACGGCAGTGTGCGTTCCCTATACCACGCCGATGCCAATGCGTCGTCACGCAGAACGGCGTCGGCCAGTGCCGCATTGCCTGCCGCCTCCGGATCGCCAGCAGCAGCCTCGGCAGACAGCAAGCGAACGCCCACTGGTCCGACGCCGGTGGCTGCGAGGCGGACTGTGTCGCCCGACTTGACGCCCGATACGGCGAGAGCAGTGAAATGGCGAGTATGGGGCCGGTCGAGAGCTGCAAAAGCGCCTGCCTGCGGAGTTTCGAATGAGATATCGAGAACGAGGCGACCGGCTCTACTCGCCAGAAATTCCTCCACGCCATCTGTGCGCTCGCCGCCGGCACCCACAGAGCGGACAGTCGCGCCGAGCGCGATGAGCGGTCCCTGAAGGTCTCCACTTGGATGCTCGGGTGGAGTGGGTGCGCAGAGGTTCCCACCGATCGTCGCTTGATACTGGACCTCGTGATCTGCCACGTTTGCGGCGCATGCTCCCAAAGGCGAGAACATTCCGAGGAGGTCAGACAGTGGGGTCATCGCACCAACCGTCCATGTGGAGTCACTCTGTCTCAGGTACGAGAGCCCAGCTTTGTTGAGCAACATTGCCTTGGACACTGTGATTCGCCTGTAATTCAAGAGCTGCATCACGATCGTGCCGCCCGCTATCACGGTGATGTCTGTCCCGTCACCAAAGGCCTCAACCGCAGCGTCTGTGGTCTCCGGGATTAATACGTCAACGCTCATCAAACCTCCAAACAGCCGATGCTTGCCGTCACCTGTTGACCCACCATAACCGAACTGGAGAGCACCGAATCTTGATCGTGGCAATCTGATAGTCGCCGTTGCTAACACGCCCCCGGATGGTCGACGAAGGAACGGTATAGATCGCGATGCCGGAATCTGTGCCGTGAGGAACGCATGCTGACTCGGGTGGCGATCGCCCCTGGCGCATCTTCGTATATCCCGGCAGCGGTCAGCCGTTGAAGACCGGCGTCTGATCTGCTCGTCGGAGGGACGCCCTCGAATGTATTCAACGATACAAGGGGTCGTGCTCCCAGTCGCTTTGGGCAACCCTGTCAACGTGCTGGTATAGTCGCGGCGAATTGGCAGTCAGCCAAGCAATGGTGGAGGACACATGAGTGACATAGAAGCTCGATCGAACGCAATGTGGGAACTGCTGGACGAGGATGCACGACTTGAGGAGATGGCTACCGGATTCACATTCACGGAAGGACCGATCTGGCACCCGACCGAAGGATACCTCCTCTTCTCCGACATGCCTGGGGACATTCGGCGCAAATACACGCCCGATGGCACTGTGACCGAAGTGCGAAACCCGTCCAACAAATGCAACGGCATGACGTATGACGGCGATCTCAACCTTCTCGTGTGCGAGCATGTCACATCTTCACTCGTCAGGGAGCGTCCCGACGGAACCATTGAGACGATCGCTTCACACTTTGAGGGTAAGGAGCTCAATAGTCCCAACGATGTGTGTGTGCGGCGAGATGGATCGATCTATTTTTCGGACCCGTGGTATGGACGCATGCCAGTGTTCGGACTCGAGCGTGAGCGCGACCTTGGTTGGCAGGGAGTCTTTCGAGTCCCACCGGGGGGTGGCGACTCTCAGTTGATCGTCGACCGTGACAAGTACGAACAACCGAACGGTCTCTGCTTCTCGCCTGACGAGTCACTTCTCTACATCAACGACACGCCGAACGCTCTTATCGATGTCTACGACGTGAACGCCGACGGCAGCATTGCAAATGGTCGGCGGTTCGCTGACAACATTGGTTCCGGCGTGATCGAAGAGGGGATCCCAGACGGAATGAAGTGCGATGAACGTGGGAACATCTGGGTCACGGGTCCCGGTGGCGTGTGGGTGTTTGACATCGGCGGCACTCACATCGGCACGGTGAAGGTGCCCCAGAACGTGGGCAACCTCACATGGGGTGGAGACGACTGGCACACGTTGTACATGCCGAGCACCTCTTCGCTCTACACCATCCGAACAAAGGTGGGTCCCCATCGCGAGTTGTATATGGGCTGAGACCGCTGGCCAGAAGAAATCCGACACCCGACAAGGGAGTGGAGAAACCAGATGACCGACGATCTCAAACTTGATGCCAATCGCTGCGCACTGATTGTGCAAGACCTACAAAACGACGTTATTACCGACGGGGGCGCGTTCGCCGAGTCGGGCGCTCCAGATCACGCACGTGAACAGAACGTGGTTGCAAACGTACAGCGGCTTGCAGCAGCATGCCGATCCAAAGGCGTGCCCGTCATCCATGTGTGGTACATCGTTGAGGATGGCGCCCCTGGGCTGAAGCTGAACGCACCGCTCTTTGAAGGTGTTGCCGAGGGTGCAATGGTGAGGGGCACGTGGGGAGCGGCCCCAGCCGATGGCCTTGAACCGCATGAAGGCGACTTCGTCGTTGAGAAGACGCGAATGAGCGCATGGCAGGGCACCAATCTCGAGAACATCCTCGCCGGCACCGAGCGTGACACGATCATCATCAGTGGCGCATGGACCAACATGTCGATCGAGCACACGGCCCGCACTGGGGCGGACAAGGGCTACTACATGGTCGTGCCGGAGAACGCGTGCTCAACAATGAGCGCCGATTGGCAGAACGCCTCGATCAACTACGCACTGCAAAATGTGGCGACGGTCACCGATGTTGATTCGGTGATTGCCAGCATCAACTAGGTCGCGCCCGGCCAGCGCAGAGTACGGGCCAAAGCCCGGGGAGACGACGCAGATTTGACAGCAACAACCGAGCAAAAGACGAAGAAGTCGAGCCAGCGCTCAACCGTGCAATGGATTGCGCTCGTCGCAGGATGGAGCGTCGCGGCGATTTTCGCAGCGTGGGTTCTCGTCTTCGCAAACGGCACCCCTGCCGAGCCGCTAGTTTCGCAACCAGGCGACTTCGTGAAGGTGCTGCTCAATGCGCTCACGATCGCCGGCCTCTATTTCATCGTTGCTTCGGGCTTCACCCTCATCTTCGGTCTGATGCGGGTCGTGAACCTCGCTCATGGTTCGTTCTTCCTGCTCGGCGGTTATATCGCCCTGGAATTCCAGAAACTGATGGTCGGGAAGAGCCGAAATATTCTCGGGGACGATGTCGGCGTCTTCGATTGGGTAATTCCGCTCCTGCTCGCGGCGATGATTGCCGGCATTCTGGGTCTGATCATGCAACAGGTGTTCCTCCGCTGGTTCCAGGGACAGGACATGCGCGAGACGATGATCACTATTGCGATCTCAGTCATCCTCGCTGACATGATGGTGTCGTGGTTCGGTGGCATAGGTGTCGACATCCAATGGCCGGGTTTGATCGACCGTGCAATCACAGTGTCTGGGGTCCGCTATTCGGTTTCACGTCTCTTCATGCTTGGTGTCGCCATTGTCGTAGGGGTAGCCCTGTGGGCCTGGCTGCAGAAAACAAGGACAGGGATGGTCATTCGCGCTGGAGTGGACGACACGTCCATGGTGCAAGCCCTTGGCATCAATGTGCAGCTCGTATTCGCTCTGGCCTTCTTCGTTGGCTCAGCGCTCGCTGGCATGGGAGGTGTCATGGGAGGGTCGTTCGCTGGATTGGCTGCGGGAGTCGATGGCCAGTGGCTGCTCAACTCGATCATCGTCGTGATTGTTGGCGGATTGGGATCTCTCAAGGGCGCCCTCGCTGGTTCGTTGCTCCTTGGGGTCGTCACCGCATTTGCCCCTTCATATCTTCCGGCTGGGTTCACGAACTACTCCATCATTTTCACATTCGTTTTGCTCGGAGCGGTGCTTGCATGGCGCCCCTATGGATTGTTCGGGACACCTGAATGACCGCCGCGGACAACAACGCCAGCCGTCCACGAGGCCGTGTGGTCACATTCGAGCGCGCGCTCCTCGTTTTCGCCGTGGCATTGTTGCTCGTGTTGCCCGCGTTCACGTCTGACTTCTTTGTCAGCTTCGTGCTCACCCAGGGCTTGCTCCTCGGGATCGCCGCGGCCAGCCTGATTTTCCTCGCTGCGTACGGAGGGATGGTGTCTCTCGCTCAGACGCTGTTGTTCGGCGTCAGTGGCTTCGTAATCGGCAACGCGGTAACGACCGGGGGGAGCAAGGGCTTGAACCTCGGTCTCGACCCTTGGCTGGGTGTGGCCTTGGGCGTTGGAATCACCACAGTGTTGGCATTTTTCCTGGGCGCTGTGGCCAGCAGGTCGACCGGGCTCTATTTCCTGATGATCACCCTCACCTTCGGCGTCATCGGCTTCTATTTCTTCGGTCAGGTAACAACGTTCTCAGGTTTCGGTGGCATCAACCAGGTGCGGGCGCCGGACTTCGTCGGAACGCCGGGTCAGTTCCCCGAAAGGCTCTACTTCCTCGCCTTGGCCGTGAGCGTAATCGTCTATGTCGTGCTTCGCTACATCGCGAGAACACCGTTCGGCCTGTCGCTTCAGGGGATTCGCGATGACCATGTTCGGATGAGTTCCATGGGGTACAACGTTTGGGTCCATCGGACCTTGGCGTTCACGTTGGCCGGTTTCGTAGCATCGCTCGCAGGAGTTCTCTTCATCTGGTGGAACCGCCAGATCGATCCTGCATCGATCGGGATGGGCGAGATTCTGGCTCTCCTCATCATTGCGGTCATCGGCGGCATAAACCGATTAGAGGGCGCGTGGGTCGGTGCGATCGTGTTCGTGATGGTGAACAACTATGTACGAGACGTACCGGGACTGAATCAGATCGGCCTCACAGAGGCGCGCTTCAACACCATCATCGGCCTGATCTTCCTGATCATCGTGTTGCTGTCGCCCGACGGCTTCATCGGGATCGGCCAACGAGTCGTGCGGCTTCTGACGCCTCGCGCATGGCACACCTCACAAGCTCCAGGATCCGACTCTGGGAGTGGACCCTCGGTAACAGCAGGAAGCAGATCCGACTCTGGGAGTGGATCAGCGGAGACAACGGGAAACAAATAGGAGGAGAAACAGTGAGATTTACAATATCTCGTGCGAAAGCGGCGAGGCTGATGGCGGTATTCGCCGTTGTGGCCTTGGTCGCTGCATCGTGTAGTAGCGATGATGGAGGCGATACGGCAACAACAGGCGGTGATGCCGCGACAACAACAGCAGCAGCAGGCGGTGATGCCGCGACAACAACAGCAGCAGCAGGCGGTGGTACCGAGGTCATCAAGCTTGCGGTTCTGTCCGAGTGCTCAGGCGCCTTTGGTGCCTTCCACCAGCAGGACATGGCTGGCGTTGGCGCTGCCATGGCTGAATATGCAGGTGCCACGATCACGGACCCGAACGATGCCACAGCTGGTTGGACCGGCGCAAGCGTCAACGGTGTGCCCATCGAATTGGTCGGCATCGGCTGTGGAGACGACACCGCTGATACAGCGATCGAAGAGACCAGGCGCCTCATGGAGCAGCTCGGAGCGGACATCATGATTGGACCATTGTCCGGTGATGAGTCGATCGCTGTTGCCAACTATGCGAAGGATCATCCAACGCAGACGTTCATCAACGGCTCGGCGGGCGCGATGGACACGACGCTCGAGGTGCAGGCACCGAACTTCTTCCGCTACAACTCCGATGGAGCTCAGTGGAACGCAGGCACCGGCGATGTCGCCTTCAACGATCTCGGATGGAAAACAGCTGCGGTCATCATGGATGACTACAGCTTCGCGTGGACATCGGGCGCTGGCTTCATCGCGGAGTTCTGTGCTGCAGGCGGAGAGGTCACCTCTCGCGTCTTCCCACCACTGAACACGACCGACTATTCGTCATTCGTATCTCAGCTGCCGGGTCCAGACGAAGTAGACGGCTACTTCTGGGTTGTTGGCGGTTCTGGCACGTTGCCAGCACTCAAGGCATTTGAAGATGCCGTAGGTCCTGTCACCCCAGACCAGCACATGGGCAACTTGTTCTGGGAGTTCGCAGCAGGAAGCATGGATCCCTCCATGGAAGGCGCCTACATCGGTGGCTTCGGCACAGCCGGAGACCTGAAGTTGGACAGCGTCGCTGCGCACACAGCGATCATTGCCAGCCACTACGACAACTTGGAGCCGTTCGGTGACGCTGCCGCCCAGGCGAATTCTGGGTTCCTTGTCAACTACTTTGCGGCGTCACAGGCTCTCATCGAGGGGCTTGAGAAAGTCGGTGCGGACATCTCAGACGGTCAGGTTGCGCTTCAGGGTGCGCTCGGCGGTCTGCAGCTCGCGGGGCCGTATGGCACGACCACGCTTGACGGTAACCGACAGGCTGTACAGGATCAGTACGTACGTCAGTTCGTACTCCTTGACGATGGCACCCTTGGTCTGTCGACGGTTGCGGTCATCCCGGCGGTTGATCAGACCTTCGGTGGAACGTTCGAGCAGGGCAACATGCCCAGCCGTGACGTGCCTGGGTGTGAGCCAAGCGACCTTTCGTGGCTCGGGAATGCCACACCGGTCGTCGATGGTGTGCCGCAAGGCTGATCGAGCAACGTAAACGAGCAACGAGGAAGGTCAAGAGCGAGTGACGACTACTGGCACAGCTCAGATTCTGCAACTCAGCGGGATCGAAAAGGCCTTCGGAGGCGTGCATGCCTTGCGCGGCGTCGATATCGACGTCGCGCAAGGTGAACGCCTCGCGATTTTGGGACCGAATGGCGCTGGCAAGACCACTCTCTTCAATGTCATAGCCGGCGATTTCGCGCCTACAGTTGGGACCGTGAGGATCGAGGGACGAGACGTGAGCACAGCCCCTGCCCGCACAAGACCGGATCTCGGTGTCGCACGCACCTATCAGCGGACCAGGCTGTTTCCTGGCCTTACTGTCGAAGACAACCTTTATGTCGCGATCGTTGGGAAGGAACGCGGCCACCTGCGTATATTCAAAAACAAGAAGGACAGAGTCTTCAGAGAACGCGCTGCGCGTGCCGCCCAGCGGGTCTGGCTCGGAACGAAACTCGATACCAAGGTTGAATCCCTCTCACACGGCGAGCAACGGCAACTCGAGCTGGGGATGGCCATGTCTGTGCATCCATCCTTGCTTCTGCTCGATGAGCCCGCTTCAGGGTTGTCGCAAGGCGAGCGGCAACGCCTCACCGAAATGCTTTTGAGCTTGGAAGAATCGGTGACACTGATCATCATCGAACACGATATGGATGTCGCCCTGAGTGTCGCGGATCGGGTGATCGTTATGCACGACGGATCCGTTATCGCCGAGGGAACACCGGATGAGATCCGCGCGAACCAAATGGTCCATGACATCTACCTCGGAAGGACCGGCAGTCTTGAGTGATGCGACCCCCATCCTCGAGGTTAACGACCTTGCATCTGGCTACGGAGCGGCCAGGGTGCTCTTCGACATCGATTTCTCGATGGGGGTTGAAGCGGTTGCTGTGCTCGGGCGCAACGGTATGGGGAAGACCACTTTGTGTAACACCATCATGGGCCTCGTCCCCGCTATTGGTGGTTCTGTCAAGCTAGGCGGCACCGAGCTCACTGGTAAGAAGACCCATCAGATCGCGGCCCTCGGTATCGGCTATGTGCCACAGGGGAGAAGATTGTTCCCGTCATTGACCGTCGATGAGCACCTGCAAATGCTGGTCAAGGGAACCAAGGGGCACCGCTGGACAAAGGATGCCGTGTATGAATTGTTCCCACGCCTGACGGAACGTCGCAAGGTAAGCGGAGCAGCACTTTCGGGTGGCGAACAGCAGATGCTCGCCATCGGGAGGGCTCTGATGCTGAACGCCCCACTGATCATCATGGATGAACCATCCGAGGGTCTCGCCCCTGCAATCGTCGACCAGCTCATCGACACGTGTCACAAGCTTGTCCGGGAGGGCCACGCTATTCTGCTTGTTGAACAGAACATCACTGTTGCGACCGCTGTAGCGGACCGGCAGCTGATCATGGTTTCGGGCCGGATCGAAGCGGAAGTGGATGCAACCGATCTCATGAACGACACAGACGCCCAACGCCGCTACCTGGGTGTCGACTCACTATGAACGCCACTCCGGAAATAGAGGCACGGCGCGAAATGGGTATCGACCGGTTCCTCATCACCGGCGCCATGGGGTGCATCGGCGCATGGGTGACGAAACTCCTCCTGGAAGACGGCGCGACCGTCGCGATCTTCGATTTGTCCACGGACGACAGACGCCTCCGAGCGATCATCGACGCCGAGATGCTTGCAACCGTGGAGCGGATTCCAGGTGACATCACCGATGTCGACCAAGTCTCGGCGGCCGCATCAGGGCGAACGCACATCGTTCATCTCGCTGCCCTCCAAGTGCCCTTCTGTCGGGCCAATCCACCGCTCGGCGCAGCCGTCAACGTGACGGGAACGGTGAACGTATTTCAAGCGGCGAAGGAGCACGGAATCGCGAACCTCGCCTATGCGAGCAGCATGGCGGTGTACGGACACCCGAGAAACTACGGCGTCAACATCCTACCGCCCGACGCTGCCCGTTTGCCTGAGACGCTGTACGGCGTCTTCAAGGTCGCCAACGAAGACACGGCCACTGTGTACTGGCAGGAGGACCATGTGCCGAGCATCGGGATCCGGCCATACACGGTGTACGGGCCGCTCCGCGACCAGGGTGTCACCGCGCAACCAACCCTCGCGATCGAGGCTGCGGTGCGGGGCGACGACTACCACATCGAGTACGGAGGAGTGGCGGGGTTTCAGTTCGCTCCAGACGTCGCTCGCGTGCTGACGACGGCCGTACGCGCTGCGCCAGATGGGGCGCATGTTTATTCGCTCGCCGGCGACATCGTATCGATGGGTGAGTTCGTCGACGTCGTGTCCGACATCACTGGCAGTGCAACGATCACCCATGGGGACGACCCGCTGCCTTTCCCTGACGGAGCAGACGACGGGCCGCTCCGGCAACGGCTGGGAGAGCTGCCGCATACTCCGCTTCGTGATGCCGTCGCAGTGACGGCCGAGTTCTTCAAGAACGGTGGGCAGCTTGGTGCGAGCTGACCTCGATCTTGTTGGGGCCAGAATGGAAGATCTCTATACGGGCATTATCCATGACGTCCTACGAACAAGGGGTGAGGCGACAGGAGTGCTGCCGAAGGGCATCCACTCCCTCGCCGCCAGTGGCAAGGTCGGCGGGGTGGCCTTCACGATGTCTGGCGAGCCTGATCGCTCCATCAGCGGGCACGAGTCACTCCTGCTGTGGACTGAATTCCTGTCAGAGGTCCCTCCTGGGTCTGTGGTCGTCAGCCAACCGAATGATCTTGAGATCGCGCACATGGGTGAGCTCTCCGCGGAGACGCTTCAGTACCGCGGCGTGCGAGGCTTTATCGTTGATGGGGGTTGTCGTGATTCCAGACTCGTAATCGACATGGGCTTTCCGGTTTGGTGTCGTTATACGACACCCGAAGACGTCGTTGGTCGCTGGCGTGTTGATGCACTTGGTGAGCCGATCGTGATCGGAACTGTTGTGGTCGAGAGTGGCGATTGGGTGCTCGCGGACGAGGACGGAGTCGTGGTCGTCCCCGCCGCCATTGCTGACGTCGTGGTGAGCGAAGCAGAGGTTCAGGCTGCGACAGAGGACAAGATCCGGGCGGCGATACTTGCAGGGATATCACCGAAGGATGCCTATCTCGAGCACGGAAAGTTCTAATCGAACCGTCGCCGAGCCGCCTCTTATGACGATTGCTATAGTGCCGGAGGAACAGCAGAGTTTGTCGATACGAGGAGAGAGCCGTGTCAGATACCCATCACGCCGTCATCCCCTACGAGTCGCTTGATCCCCTCACCATCGGTGCCAGTGGCAACGAGGATCTTGTGTACCGAGAGACGATTACGATCGACATCCCAAGCGCCAACCTCATGGCAGAAATACGACCGGACGAACCACCTCCGATCGATGACGCAACCGCGGCGGCGGCCGCGGCACTCGAGAACCCGCATTCGGGACCTGCGTTCTCCGAACTCCTTTCCGGTGCCAGCAGCGTGGCTGTGGTCATCGACAACCAGTTCCGCCCAACGCCAACGTCGAAACTGCTCCCACCCATTCTCGATGCCATCGAAGCGGCAGGGATCGCCGACGCCCGCATCATATGTGCCAATGGCAAAGTCTTCCCGATGTCTGAATCGGACATTGTGCAGAAGATCGGAAGCGACAACCTGGCGCGAATGGAACGCACAGGTGTTTCGTTCATGCAAAACGATCCTGGCAACCCAGAAAAGTATACCTATATAGGTGTGTCGTCGCGGGGTACCCCCGTCTGGCTGCATAACGATGTCGCCAGCGCAGACGTCAAGATCACCGTTGGGCAGGCTCAGTCCAATCATTGGGGCGCGGGTGGGGGTGGAAAACTCATCCTTCCAGGCGTGGTTTCTGACGCAACCATTGAGTCCAACCACGCAGCGTTCGTGACGTCACCACAGACGCACTACGGCGCCGTAGCAGGTCCGATGCGTTCGGACATCGACGAAGTCGCAACGATGTGTGAGCTCTCCGCAACGATGAACGTGATTCTCGACACTCACGGTCGCGTTATTGATTTGCTGTTCGGTGCGCATCCCGATGCACACCGTGAATCGATCGGTCGCTTCAACGCCATCTACTCATACGACAACCCCGTCGCCGAGCAGGGTCCAGCCGACATTGCCATCTGCGGCGTGTTTGCGCCAACCGACCACTTGTTCTTCCATACCGGATGGGGCGCGATGTCGACTGATCTCGTCGTCAAGGAAGGTGGCACGATCATCTACTGCTCGCCTTCTCCTGGTGTTCACACAGATCTCGGCGATTTCCCAGGGCTTGCACTGATGGATCTGATGCAGCCGTACATGCCTCCAACGAGGGAGAACTACGAGAGAGTGCTCCACGACATTCATCATCGAACCATTGAGATGTGGTCTGGTTGCATCTGGGTACCGATCTATGAGGTCATGACGCGCAAGCATCTGACCATGGTCACCCTGGAGGAGAATCTCGCCATGGCGGCCGAGATCGGGTTCGATGCCACGACGTCGATCGACGAAGCGTTCGCTGCGGCTATGGAACGCCATGGCCCGGACGCAAAGGTCATCATCCTCCCATTCGCCAGATACCAGTTCCCAAAGAACGCAATCAGGATGGATGCCGAAGACATCAGTGCCCTTGAGCAGATTCGTTTGTGACGATTGATCGCGGGAGTACAGGCCAAAGGATCAGAGGGAGGACCACGATTGTCGAGATTCTCCGGATGTATCCCGACGGTCGTGCCTATCAGTTGATGCGACAGCTCCACTGGGCATGTGCGCTCTGCGGCTTCGCGCCACGCGAACCGCTGGCAATGGCAGCCAAGAAGCATAAGAACTCGCCTCTTGCTGTCCTTGAGGCGTTTCGCGCTCTCGACGACCCTGAGGGACCGAGTGAAGAGTTGATTCTCAGGGCCGCCGAACGACACCGAAAGTATGCGATGCCATGAACTCCTTAGAATCGAGATTGGCCACCGAACTCCACTCCTATGAGCGTGTTGTTGTCGCCTTCTCAGGCGGTGTGGACTCCGCGACTCTTGCGAGTAGCGCGCTCCGTGCACTTGGACGTGACAGGATGCTCGCCGTCACAGCAGACTCCGACTCTTTGGCCACTGGCGAACTCGAGCATTGTGCGGACCTCGCTCGGCAGTGGGACATGCCGTGGCAGTCAGTTGCCACGAATGAACTGTCGAATACCAATTACGTCGCAAACTCTGGGGACCGTTGCTACTGGTGCAAGGACGCGCTCATGGATGCGCTCGAGCCGATCGCCGCAGCGATCGATGCCACCATCACTCTCGGTGTGAACATCGACGACCTCGGCGATCATCGGCCGGGGCAGGAAGCCGCTCGAAAACGGGGTGCGCGGTTCCCTTTGGTTGATGCCGGGCTTCACAAATCGGACATCAGAGAGCTGGCGAAGCGGTGGGGTCTACCAGTCTGGGACCGACCAGCAATGCCCTGTCTCAGCTCGCGGGTGCCGTACGGCACCCCTGTAACAATAAATGTGCTGACCCGAATCGACCGTGCCGAACTTGAGCTCCGCCGCATCGGCTTCAACGACTTGCGCGTTCGCCATTACGGCGACACTGCTCGCATCGAGGTTCCCAGTCACGAGATGGCGAAGGTGGTAGCGAACAGTGAGGACATTGTCACTTCGATGCAACGCATCGGCTACCTCTATGTCACCCTCGACCTCGCAGGGTTGCGCTCAGGTAACCTCAACGCAGCGCTGAGCAATGAACGAGCCTGATCCAACCGTTGCGGTTTACTTGGGCGATACCCGCCTGGACACGGATCGGCATCGGCGCATCGGGATGCCAGAAGCGGTGTACGCCCAGGGCAAGACCACAGAGCAGTGCGTCAGAATCGTCGCTGCGATGCTTGAAGCAGACGATGCCCCTGTGATCGTCACCAGGACCAGCCAGGAGCAGCGTGAAGGGCTTGCAGCGTTGTCCCCTGAAGCCGCTTGGTCAACCACGTTGACCTGGCGCCACGCTGAAGCACGCGACTCAAAGCCGGTTGCAATTGTTTCAGGAGGCACGTCTGACCATCCGGTGGTGGACGAATGCGCTGGCGTACTCACTGCAATGGGTGTGCCCGTCACGACCCATCGTGATGTGGGTGTCGCTGGCCTCCATCGACTTGTTGGTGTGGTTCCAAGCCTTCAGAGCGCCTCGGTCGTAGTGGCAGTCGCAGGTATGGAGGCATCGCTAGCGACCGTTCTAGGCGGTTTGGTGCCTGTACCAATCATCGGTGTGCCGACGTCCGTGGGCTACGGCTCCAGTTTTGAGGGCGTAACCGCGTTGTTGTCAATGCTGTCGTCATGTGCGCCAGGCATCACGGTGGTGGGGATAGACAACGGCTATGGAGCGGCTTGCGCCGCGTTCCGAATCTCGGGGGACAGGTGACGCCGCGCATGCTGTGGCTCAATCCGGCCGTGGGAGTGTCGGGCGACATGTTGCTTGGGGCGTTGATCGACGTCGGCGCAGACGAGGTCACCGTACGCAACGCGCTGGAGAGCCTCGAAGTTGGCGGATGGGAATTGGCAGTGGGAGATGTGGATCGCCGCGGTCTCCAGTGCCTTCATGCGCAGGTGACGACTGCCGTCGCCTCCGAACCAAGGACTTGGTCTGGGATCGATAGCCTCCTTGCGCGATCCAGTTTGCCGTCCCGGGTGGTGGAAGGGTCGAGGGCGACATTTCGGAAGCTCGCAAAGGTTGAGGCCAAGCGGCACGGCGTGGAAGTCGATGATGTGCATTTCCATGAGGTCGGCGCGGTAGATGCGATTGTCGATATCGTGGGATGCTGGGCAGCGTTGGATGCACTCCATGTGACCGAGGTGCGATCGGGTCCCGTCGGCCTCGGGGTCGGCACGGTGCAATCTTCGCACGGTGCGTTGCCACATCCGGCGCCGGCCGTTCTTGGGCTCCTCGAGGGTCTTCCGGTTGTTGGTGTCAACTCTGCGACTGAGACAGCCACACCCACAGGCGTTGCTTTGCTGGCGACGATGGTCGACGAATGGGGTCCGATCGCTCCGGGACGACTCTACCGCACGGGCTTCGGCGCTGGGAGCCGCGATGTGGAGGCCCATCCGAACATATTGACTGCCGTGATGATTGACATTGATGACTCCACCATCGTCGACGCCGTGCTCATCGAAACAAACCTCGACGACGTGACCCCGGAGATTCTCGCTCTTGTGGTACAGCGCGCCTTGGATGCGGGTGCCGATGACGCCTGGCTCGTCTCGATCGGGATGAAGAAAGGTCGGCCCGGTCATCAACTCAGCGTGCTGTGTGCGCCTGGTCTCAGAGGAAAGCTCGTGGATCTCGTCGCTATCGAAACCGGTACACTGGGAGTGCGTGTCTATGACGTTGCGAAACACGTCTTTCCCAGATCATTCGAGGAGATCGAGCTGGACGGAGAGATGATTCGGATGAAGGTCGGGACTCACGGTGCCAAGCCAGAATCGGCAGACGTGATGAGGGTCGCCAACGCCACGGGAAAGAGCGCCAGACTGGTGGCAGCTGAGGCGTTGAGCAGGTGGATGCGGGCAACGTCCGAAGAGGAGGCGAACTGACATGGAAATGATGAATTCGTTTGTGGTTTCCATACCGGTCGACGAGTCCTGGCTGGTACTCACCGATCTGGAGCGGATCGCGCCGTGTATGCCTGGTGCCAAGCTAAATGAAGTCGAGGGCAACGAGTACCGCGGCGTGGTCAAGGTGAAGGTGGGGCCGATCGCGGCAACCTACGAGGGCAAAGCAACTTTCGTCTCCCTTGATGCGGAAGACAGGGTGGCGGTCATCAAAGCGTTTGGCCGCGATCTTCGACAGGGGAATGCCGACGCCGTCATTACGGCGACATTGTCGCCGAACGGTGATTCCGAAACGACCGTAGACCTCGTCACAGATCTCAGCCTGAGCGGCAAGCTCGCGAGCTTTGGCAAGTCCGGCATCGAGGACGTGGCAGCGAACGTCCTCAGACAGTTCGCCGACAACCTCGAAGTTCTGCTCGCTGCGGAGCCTTCGGAAGTCGTGCGACCCGCAGATTCTGACCAGCCTGCTGATGGCCCACGGCCGATCGATAGCGCAGAGCCAGAGCCAATGGATTTGGCTTCGGTCGCGATGACCCCCGTTCTGAAACGAGCTCTCCCCCTTGTGGTCGTTGCTCTTGTGGTTGTGGTCGTGTGTCTTGGACTCAAGAGGCGTCGCCGCTGACCAACGATGCGGCTTCAGAGATGTCCGACGTCCTCAGGGGCTCCGCTGGCGGGTTCAATTTCACTTGCCGCGGGACGCACCATTGGCAGTTGGACGACGGACCGCGGCAGTCGACCTAGCAGCACAAGTGCCAGCTTCATGCGATTGTGTCTGAGTTTCTGCCGATGACCCCGACCATCACGACTCGCCTGACCGCCTGCCCCACAGTAAAGTCTTCATCGAATGACTTGGGTGGGAAAACCGCTGAAGCGGATCGAGGACGAGGCTTTGCTGCGTGGTCGCGGACGCTTCATTGATGACATGGATCCGGTGCCCGGCGCCTATCACGCTGCTGTGGTTCGCTCATTGTATGCCTCTGCCCTGATCACAGGGATCGACACCTCAGCTGCACTTGCTAGCCCTGGCGTGCTCGGTGTGGTCACCGGCAGGGATGTAGCAGACATGACCAAACCCTTTCCCGCGGCGATCGACACACCCGTCGCGTACATGGCCGCAGCGGTGGACGAGGTTCGCTACGCGGGAGAGCCGGTAGCGGTCGTCGTGGCGAGGGACCGATACCTAGCTGAGGATGCAGCTGAAAAGGTGGTGGTCGATTACGAACGGCGCACCCCCTTGCTTACGCCGCTCGACGCGCTGGAGTCAGGGTCCGTCGCCTCTGACCGTTCGTTTGTGTACGGCGATCCTGTCGAAAGGCTCTCCGAAGCTGACCTCGTCGTGAGGCACTCCTTCACATTTCCCCGCTGGACCGGAGCTCCCATGGAGTGTTTCGGAGTGGTTGCCGACTGGTCGCCAGGCGAAGAGGCGCTCACGGTCTGGACAAACTTCCAAGGACCGTTCACTCTCCATACGGTGGCCGCTGCCGCTCTTGGGCTTACTCGTTCCAAGCTCCGTCTCATCACCCCCGAGGATTCCGGAGGGAGCTTTGGAGTGAAGGCAGGCGTCTACGCATATGTCGTGTTGATGGGAGCGGTATCGCGCAAACTCGGTGTCCCTGTTCGCTGGATCGAAGATAGGCTCGAACATCTCGCTGCCAGTGGAGCGTCCACAGAGCGGGTTACCGAAATCACTGCCGGATTCACAAGCTCCGGTGAATTGATCAGCCTCCACTATGACAATGTCGAAGATGTTGGTGCCTATGTGCGGGCCCCCGAGCCCGCAACTCTGTACCGGATGCACGGTTCGTTAAATGGCGGATACAAGGTACGCGACATTTCCGCTCGAAACCGCGTCGTTCTGACCAACCGGTGTCCCACAGGACTGAACCGGGGGTTCGGCGGACCACAACTGTATTTCGCTCTTGAGGGCACCATGGCGATCGCCGCAGCACGCCTCGGCATCGACCCAGCCGTTGTGGCTCGCCGCAACCTCGTGGAAGCTGACGAATTTCCCTACACAACGCCGTCTGGCGCCATCTACGACTCTGGCGACTACCCAGCGTGCCTCGACGATGTCCTTACCGTGTCTGGATACGCCGACCGTCGCCACATGCAGGCCGATGCGCGAAAGGAAGGCAGGTGGGTGGGCATAGGGATAGCGTGTGTGGTTGAGCCTTCGGTGTCGAACATGGGGTATATCTCGCTTGCAGCGACGCCAGACGAGCGAGCCGCAAGCTTGCCCAAATCCGGTAATACCGAGGGCGCGACGATTGCAATGTCGCCGACCGGCGGCGTCGTGGTTCAAATCTCAACGACCCCTCAGGGTCAGGGCCACCGTACAGTCGCTTCACAAGTCGTAGCAGATCGACTCGGCCTCGAGCCAGGTGATATCGAAGTGGTTAGCGTGCTCGACACGCACGTCAACGCATGGTCGATTGCATCTGGCAACTACTCCTCTCGCTTCGCCGGCATCGGGTCGGCGGCAATAGCGAAGGCAGCCACTGAACTGGCCGATGCGATCAAAACGTTGGCAGCTGACGAACTCGAATGCTCGGTCGAAGACGTTGAATTGCGCGGTGGCAAAGCCGTCGTGAAAGGAGCCCCGGATGCAGCGGTATCACTGCGGCGGATCGCGGGCAGAGCCCACTGGAATGCAGAGTCGCTCCCCGCCGGCGTGTCCCCAGGACTCAGGTTCACATCGTTTGTCTCAGCGCCGAACCTCGCCGCCGCCGCAGATGACGACACGATCGCTTCGTCTGCGGCTCACGGGTTTGTGGCCGACGTGGCCGTTGTGGAGGTGGATCGCGACACAGGCTCTGTCACGATTCTCGACTATACGTCGACGCACGACGCGGGAACCCTTCTCAATCCGCGGTTGGTGGAAGGGCAGATCAGCGGCGGCTTCGTCCACGGTGCAGGTGTGGCACTGCTGGAAAGACTTGTCTATGACGAAGATGGCAACCTCATCACATCAAGCTTCATGGACTACCTGTGTATGACCGCTACAGAGGTACCGCCCTTGCGTTCGTCTCACATCGAGACTCCGTCGCCCTTTACTGCTCTCGGTGCGAAAGGGCTTGGCGAGGGGAACACGATGAGCACACCTGTAGCCATCGCCAATGCGGTGCGCGATGCCCTCGGCATTGAGAAAGTTGAACTCCCCCTGACTCCACCCAGGGTATGGGAGCTCCTTGAGGCCATGCCGTGAAGCCGCCAGTGGTCGACTATGCGCGTGCCAACAGCGTTGCAGAGGCGGTCGACCTCCTCGGTCGGTACGGCGATGAATCCAAGGTTCTGGCTGGAGGCCAGAGCCTCATACCGATGCTGAATATGCGTTTTGCCTTCCCAACGATGTTGATTGACATCAATCACATCAAAGAGACCTCCTCCGTTGAAGTCCACGAAGATGTCGTCGTCATCGGTGCGACGGTGCGTCAGAGCGGTGCCCAGCTATCGAGGGAGGTGCAGAGTCATGTTCCCCTCCTCGCTCAGGCTCTTCCCCACGTTGGACACTTCGTGACGAGGAATCGGGGCACGATCGGAGGATCCGTGGTCCACGCCGATGCTCGCGGCGAAGTACCTCTCGTTCTGGCCACGTTGGGTGGGCAGGTTGTCGTGGTTTCAGCTTCGGGAAGGCGGACGATCGAGGCGGCCGACCTCTTCGTAACTCACTTCACCACATCGATCGCCGATGACGAGTTGCTGGTGGAGACGAGGTGGCCTGCGCCTGGCCGATCGTGGGGATATGCATTTCGCGAGTTCTCTCTACGCCACGGCGACTATGCCCTCGGCATGGTCGCATGTTCGGTGCATCGAGAAGGAGGAGTGGTCCAAGAGGCGTCTGTGGCACTTGGAGCAGTCGCCGACCGCCCCGTTGTTCTCAAAGAGGTCGCAGCGTCTCTTGTCGGCAAACCACTCAATGAGCCCGCGGCAGTGGCGGCCGGCAAGGTTGTCACGGAATCTGTCAACCCGTCTTCCGATCTGCATGCTTCTGACCGCTATCGCCGCCACCTTGCTGGTCTACTCACCAAGCGCGCGTTGCTCGCGGCGTGGGCGGATAGTGGGGGGGATCTATCGTGATGGACGTCTCAGTGACGGTGAATGGCTACGTCTACGAAGAGGCTGTAGCTCCGCGACTGCTGCTGTCTGACTTTCTTCGCCACACGCTTGGTCTCACGGGGACCCACGTCGGGTGCGAGCACGGGGTATGTGGTGCATGCACAGTCATCGTGGACGGCACATCGGTTCGGTCCTGCCTGATGCTTGCCGTTCAAGTCGACGGCTCCAACGTGAGAACCGTCGAGGATCTGGCGGACGGTGCAGACTTGCACCCGCTCCAGAGCGCGTTCCACGACAATCATGCACTGCAGTGCGGATTCTGCACGCCAGGGATTCTGATGGCAGCGGTTGACTTCCTTGAGGAGAGCGACTCTCCGACTCGCGAAGAGATCACTGAGATGCTGTCTGGCCACCTGTGTCGGTGCACGGGGTATGCGTCGATTGTCGAGTCAATCCACCTTGTATCGCGTAGGGAGGGCACCAAGGAGTGAACCTCGCTCACACTTTGCATTACGCAGCGGAACGCACCCCAGCCGCTGAGGCCTTAATCGATGGCGAGCTTCGTATCACGTACTCACAGCTTCGCGATCGAGCGGCGAGGCTCGCAGGAGGCCTGCGTGCGCTCGGGGTGAGCCCCGGTGACTCCGTTGCCACGTTGCTGAAGAACCGTCACGAGAATGTTGAGGTTTTCTGGGCGTGCCAATGGTTGGGTGCTCGCTTCGCCCCCCTATCGTGGCGCAACGCCCCTTCTGCCATCGAATATTGCGTCGAGGACGCCGGGGCCGATGTGATCGTGTTCGAACCAGCCAGCGAGGAACTTGCGCGTCTCTTCGAGGGACAGGGAAAGGTTCTTGTGGCATCGGCAGGGTCCTCGGGCGATGAGAGCTATGACGGCTTGATCGCATCGGAGCCAATCGAAGGCGCTTTCGTTCTCCCTGATACGGAAGCCGCCATCATTCTGTACACATCCGGCACGACTGGGAGACCAAAAGGCGTGGCGCGGTCGCATCGCGCTGAGCGCGCAGCGGCAATGTCTCAGGTGCTCCAACACGGCTACCAGCCGTGGGAGCGGACGCTCGGGGTCATGCCCCTTTACCACACCATGGGTGACCATTCGATGATTGCCATGTCGCTGGTCGCTGGGTGCTACATCTGCCAGCCTGACTGGGACGCGGCCTATGGACTCGACCAGATCGAAGGGGAACGGATCAGCTCGTTATACATGGCCCCGACACTGTTCCACGACATCACTTCGCATCCGGGCGTCAGTGACCGAGACCTTTCGTCCATTCGCGCTCTGGGATATGCCGGCGCCGCGATGACAGGAGCACTCGTTGACCGCTGCACCTCCACATTCAATCCGCAGGTATTTGTCAATCACTATGGATCGACTGAGATCTACACGTACACTATCGGAAGGCGGCAGGCGGAGAAGCCCGGTAACGCTGGGCTGGCCTCGGTCAACGCACTCATCCGCCTCGTGAGGGTCGATGACGAGGCGAGGCCTGACGAGATGGTCAGCCAAGGAGAGCACGGCCAAATCATCTGCCACATGTCGTCCCCTGAGGCGTTCACCGGTTACTGGAAACGCCCTGACGCCGACGGCAGATCGATCCGCGATGGCTGGTTCTACACGGGCGATCTGGGAGTCATCGACGACGAGGGCGATATGTGGATCGTTGGCAGGGCAGATGACATGATCAATTCAGGAGGAGAGAACATTCATCCACTCGAGGTGGAGGATGTGCTTGCCAGAGCTCCTGGGGTCGTTGAGGTTGCTGTCTATGGTGTGCCAGACGAGCGGCTCGGTCAGCGGGTTGTGGCCTCCGTGGTTGCGCAACCTGGGGTTGATGCGGAGACGCTCGACACGTTTTGTCTGACTTCACCCGATCTCGCGAGGTACAAGCGACCTCGCGAATACCGAATGACAGATTCGCTCCCCAGGAGCGCTTCAGGAAAGATCCTCAGAAGAATCCTCAGAGATGGAGACATGACATGACTTATCCAACGGAACTAGACGGCATTCGCTTCGATGGTGGTGATGGCAGTGGGATCGCCACAATCACGCTCGACGTTCCTGAGAAGCACAATCGCGTGTCCATGCTTGCACGGGACCAACTGGCTGCCCTGTTCCTCGAGATCGGTAGAGACGAAGATGTGCGTGTGGTGATGCTCGCAGGAGCAGGCGACAAGGCGTTCACCGCGGGCGGCGACATCCCAGCATTCCTCGACGCATCTCCCGAAACGCTCACCAGACTCCACCACAACGTTGCTGCGCCAGAGCGGTGCTCGAAGCCTGTGATCGCCAAGCTTCATGGTTACACCTTTGGGGTCGGCCTCGAATTGGCTCTGGCTTGTGACTTTCGCGTTGCCGCCGATGATCTCCAGATCGGTCTGCCAGAGGTGACGATCGGCATGATCCCTGGTAGTGGTGGCACCCAGCGAATGGCCCGCCTTGTCGGTCTGGGTCGAGCCAAGGACATTGTGATGAGGGGTCGCCGTGTCGGCGCTGAAGAAGCCGCAGCAATAGGTCTTGTGACCGAAGTCGTGCCCTTCTCTGACCTTGATGCCGCTGCCGATTCGTTGGCAGCTGAATTGCTACGTCATTCGCCATTGGCGCTTGGCATGGCGAAACGGGTGCTCAACCTGGCATACGACGGACCACTGCAGATCGGCCTGGAGGTTGAAGGGCTCGCGTACGGTTTCTTGCGAACATCGAATGACTTCCGCGAGGGTGTCGAGTCGTTCGTTGAGGGCCGCCCTCCGAACTACACAGGTACCTGAGGCGTATCGTGCCGCACGCTTTCACGATGCCGGCGGACTATGTGGCCCGAACGGTGGCGCGTGAGGGACGACCACACAGCGTCGAGAAGATCGTTGGTCCGAACACGGCGCTGCTTGCCGTCGACATGCAGCGGTACTTCATGGAGACACCGTACGCCGGTGCGTGCGAGGTGGCGCAGGACGTCGTCCCAAATGTGAACAGACTCGCATCAGAGGTTCGGAGTCGTGGCGGCGCTGTCGTGTGGCTTCAGAACGCGGCACCTTGGCAAAGCGAGGAGTCCTGGTCGGCGCTGCGAGAGCGATACTCAGAGGCCGCAGCCCGAGCGCGGTGGGGCTCCCTTCAGGAGGGTGCAGATGGGTTCGAGCTATGGCCAAGCCTTGAAGTGAGACCAGGCGACAGTCGAGTTGTCAAGAGCCGTTACTCGGCCTTCATCCCCGGTTCGTCGAATCTCGAGCCTCTGCTGCGTGAGAGAGGCATCGATTCACTCTTGATCGCTGGAGTGGCAACGAATGTGTGCTGCGAGTCGACGGCCCGCGACGCGATGATGCTGAACTTCAGGGTGCTAATGGTGTCAGACGCGTGTGCAGCGGCCTCTGACAGGGAGCATGGTGCGGCGCTTGGGAACTTCTACCTGTTCTTCGGTGATGTCCAGACCACTGACGAGGTGCTATCGCGCTTGGGGTGATCGACCAGTTTGCGCGGATTCTTGAGTCTCCGAGGTGACTCTCAAAGGGCCGCCGCTCAGCCGAGAACAAATTCAATCGGAGCGGCGCCGACCTCGACTGCAGCCGTTTCCGTAGCGTGGAGGAATGTTGTTTGGACAATGTGTTTGGCCCTGGCGTAGTTGTCCAACTCAACCGGGACAGGGCTGGTCCGCTGATTGAGTGCGTAGGCGGCGGCATTGTGGCCGATGGCTCGGTAGGAATCCAGAGTCAGAAGAGGCGCCATCGAAAAGAGTTCGAGATTGTCGAGCGGCTCCTGCTCAACACTGTGGATAACGGCAGTGCCCTTCGATTGGACACCGATCCCGATACCCGAACCGCTCAGCGACGCAGCGTCGTGCGCGATGAAGGCGACATCGGAGGTGCGTAGCACTCTGATGAATCGGGGTGTCCCACCGCACGATGCCACTCCTTCGGCGAGCGCGCTCATGACAGCTTCGTGCCTCAGACCGTTGATCGTCTCGCGCAGAGTTCCGAGGAACGCTGGACCCACCCCCACCACGACCTCACTCGGATCGCTGCCACGCATCGCGTCACCCACCACGGTGACCTTGGCTGGTTCCTCCGAAACTGGAGGATTCAACGTGTCGGGATCGAGGAGATGGGGTAGCGATTGCAGCAAGTTCCAACGATCGCCTTCGAGGAGGTAGCCTGTGCCTGGTCCTTCGTACTCATTTGGATCATTCACGGCAGATACCACGTTCCAGTCCGCACCAACGATCGCCGACGTCTGGAGGTAGTCACCGCTCACCCTGAGCCGTTGCATCCCGAGCACCGCTTCGCCTATCTCTTGAAACCCGGCCTGATCCAGCGCTCTGGCGACATCGACACCTGAGATCTCTTCGGCGAACACGAGGTCGGCTGCCTCCACATCGGTGGCGCGGTCGCGGTCTGGCATGTCACGGCTGTCGTAGCTTGTAACCGCGTCTGCTACTTCCTGATCGGTGATCTCGGGGAAGCCGATTTCGCGGAATACAGCCTGGGTGGCGGTTGCCGCCAGCTTCCGAACCCTGAGTGCCTCGGCCTCGTCCAGCGGTTCGATGCCTGCGTCGATTTGCCAGTCCCGCTGAATCGTCGTCCACTCATCGAGATCGTCAGCGTCGTAGTTACCTCCTCCGAACATGTTGTCGTACTTTGGCATGGCGCTATAGCCAGAGGTGACGAAGTCGGTTCCAGGAAGGAACTGACCCATCAGCTTGGCGGTTCGCCGAATGGGCGAATGTGACGCAATAGCATCGTTACCGGATGCCACTTCAAGGCCGAGCCATGCTGCGATGAGGTTCTCGGCGAGGATCATCTTGGTACCGCCCGGCAGCGCCATCGGCAGGGTGACTGTGGAGATGCCGCCGTTTTGAACGCCCTGGGAGCCGATCGCGCGAATCAGCGCCAAGCAGCGTGCCTCGAGATACAGCATCGAGCAGCCGTTGGCGTGGCCCATCAGCGCTTCCGAACCGCTTCCCGATGTCGACCGAACCTTGATACCTCTTGAGGCATACGCCGAAGCCAGAAACGCCTTTGACCATGGCGTGTCGTCTCCATCGACCATTGCGCCGTCGGTGCCGTACACAGACAAAGTCTCGGAGTACGTCGTGAGCCCTTGCATCCCGAGCTGGAGATTCCGTCTCTCTTCGACGGCACACTGGGTGAGCACGCCTGGTCGCCCTGTCTGGGAGCCGACCAGCAGCGCTATGGCATTGAACGGTGCATAGCGTGCCACCCCCACCGTGGTCTCGATCTCCGCAAAACCGCGGGCGGCGGCCTCAGCGGCGTCGGCGGCAAGAAGGGCAGGACTTTCCTTGCGATTCGTCACATGTGCTTGGTTGGCTGGTCGACGGCGTGCCCTGAGTTTCTTGAGCGCGAACATCATCTCGACTGGGTCGAGTTTGCTAACGACTTTGGCCATCTTGGCAGGTGTCAAGCCTCGTGAAAGACGAACCAGCGCGGTTCGGGGCACCGATACATCCACGAGGCGCATCGCAATCTCCTGGTCGGAGAGCGCCATTGTCTCGACTGCGACTTCGAGATCGATCCCATGCATGCTCACGAACTGGTCGATGAGGTCGAAATTGTCTGACTGCTTGCCGTCCATCCGAACGATGACCCCATTGACGATCGTCAGCTCTGGTTCGGGGTCGTTCGGGCCATTCATTGTGACCAGCCCGAGATCGGGCTCTGGCTCGATGATTGCTTCCCGCCGCAGGCCACGCTCACTCCTCGCCCTGGAGCGGCTTGAGTCGGTCATGCCAGTAGACCTTGGGTGGCGTATGCCGCCGCAGCCTGTCGCACCAGCGACGCAATAGCCGCCGCGTGATAGCTCGTTTCCATCCGAAGAGCCCAATTCTCGAGATCCTCTGCGGATGACCGACGTGGGCGGAGAGCCGTGTAGACCTCAAGGATGACATCATCGGGAATGTTCGCCAACTCCGCTGCTCGCTCGAGGTTGTCTGCCAGCTGATCCCTTTCAGCGATTCGTGCCACCTGTGCCTGCATGCGCAGCGTTTCTGGCGTGGCACGGAACTCGTCCTCAGGGATGACCCCAGCGCGGAGATTCTCCAAAGTGAGATGTCCGAGACCGAAACCACTTGGCGTGCGGATGAGATCGGGGCGCCGGACACCAATCGGGTACTCGGATTGCGGGTCGAATTCGGTCATGTCACCAGCCTAATAGCGGGTACCCACGGATGCTTTCGGGCGTCATGGAAGTGTCGCGACAGCGCCAAGAAGGCCGAATTGCCCAGCTGCCGAGCCATTCCTATAGTCGCAGGTAGTATGACAATCGACCCCTCGACCGCTGCGTTTGATCCGCTGGCTGGGCTCGTGGATCGCGACCTGCTGCACGATCTTGCTTTTGTTGACGGGCAATGGGTTGGGGCGGACAACGGATCCACGTTCCGCGTGGATGATCCGGCAACCGGTGCCGAGATTGCTTCGGTACCTCGGATGGGCGGTGCCGAAACAAGGAGAGCCATCGAGGCTGCCGATCGCGCGTTCTTGTCGTGGCGGTCCATGACGGCCAAACAGAGAGCGCGCATACTCCGAGATTGGGCGGATCTGATGCGAGCCCACGTCGAAGACCTATCTTTGATTCTGACGGTAGAGCAAGGCAAGCCGTTGGCAGAATCGCGAGGCGAGATTGAATACGCTGCATCGTTTCTGGAGTGGTTCGGAGAGGAAGGCAAACGGGTCTACGGGGACGTCATACCAACGCCGATTCCCGGTCGCCGCATTGTCGTTCTCAAGCAACCAATAGGTGTCACAGCCGGGATCACTCCGTGGAACTTCCCCGCTGCAATGGTCACGCGGAAGTGTGCTCCTGCTCTCGCTGCCGGTAACACGATGGTGTTGAAGCCAGCTGAGCAGACTCCGCTCTCCGCTTTGGCGATCTGTGAACTTGCTCATCGCGCGGGGCTACCGCGAGGCGTATTCAACGTGGTCACCGGCTCCGCAGAGGACGCTCCTTCTATTGGTGAGGAGATGACATCGAACCCGACGGTACGGATGCTCGGGTTTACCGGTTCGACTGAGGTTGGTAAACTGCTGATGCGTCGCTGTGCTGATTCCGTGAAGAAGATCAGTCTTGAGCTTGGCGGCAACGCTCCTTTCATCGTGTTTGAAGATGCCGATCTTGGCGTTGCGATCGATGCCCTTCAGGCGTGCAAATGGAGAAACGCTGGCCAGACATGTATCTCGGCCAACCGGATCCTTGTGCAGCGGGGTGTTATCGACGAGTTTGCAGCTCGCCTGGTCGAGTACGCACGCGGGCTTGAGGTGGGAACCGGAACGGATGAGGGTTCTCAGATCGGACCGCTGATTGACAAGCAGGGTTTTGAGAAGGTCAAGGCTCATGTCGCCGGGGCAATCGATGGGGGAGCGAAGGTTGTGACGGGAGGCGGACCCCACAAACTCGGGGGCCTGTATTTCGAACCGACTGTGTTGACAGATGTAACTCCAGATATGGTCATGTCCTGTGAGGAGACCTTCGGCCCTGTTGCAGGCCTTATTCCGTTCGACACCGAAGAAGAAGCGATAGCCATTGCAAATGACACTCCGTACGGCCTATGCGCATACTTCTTCACCAAGGACATGGCTACTGGTTGGCGCGTCGGTGAGGCACTCGAGGCTGGCATTGTTGGTCTGAATACAGGCTTCGTGTCAACGGAAGTTGCGCCGTTCGGTGGCGTGAAAGAGTCAGGGCTCGGGAGGGAAGGTTCGTACTACGCGATCGAAGAATGGGTCGAAACCAAATACTTCACATTCGCCGGTCTCTAGTCACACGAAGTGAGGGAAAACAATGATCGTTGAGCTGCGGGAATACCACATCCACACAGGCAAGCTTCGGGAGATCGTCGACTTGTATGAGAACGAGGGCATCGCCATTCAACAAGAGGCCCTTGGTAATTTGCTTGGCTGGTTCACTACTGACGTCGGTGCCCTCTCGACCGTCGTCAGCATGTGGGGATATGCCAGCAGTGATGAGCGCGACAAGCGGAGGGCTCGCCTCCAGCAGGACGAGCGGTGGCAGCAGTTCGTCAAGAAGATTCAGCCGCTCATCCACACCCAACAGAACCGCCTCTTGAAACCGACCCGATTCTCCCCGATCCAGTAGGTCGAGAGTCAACACGGAAGGAACGAACGCATGAGTCTCACAGGCAAGGTCGCCATCGTCACCGGCGGAGCCCAAGGCATCGGGCGAGCGATCGCTGATGGCTTGGCAGCCGACGGTGCCAGGATTGTGATCGCTGACATTTCGAGCGCCAAGGCGGCAGCCGAAACCTACCAAGGTGGCATGGGGGTGACAGTCGATGTCTCGGATCCCGAGCAGGTCGACGTCATGGTCAAGACAGTCATTGACGAATGCGGAGCCATCGACATCCTGATCAACAATGCCGGTATCTACGCCTCACTTGAGATGCGCCCCTTCGAGCAGATCCCAGTAGACGAATGGCGCAAGGTGATGGATATCAATCTTCTTTCCATGTTCCTGACGTGCCGCGCCGTGGTGCCGATCATGAAGCTGCAAGGAAGAGGCAAGATCGTCAACATCTCGTCCGGTACGCCGTTTCGTGGCGTTCCGTTTCTTCTGCACTACGTCACGAGCAAGGGTGCCATTGTTGCGTTCACTCGATCACTGGCCAAGGAAATCGGGGCAAGCAACGTCCATGTCAACTGCGTCGCCCCAGGATTCACCGTCAGCGACGGCGTCAAGCAGCACCCCGAGGTTCTCGAAGCACTCGCAGAAGTCTCTGTGTCCGCTCGCACATTCAAGCGTGACCAGGTGCCTCAAGATGTCGCCGGCGCCGTTGTCTTCTTGTGCGGAGATGGAGCAGATTTCATCACCGGTCAAACGATGGTGATTGACGGAGGTCAGTATTTCCACTGAATCGGGACCTGCGCTGAAAACCATGAGGCTGACGCTGACGTACCACGAGGGTGGCGCAACCTCAAAGGACGACGAAATCAGCGTCGTATACGACATTGACCACAACGAGGCTCACTTCGGTACAGCTTTCGTCGCAGCACCGGCATTCGTGTGGAAGCTCCATGAGGGTGCCCCGGTGTCGGATGCGATGTTGTCGGCCGAGGTCACGGTCGATCCCGCCGAGGAATGGATACTGCGCTGCGACCGGATCGACTTTCCTCCGGGAGGTGTGGCCTATCTGCATACTCATCCTGGCCCTGGCATCCGCTGTCAGCTCTTTGGTGAACTCACCGTTGAAACCGAAGGAAGGTCTCGCACATACGGCCCGCTTGGCGCCTGGTTCGAGACGGGACCAGACCCGGTGTTCGCAATCGCGTCGGAGACCGATGAGAGCGCGTTCGTTCGAGTCATGCTGCTGCCACGCAAGTGGGAAGGAAAGCGAACCATCACATACGTGGATCCCGCTGACGCCGATAGGCCCAAGCTTCAGCGCGCCACAGTGTTCTTCGACCGTCATGTCGAGTTGTGACAGTGCGTAACGGTGGCCAGGTTTTGGTCGACCAACTGCGTATCCATGGCGTGGACACGGTGTACACGGTGCCAGGAGAGAGTTTCTTGCCTGTGCTTGATGCGCTGTACGACGTCAGGGAAGAGGTTCGGCTTATTACGGCTCGCCACGAGGGTGGTGCCGCGAACATGGCTGAGGCTCACGCCAAGCTCATTGGGGCTCCTTCGGTCGTCTTCGTGAATCGGGGGCCCGGGGCAACGCATGCTGCCAATGGCGTTCACACGGCGTTCCAAGATTCGACACCGCTGATCGTCTTCATCGGTCAGGGTCCACGGGAGTTCCTTGATCGCGAGTCGTTTCAGGAGATGGACCACAGGATCTTCTTCAGCGAAATGACGAAGTGGGCTGGTCAGATCGAAGACCCAGCCCGCATCCCGGAGCTGGTGAGCAGGGCAATGCACATCTCCATGGAAGGTCGGCCAGGTCCCGTTGCTCTGGCACTCCCAGAGGACGTCATGGAGGAACTAACCGACGTTGCTGATGCCAGGCCGTATCGAATCGCTCGTCCCCATCCCGGGACCGATGAGATGTCAGAACTTCGGACCATGCTCGTCGCGTCCGAAAAGCCCGTCATGATCGTGGGCGGCGGCGGCTGGACCGCTTCCGCGAGCAGGGATCTTCTTGCGTTTGCCGAGGCGAACCAGATTCCCACTGTGGCGTCGTTTCGTTGCCAGGACTACGTCGACAACTATTCGGACGTGTTCATTGGGTATGGGGGTCTTGGGATACGCCCCAAGCTCGCCGAAAGGATCAAGAGGGCGGACCTGTTGCTCGTTGTCGGCGCCAGGCTCGGAGAGGCAACGACGAGTCGGTACTCGCTGGTGGACATACCCACCCCGCAGCAGGCGCTGGTCCATGTGCATCTTGGTCCCGAGGAGTTGGGCAGCGTCTACCAGGCGAACCTGCCCATCAATGCCGGATACACGGAGTTTGCTTCCGCTGCCCGTGCGCTCGACCCGGTGGCTCATGATCGCTGGGATGCATGGGCAGCTTCTGCTCGCGTCGACTACCTCGAAGATCTTGAACCACCAGATGCCCCAGGGGATCTCAATCTGGCCTCCGTGGTCCGTCACGTGAACGATGTACTCCCTCGGGATGCGATCATCACCAACGGCGCTGGCAACTTCACCGTGTGGGCCCATCGGTACTACCAGTTCGAATCGTTCCGTACCCAACTGGGTCCGACCAGTGGTTCGATGGCCTACGGAATCCCTGCCGCTGTAGCCGCAAAGATCGTGCACCCGGAACGGCCCGTTGTCGCGGTCACAGGCGACGGCGATCTGGCGATGTCGTTGCAAGAGATCGCCACCGCCGTTCAATACGATCTCGATCCCGTGATTCTTCTCGTGAACAACGGGATGCTTGCAACCATGCGCATGCACCAAGAACGCCGTTTTCCTGGTCGAGTTCACGGCACAGACCTCGTCAACCCAGATTTTCAGGCGCTCGCCGCATCGTTCGGTCTCCACACGGAGTTGGTCGACCGAGATGGGGACTTCCCAGCCGCCTTCGACCGAGCGCTCAACGCAGGTCGCGCCAGCCTGATCGAGTTACAGATCGATCCCGACCAACTCACCCCCGGCAAGACGCTGAGCGGGACCCGCAAAGCGGCACTCGACCGATCGGGCGTGGGATGACGTATAGTTTCGTTTGGGTCCGACAAGGAGGAAATGATGCCGATGATTCGGGTCGAACTATTCGACTACCGCATTGACGACGAGGTGAGTGCCAAGCTCAT
Source organism: Actinomycetes bacterium (assembly GCA_023336815.1). Lineage (GTDB taxonomy): Bacteria > Actinomycetota > Acidimicrobiia > Spongiisociales > UBA5794 > JAMBLL01. The sequence continues at coordinate 32,897 of JAMBLJ010000113.1, forward strand.
CAAAGGCATGACGGACGTTATGTGCGACGTCATACACGAGAGCATGCGCGACCACACTTTCGTAATCGTGGAGGGCCACTCACCGAAGAATTGGGGAGTGGGCGGTCGTCCCTGGCCGGTTGACGAGATGGAAGTCTGAACGAAACCGGGTTGATCACAAGAGTCGATGCTGGGCGCTGGGGATGCTTTGGCATGCAAAAAGGAGGACTGACGAGTGTTGGAACCGGTACTGATCGACGGTGCTTGGCGAGCGGCTACGAGCGAAGGTTCGTTCAGCGCCATCAATCCCGCAACAGGAGAGCGCCTTCCAGCGACATTCCCTGTATCGGGTATTGCCGATGTGGAAGCAGCCCTCGACGCTGGCGTACAGGCGGCTCTGGAGCTTCGCGATACTCAACCGGAGGCCATTGCGGACTTCCTCGATGCCTTTGGCGAAGGTCTTTTGACAAATCGCGACGCACTGGTGGCCAGCGCCGCAGAGGAGACAGGGCTACCGGCAGAACCTCGCCTCAACACCGTTGAGCTACCTCGCACTGCCGACCAGCTGCATCAAGTGGCGGCCGCGGTCCGGAACCGGTCGTGGGTGATGGCCACAATCGACACCGGTGCTGGGATTCGATCGATGTTCCGACCGCTCGGCAAGCCCGTTGCGGTCTTTGGACCAAACAACTTTCCATTCGCCTTCAATTCTGTCTCTGGCGGCGATTTCGCAGCTGCGATCGCCGCTGGAAATCCCGTAATCGCCAAGGCGCACTCAAGCCATCCGATGACGACGAAGCTCCTCACGGAGATTGCACATTCTTGCGCCACGGTCACTGGTCTACCTCGAGCGATGGTGCAACTCATCTACCGCCTCCGCCATCTGGACGGAGCATCGTTCGCTGGCGACCCCAAGCTTGGGGCGATCGGCTTTACCGGTGGCCGAAGGGGTGGTCTCAGCCTCAAGGGTCCTGCGGACGCAGCTGGGATCCCGATCTACCTTGAGATGAGCAGCGTCAATCCCGTGTTCGTACTACCTGGCGCTCTCCATGCCCGCGGCGACGAGATCGCTGATGAGTTCTTTGGGTCGTGCACACTCGGCGCTGGTCAGTTCTGCACGAACCCCGGTCTTGTGATCATTCCAACTGGACATGAAGGAGATGCTTTTGTTGATGCGGCCGCCAAGCTGTTTGCCGAGGCGACGCCGGGCGTTCTCCTGGGTTCTCCTGACCACATTTCGGATGCGGTCGCTACATTGGTGGGCGCAGGCGCCAAGGTGCTGGTTGGCGGATCGCCCGTCGAGAGGGACGGCTTTGCATTCGCCAATACGCTGCTTACCGCGCAAGCAGAGGCGTTCTTCGGCGACCCCGAGAGCCTACAAACCGAGGCATTCGGACCCGTTTCCTTGATCATTCGCGCAGACACCATCGAGGAGATGACATCGATCGCGGCCGCCCTTGACGGAAACCTAACTGGAGCTATCTACTCAGCCTCCGATGGATCTGACGACGCAGGGTACTCCGCAGTTGAGCCCGAGTTGCGGCCGCGTGTCGGAAGATTGCTCAACGACAAGATGCCAACGGGGGTAGCTGTATCTCCAGCGATGAACCATGGCGGTCCGTTCCCTTCGACGGGTCATCCTGGTTTCACCGCGGTCGGCGTCCCTGCCGCCATCCACCGATTCGCCGCCCTTCACTCTTACGACAACGTTCCAGACGCGCGGCTCCCGCTTGAGCTGCGTGACCGAAACCCGAACGGAGTCATGGAACGCAACGTGGATCTGCGATGGACGACGGACGACATCGCGTGAGCACGCGCCTCTCCATGGCGTTGCGTCCTCAGGTCGCATTGCCGAGCGACGGGACGGCAGGAACGATCGTGGGCCGCGCTTGGGTTCCGGGCAACCCAGCCGGTCCGAGCGTGGTATCGCTGCGCGAAGGGAGCGTGTTCGATATCTCGGCGTCCGCTGCAACGATGTCCGACTTGTGCAATCACGAGGACCCGGTGGCGCTTGCAGCAAACGAAGGCATCCATCTGGGGTCAATCGAAGAGGTATTGGCCAATTCGGCATACGACAATCGTGCAGATTCCCTGCCGAGCTTCCTTGCTCCGATCGACCTGGCGACGGTGAAGGCCAGCGGAGTCACGTTCGCAGCCAGCCTCCTCGAGCGAGTCATTGAGGAACAGGCGCGAGGGGACAGAAGCAAGGCAGAGTCAATTCGAACCAGGATCGCGGATGTCATCGGAACGGACCTGTCACAGATCGAACCTGGTTCAGGGGCTGCCATTCGTCTCAAGCGGCACCTCGTCGCAGAAGGTATGTGGTCGCAGTATCTGGAGGTCGGGATAGGCCCCGATGCTGAAGTGTTTACGAAGGCGTCTCCGATGTCGGCTGTTGGCACCGGCGCCGAGGTCGGGATTC
>JAMBLJ010000114.1 GCA_023336815.1 Actinomycetes bacterium
ATGCCTGGTCTATGCCGTATTTGACGCGTCGCGCCGCGGAACGCCGCACGGGGACGATGGATGTGGCATTAGCCGGGAGGCGTGCCGCCATGGCATCGGCGAGTATCCGTCCAGCCGGTATCGATCGTTTGTACTTGAGATTGTGCACCAGTCGTGCTGCCGTCCCAGTATGAGCGAACGCTACACCAACGGGTACTCCCCATAACAAGCGATCGTACGTGACCTGCAGCCCACGCTCACACGCAGGACACAGAGGTCTTCCGGGACTCGCACATGCAATACATAGCATGTGTTCAACCTATCTACCCCCACCGACATGAAGAACAGCTCGCCTGTCGTAATACGTATTACGTAGTACGTACTACGTAATACGACCCGCAGACCGCTCACCTATCAACGCGTCCTCGAAGGGTCTCCGCGTGTGAACCGTGATTCTCTGTTCAGGTTCCGTGTTGCCAGGACGCCTGGTACTCGATCTGTTCGTCGGTCAGGATCTCCAGACCGCCCCCAAGCGCTTCGAGTTTGAGGCGGGCGACCTCGTTGTCGAGTTCTTCGGGCAGCGTGTATACCTCTGCATCGAGTTCGTCCGCCTGCTCGATGATCCACTCGGCAGCGAGAGCCTGATCAGCGAACGACATATCCATCACATCGGCGGGGTGCCCTTCTGCGGCACCCAGATTGACGAGGCGACCCTCTGCGACGACCAATATGGCGCGACCGTCTGGCAGGATGAACTCCTCGAGGTTGTCACGGATCACACGGCGGGACACAGCCATATCATCGAGTGCCACGAGATCGAGCTCAACATCGAAGTGACCAGCATTCGCGATGATGCTGCCATCAGGCATCGCAGCGAAGTGCTCCGCACGGAAGACGTGGATGTTCCCCGTGGCGGTGATGAACACGTTTCCGGCAGCAGCTGCGTCCTCGGATGTCATGACCCTGTGACCCTCCATGGAGGCAGCAACAGCGCGAACCGGATCCGACTCGACAACGATCACATCTGCCCCAAGACCCTTTGCCCGGGTAGCGATACCCCATCCACAATCACCGAATCCGGCAACAACGACACGCCGGCCGGCAAAGAGGATGTTCGTTGCGCGCAGGATTCCATCAAGACTCGACTGTCCCGTACCGTGCCGATTGTCGAAGAGGTGTTTGGTCGCTGAGTCGTTCACAGCAACGATCGGATACCGAAGCACACCGTCTTTCGCCATCGCCTTAAGGCGGATGACACCGGTAGTCGTCTCCTCCATACCACCCAGGATCGGCTGGTCGGAACGCTCTTTGTGGAGGACCGTCGTGGTATCAGCTCCGTCGTCGAACACGATGTGTGGCTTCGTATCCAGGATCGCGTTGATGTGTTCGTAGAACTTGTCTGAGCTCTCGCCCCGCACCGCATACGTAGGAATTCCTACGTCGACGAGCGCAGCGGCAACATCATCCTGGGTAGACAGCGGATTCGACGCCGACAGTGCGACTTCGGCGCCGCCTGCGACCAGAGTCAGCATCAGGTTCGCCGTTTCCGTTGTGACGTGCATGCACGCTGCGATCCGGTATCCGGCGAGAGGCTGCTCCTTCTCGAACCGTTCCCTGATCGCGGCAAGGACAGGCATGCGACTGGCAGCCCACTCGATCCGAAGATGACCCTTGTCCTTGAGCGAAATGTCTGCGATGTCATGATCCATGGGGATCCTCCGAGATTGAGGCTGTTGATGCTGTACCGACCCAAGCGTACCGTTGGCGTGAATCACAGATTCGAACCCCTCAGGTTCTACCCTTGCCCCACGGCAAGAACAAGGATGGGTCGAAAGATGGCGGACCGGACAGAAAAACCCTGGGGTCACGAACTCCTCTGGAGCCACACCGACCACTATGCAGGGAAGATCATCCACATCAACGCTGGCAAACGACTGAGCCTGCAGTACCACAACGAGAAGTATGAGTCCGTTCTTGTCCTGTCAGGCACGTTGCTCCTCCACCTCGGACAGGGAGAGGAAGCGAGGATCGTGACACTCGAGGTCGGTGAATCCGCCGA
>JAMBLJ010000115.1 GCA_023336815.1 Actinomycetes bacterium
ATCGCTGCAGCTCTCCTGGCTTCCGGGGCGAAATCCATCAAGCGAGAACGACTGCTCGGCGTCTCCGCCGACACATAGAGACGTGTCGTGGAATCGCCGGCAAGAACGGGGGGCTGGCGCCGGCTCAGCCGTCGTTGAATAGCGCGGGCCTGGGGAACGCCTCGTCGATCTCCGCGGCAGGGAAGATCCCTGTTCGGATGAAGTCACGGATGCCCTCCCAGAACGCATCGGTTCCAACCACCGAAGGCATGAGATCGGATCCATCGAACCTGAGACTCGGGGCGTCGAGAATCGTCTGGCCGACCTTGCGATCGACATCGAAGATGTAATCCGCCGGGTCGAACTCTGGATGCGGCGATATGAACCCACCCCTAGACGCCCAGCCGACACCAGCATCTGGCCCTGCAAGGAACTCCATGAATGCTGCGACCTCGGGTCGGTCATTGAATGCGCCAGCTATGTCGCCAGACACAAGGACCGGCGCCGGTGCAGCGGTGACACCAGGGAGAATGAAGAAGTCGAAGTTCTCACCGAACACGGTGCCCAGGCTTGCGTCCGGTACCCAGAAGGAGGCCTGTTTCTGCATCATGCATGCGGGTTCGGCATCGAACATCGGGTCGGCAGCGCGCTGCCAGGGCACGTTGAGGATCCTGTTCGTTCCACCGAGCACGGACCCTGTGTCGTTCACGATCGCACCGAACGTCGCAAAGGCCTGTGTGATCTCGGAAGATGAGAACAGGACATCCCCTGCCACCCACCCGTCGAACACATCGACTCCCTGCTCGCGAAGCACGATGTCTTCGATCCAATCGGTACCTACCCAGCCGGTCGAGCCAAAGCTCTCCATCGAAAGACACCACGGCGCGACGCCGTCAGACTTCATGACCTGACTCAAGGCGACGAGTTCACCCCACGTTTTCGGGACCGTGTACCCACGAGCTTCGAATACGTCGGGTCGGTACCACACGAGACTTTTCGCTGCCGCCCGGAACCAGATGCCATACAACACGCCACCGGCTTCACCGATCACTGCTCCTGGCACGTCGGCAAGAAATCGAGAGGCAACCTCGTCGGGCACGGGTACGAGGGCTCCCTGGGCAGCCATATCTCTGAGAAGCGCGGGCTGAGGGAACAGTGCAACATCGGGATAATCGGCATCCGCCACACGCTGCTGAATATTCTGGACGAAGGATCCGGCACCAACGTATCGAACGTCGATTCCGGTCTCTTCCTCGAACGGTGCAACCGTGGCGGCGAATTTCGCGGCGTCTTCACCCCGGAACGGTCCGAAAACCTCAACAACTCCCTGATCCGTGTTCGAATCAGACGTCGGAGTGCACGCGGCCGCAAAGAACGCCACCACGGCGACGAGGATCACCAGACGATCAACTCGTGGACGACGCATCTGACTCTGCTGTCTGGAAGGTCACCTCAACGTCGACATCGACGCCTTCCTTGTCTGCGATCAACTTCGCGAGCTCCCACGCCGGTCGCTTGCTATCGCTCGTTGTCGCAACCGTTACCTCCACGGTCGATCGACCAGTCGAGAGCTCGGTCGAGACGTCGAGGAGTGATGCGCGCGGATCCCACTCAGCGACCGACTGAGTGACGACCCTCGTGAAGGCCTCCTCTCTGATCACTGCTTGTGTGTGAACAGCCAGAGGGACCGCTACAACGAGAAGGGCTACGGCCCATGGCAGTAGACGCACGCCGAACCGCCCTTTTGCGATCAATCGGACATGATCTGGGACAAACCCGCTCGCCATCATCACAACCGAGGCAGAAAGGACGATCGCGATCAGGTTGGTTGTGTACAGCAAGAGAGCACCGGATGCGAGATCAGTCGATCCAAGATTGAGGGTCACACCGACGGTTGCAAGCGGAGGAACGAGCGCTACGGCGATCGCAACACCTGGAAGCGACGAACCGGACCCCTTGTGTGTCAAGACGTAACCGCCAGCAAGACCTGCAGCGATCGCGATGCCGAGGTCGAGCAAACTCGGCGATGTTCGAGCAAGGATTTCGGAGTCGAGAGCGGTAGCGGTCAAACTTCCGCTCGCGAAGAAGGCAACCAACCACCCAACAACGATCGCAGCACCGGTTCCGACGACGATGAGGGCAACGGATCCCATGAATCGCCTCATCTCGCCATATACAAGCGATGCGGCAAGAGCGAGCATCGGTGTCATGAGAGGAGCGACAAGCATGGCTCCGATCACCACAGCCGCGGAGTTCGCGACAAGACCGAACGCCGCAATGGTGGTCGAAAGGATAAGGAGCGCCGCGAACCGCTTGACGTAGTGGACAACGTTGTGGTCCTCGGGGAACAGGTCGTCAAGGATGTGCTGTCGTTCTTCGTCGGTCCACTCTTCTCGCTCTCTGACCCTGTTCCACAGAGTCAGGGCCGGCGGATCGGAGAACGTACCGCTCGGTGTTTGATCTGACGACATGGTGCGATGGTAGGCCAACCAGAAACGGACGTTCAGGAATCCAGCCGGAGTTCGAGGAGCATCGTCGAGATGTACGTTCCGTCCTTGTACCCAACCTCGTCGAGGGTGCCGATCGTACCGAAGCCGAGTTTGTGATGCAGAGCGATCGAAACATCGTTTGGTAATGCAACGATCGCGTAGCAGCGGTGAATGCCACGGCTGACAAGCTCATCGATCAACGCACCGTACAGTCTCGTCCCCACTCCCGCCCCATGGGAACCACCTGCGAGGATGATCGTTGTTTCGACCGAGCGTTGATATGCGGGTTTGTGCCGCCAAGGACCGGCCCACGCGGCACCGATCACCTCATCATCTTCAGCGACCAGAATGGGGAACCCGTCGCGTGTGTGCTGATCGAACCAGGCCAGTCGGTCGTCGATCGACCATGGATCGGTATCGAACGAGACATGTGAGTCGATGATGTAGCTGTTGTAGATCGTGTTGATCGAGACGACATCATCCCTCGTCGCGGACCGGACGACTCCGCTCCATCCGCTCATGATGGTTCTGTTGCTCGCCTGCGTCGTCGGCGTGACCCGGAACCGGTCGAAGGTTCCCACTTGAAGAGCCGCGTGGCCAGGATGGTTGCGCCGATCCCCCAAGCGAGGAGGTACGTCAGACTCGCCCAGTTCCATCCGCTGCCTGTGTACGTCGGGTTGAAGGCCGTCGAGAAAGGTTCGACGAAGTGCTTCAGAGGAAAGATGTTGGCGACAGTCTCGAGCCAGACTGGGGCATCATCCGACGGTGGGAGGAACACACCGCTGATGAACGCGAGAGGGAGCAGCGTTGCATTCGTCACCGCTGTCGCACTTTCGCCGGTTGGTACAAGTGCCGCGACGAGCAGACCGAGCGCAGAGAACGTGCCGACGCCGATGAGGAACGTCACGATCGCCGCTGGCAACGTTCGGGCATACACCTCGACTCCGTAAAAGAGGATGCCGATTCCCATCATGATCACCACAGACAGCGCGGCAATGAGCACGGCACTCACGATCTTGCCTCCCATGTAGACGGATGCCGGAAGCGGGGTACCCCTGATCCGTTTCAGGATCCCCATATCACGCTGATAGGCCGTTGTGGTTGCGATGTTGGTGTATGAGGCTGACACGGCAGCGAATACCGCCATTGCAGGCGCAAAGTACTGAGCAGTCGTGACACCGAGTTCCTCGATGTATTGGTTTCCGAATACAAGAGAGAACACGACGAAGATCATCAAGGGGAAGAAAATCGTAAAGAAGGCTGCTATTGGTGTCCGGAAGAAGACCTTGTTCTGATACCCGACCTGGGTACCGAGCAGGGCCACATTCGACTGACGGTCACTCATCGTTCGACCCCGTCAGTTCGAGATATACATCTTCGAGCGACGGCCGCGTGACCGACAGGTCGGTCAGTTCAACACCCGCAGAGATCGCCCACCCCGTGATCGTGTGAAGATCCCTCGTCGGCTCATCACTCGAGATCACGATCCGACCGTTATCACCTGTCGAAACATCAGCGAGGCCGAGACTGTCGGTGGAGACACCAACAGCAACGAACGTGATGACCGTCTTTTTCGATTGCCGATCGCCGAGCGATTCTGGTGTTCCCTCTGCGACGATCAACCCGTCAGCCATGACCGCAACACGGTTCGCAAGATGCTGTGCCTCATCCATGTAGTGCGTTGTCAGCAGGATCGTCTTGCCAAGGGATGCGAGGTTCTCGACGATCGTCCACGCCTGACGTCTGGCGGACGGATCGAACCCCGTTGTCGGTTCGTCGAGAAAGATCAGATCGGGATCTCCGACGATGCCGAGCGCCAGTTCGAGACGGCGACGCTGGCCGCCTGACAACGTCTTGATCCTGGCATCCGTCTTGGCTTCCAAACCAACGATCTCGATGAGTTCGCCCGTCGCACGGTGCTTCGGGTACATGGATCCGTAGATGTCGATCGCTTCCTTGACCGAGAGCTGATCTTCGACCGCCGTCTCCTGGAGCACGATGCCGATTCGCTCTCGGTAGGCACGATCTCGCTCGGTGGGGTCATATCCAAGGACGGATACGGATCCTGATGTTCGGGCTCTATGGCCCTCCAGGATCTCAACCGTCGTCGATTTGCCTGCACCATTCGGACCGAGCAGCGCAAAGATCTCCCCCTGCTCGACATGGAAATCGATACCACGCACGGCGTGTACGTCTCCATACGACTTGGCCAGATTCTCGACATCGATGATTGCCACCCTGACAGTTCAGCAGGATGTCGCGCTCTATGGCGATGCAGTCGTGGCTCCCGTTCCTGGTCGGAGATGCAGCACGACAACTGCGTGACCCGCCACAATCAGCTCAGCGACTGGCGGCTGCGAATTACCAGGTATACCAGCGCCCTATCGTCGAAACACTCCTGCAATGAACCCGTCCTTGAGTTGTAACGCCCGGTTCACCGCGGCGAAACATCACGTTCGTACCTTGTCTCATGCCACACGACAGGAGGAACATGAAGCACCGACTCATGACGGGAATCGCACTTGTTGCATATTTGGTCACGGCGCCGTTTGGAGCGGCGGCAGTCGCACAGAGCGAGACATCGCTTGGTGATATAGCGACTGCGGTCGACTCAATTTGGATGTTGGTCGCAGCGGCGCTGGTCATGTTCATGCAGGCGGGATTCGCTCTGGTCGAAGCTGGCTTTACGAGGGCGAAGAACGCAGGGAACATCATCATGAAGAATCTCATGGACTTCTCGCTCGGTGCCCTTGTCTATTGGGCATTTGGTTTCGCCCTTGCATACGGAGGTTCGACCATCGGCGGATTCATAGGATTCGGCGACACGTTCTTCTTCAGTGATCAGTCTCACGCTGGTGTTTGGTTCTTTCAGGTTGTCTTTGCGGCGACGGCAGCGACCATCATCTCGGGAGCAGTCGCAGGCCGGGTCAAGTTCTCTGCCTACCTCGTCTACACGCCTTTCGTCACAGGACTCATCTATCCGGTGGTCACGCACTGGGTATGGGGAGGGGGTTGGCTCGCGTCGATCGGATTCTTCGACTTCGCCGGCTCGGGTGTGGTTCATCTCGTTGGCGGTGTAGCCGCACTCGCCGGCGTTCTGGTCGTAGGTCCGAGGATCGGCAAGTACGGAGCCGACGGCAAACCCCGAGCAATCCCCGGCCATTCAGTGACACTCGGCGCACTCGGAGTGTTCATCCTCTGGTTCGGTTGGTACGGCTTCAACGCCGGATCGACGCTCGCCGCGGTAGGTCAGGACATAGCAACACCCGCAGTCACGACAACACTCGCTGCCTGTGGGGGCGCTGTCACTGCGATGACACTGTCGTGGATGCTGAAGGGGAAGCCCGACGTGGGGTTCACGCTCAACGGCGTCCTCGCAGGACTCGTGAGCGTTACGGCTGGCGCAGCGAGTCTCTCGTTCGGCATGTCGATAGTTACTGGGGCCGTTGCAGGAGTGATCATGGTCCTGTCCGTGATCGGCCTCGAGCAAATGGGGCTGGATGATCCGGTCGGTGCGATCTCCGTCCACGGCTCGGCGGGCATATGGGGTGTCCTGGCTGTTGGACTCTTCAGCGCAGACGCAGCTGTGGGCACTCAGATCGTCGGAGCTGTGGCGATCATCTCCTGGACGTTCGGGACGAGCTTTCTGGTCTTCAAGATCATCGACCTCACCATGGGGATCCGAGTGACACCGGCGGCGGAGGCGCTTGGGTTGGACTATGCCGAGCACGGCAGCACGGCATGTCCGGAATTCGTCTTCGTCACAACACCCCGAGACGCAGCGGACGACAACTCCCCCACCTCATGGAGCCCACTCACTCCGTGACGAGAGAACCGTCCGCCAGCCTGAAGATCGTCCCTACCGCTTGGGTGCCGATCGCACGCCTTCGAGGCTGTCTGCTGAGAACCTAGTCCTTCGACCAGCGTGTGGGTCGGCTCTTGACGCTGCCAAAGCCAAGTTCATCACACAGCGCTTGGTACTCAGTTCGATGGACACCCTTCCACGCAAGATCCTCGAGCGATTGCGGGATATCGGCGTCGCTACGCAACGTTGCAAGATCGCGATAAAGGAGAGCATCGGTCATACGCTCTTGCAGCGTCACGGCGAGCTTCGCGCCGCCGCGAACCTTGACACCCCAGGCTCCTTCAGACGCAGGGATCTCGTCGAGGTGAACGAATCTCGAAAGCACGGCAGCTGTCGACTTCGCTCCCCATCCGGGAAGCCCTGGGATGCCATCGGCGGTATCACCGACGAGTGCCAGATAGTCCGGGATCGACTGAGGGGCCACACCAAACTTCTCCCAGACTCCTGCTGTATCCATGAACGCGGCCTTACGTCGGTCGAACCCGACGATCTTCGGATCGCCGTACAGCTGTGCCATGTCCTTGTCGGGACTCATGATCACGACGCGGTCGACATCCGGTGCGTATTTGACAGCTGCAGCGGCAAGCCCGTCGTCTGCCTCTTGCTCGATCATCGACCATACAGCGACGCCAAGCGCCTCCATTGCACGCTCTGCCACCGGGAACTGTGCATAGAGCTCGGGTGGCGTGCCCTCTCCGGTCTTGTACCCGTCGAACATGTCGTTTCTGAATGACTCGATGACCGAGTCGAAAGCGACCCCAACGTGTGTCACACCATCCTCTGCAAGGAGAGCCAGCGTTGATGACACGATGCCATGAACCGCTCCGATCTCCCATCCATCGGGGGTTTGGCGAGGGGGAGCTCCGAAATGCGAACGAAAGAGTTCGTATGTTCCATCGATCAGGTGGACGGTCGTCATCGTCACAGCCTACAGAACGAGTAGGTTCTCATCCATGGCCCCACCAGCACACACACCCGATCAACCAGGAACGATCATGTCAGCGGAGAGACTGGAGGAGCTGATCGACAACCCCGGTACCGTCATCGTCGATTGTCGCTGGTACCTCGACGATCCGGCCGGTGGCAGGAACGCCTTCCGGGAGGGACACATTCCCGGCGCCCGATATGCATCGCTCGACGACGACCTCTCCGGACCTTCAGGGCAGGGTCGTCACCCTCTACCGACACCCGTGGCATTCGAAGACACCTGCACATCGCTCGGCATCTCGCCGACATCAGTCGTTGTGGCGTACGACGACCGTGGCGGTGCCATCGCTGCACGACTCTGGTGGATGCTCGTGAACCAGGGTCACCCCGGTGTGTACGTTCTCGATGGCGGGATTCAGGCGTGGATACAACGGTCAGGAGCAATCTCAACCGAGAATAGCCCTCTCGCCCGTCGATCGTATCCAACACGGCCGTGGATGCGCACGGTGACGAGAGACCAGGTTCGCGATCGGGATCCCGCGATCGTGGTCATCGATGCTCGCAGCGCAGAGCGATTCCGCGGCGACGAGGAACCAATAGATTCTTCGGCTGGTCACATTCCGGGTGCCCGATCCGTGCCGATGACACTCAATCTGAACGAGGACCTCACCTTCCGATCGAGTGACGAACTCCAGGATTCCTTCGCGTCGGCAGGAATCACAGCAGGAACACATGTGATGTCGCATTGCGGGAGTGGCGTCACGGCGTGCCACAACATCCTGGCCATGGCCATTGCGGGAATGGATGATGTGGACCTGTACGTTGGGTCATGGAGCGACTGGTCCACAGCCGGATACCCTGTGGCAACCGGTGAAGAGACCATCTGACCCGGTCTCCGCTCCAGCCGATTCGTGAGGGTTCCGATGGACATGCCGACCCAAGAAACAGAACTTCCGATCGCGCGCCGTCGCTTCATCGTCACGATCTCGATGACCATGGCACTAGCAGCGCTTGCCATCGACATGACGCTTCCAGCGTTCGCTCAGATGCGTACCGACTTCGGTCTAGCCGCTGACTCGAGCGCTATCGCCCCGGTCATCACATTCTCCCTTACGGGTCTTGCGCTCGGTCAACTTGCCTGGGGTCCTCTGTCCGACGCCCTTGGTCGCAAGGTCATCCTGTACGCAGGCATAAGCGTCTATGTCGCCGGTGCTGTCGGGTCAGCGTTGACACCGAACCTTTCGATGCTGTACTTCACGAGTTTCCTTGCCGGAATCGGGGCTTCGGGCGCACGGGTCGTAGCCCTGTCGGCGGTACGAGATATCTACGAAGGCCACCGGATGGCGAAGATGATGTCGTACGTGATGGCGATCTTTCTCCTTGTGCCCCTTGTCGCCCCGATCATCGGTGCAGGGGTCCTCGCTTTGGGCGACTGGCGACTGATCTACGCGCTGATCGCGGTTTCCGGTGTCGCCGTACTCTTGTTGAACACCGGTCTCCCTGAGACGCTGCCAGCCGATCGGCGGATGTCGCTCGACGCGCACCAGCTTGGTGTCGCAGTCCTGTTCGTTCTCAGAAACAGGCTCACCATGGGATACACCCTGGCCCAAACGGCAGTTTTCGGATTCTTTGCCTCCTACCTCGCATCGTCGGAGCTACTCATTGGTGACGTGTTCGACAAAGGCGAGTGGTTCCCGCTCATCTTTTCTGGTTTCGCTGCGCTGCTCGGTATCGGCGTGCTCATCAACAATGTGCTCCTCAACTGGCTGAGTTTGCGGACGCTTCTCCGAATCGCCTTCTCAGGTTTTCTGATCGTCGCCGTCGCCTTTGCGATCATGGCGCTCGCCACAGACGGTCGTCCGCCGCTGACGGTATTCATCGTCATGCTTGCACCCCTGCTCGTCGTTCATGCACTGCTGATTCCGAACCTCAACGCTGCGGCACTCATACCGATGGGTGCGGTTGCGGGTACAGCTTCGGCGTTGATCGGAGCCATATCGATCCTTGGCGGATCCGTGCTCGGCTCGTTCATCGATCGGGCGTTCGATGGGACGATCACGCCGTTCGCTTTGTCGGCGGTGGGGGCTGGTGTGGTCGCACTCGGCTTTTCCTGGTGGGCTGACCGCGTTTGGGACACCGAGACCGCCATCGACGAGCGAAAGACCGCAGCCGGTACTGACGAACTCAGGTAGGTTCGTACACTGTTAGCCATGTTCCACATCGCTGCCTTCTATCTCTTCGTTCAGCTCGAGAATCCCCGTGCCGTCGCCGACGCCCTTCGCACCTTCTGCCGGGAGCGGAACATCAGGGGTACGGTCCTCATCGCTCCGGAGGGAATCAACGGAACGATCGCCGGGTCTCAGAAGGGGGTTGACGCCGTTGTCGAATACCTCAGAGCCGATGCCCGATTCATGAACCTCGAGGCCAAGATGGCAACAGCGGAATCAGACCCCTTCTACCGGTTGAAGGTGCGCCTCAAGAAGGAGATCGTCACGCTCGGTGTCGGAGTGGTTGATACGGCAGGCAGAACTGCCAGTCGCGTCCCTGTTGGGGAATGGAACGCGCTCATCTCAGACCCGGATACGGTGGTCATCGACACACGCAACGACTACGAGGTCGCGATTGGAACCTTCGCAGGGGCGATCAATCCCGCGACCGGGTCATTCCGTGACCTACCGGCATGGATTGACGAGCACTCTGAACTCAAGGGCAAGCGGCTAGCCATGTTCTGCACCGGTGGTATTCGGTGTGAGAAGGCAACCGCGTACCTGCTGGAGAACGGCTACAACGAGGTGTACCAACTCGAAGGTGGCATCTTGAAGTATCTCGAAGCCGCCGACGAGGGGTCGAGTCTGTGGAACGGGGAATGCTACGTGTTCGACAGAAGAGTGTCTGTTGGTCACGGTCTGGTCGCTGGAGATCTCGAGGTATGTCCAGGCTGCAACCACGTGATCGGCGACAAGCAAAGACAGAACGGACGCTACCGAAGAGGTATCTGTTGTCACGGATGCGCAGACGACCTGACACCCGAACGAGAATCACGGTTCGAAGAGCGTCAACGTCAGATCGAACTCGCCGAGCTCCGAGGCGAGACGCATCTCGGTAGCGTGTTCGAGGAATCTCGATGAAGACGATTGGTCTGATCGGAGGGATGAGTTGGGAATCCTCGATCGAGTACGAAAAGATCATCAACACTGAGGTCCGTCAACAGCTCGGCGGTACAAGCTCAGCCGACCTGATCATCCGGTCCTACAACTTCGCCGAGATCGAAGAGATGCAAGAAGCGGGCGACTGGGATGCAGCAGGAGACCGACTCGCAACGGATGCTCGACATCTCGAACGGGCTGGTGCCGAAGCGATCGCGATCTGTACGAACACCATGCACAAGGTTGCGGATGTTGTCGAGATGGCGATCGGGGTTCCGCTCATCCACATCGCAGACGCCACAGCAGTCGAGATCACGTCGGTCGGCATCAACACGGTCGCTGTTTTGGGTACGCGGTACACGATGGAGCAGGCGTTCTACGTTGAGCGTCTTGGGTCACATGGACTCACGACGATCGTACCCGATGAAACGGATCGTACGATGATCAACACGGTCATATTCGAAGAACTCGTTCGTGGCGAGGTTCGAGACAGTTCGAAGGCCCAGTATCGAGAGGCCGTTGCAGTTCTCATCGATCGAGGCGCCGAGGGTGTAGTGGCAGGTTGCACGGAGATCGAACTCCTGATCGACCAGGGTGATGTACCGGTGCCATTCTTTCCATCAGCAGCGATCCACGCCAGATCCATCGCCGACTTTTCTCTGGGCTGAGCCACATTCTGTCAGCTCTTCGAACACTGCTGAGGCCGTAAGCTCAATTCCTTAGTTGTGAACTCGACATCTTTTTCGATTCATATCTGTAATTGCTGAGTACATAAGTAATCATTTGTGAAACTCCTCACAAATGATTTGAGTGACACTGAAGGGAGGGGTTGATGGAATTCAACTCAAGAGAGATGTGGGCCGTGATTCACGGGCTCATCCTCGGAACGTTGTTCCTACTCGCCTTCGCCGGTGGCCTGGCTGGACTATGGAGTCTTCGGCCTGGTTTCATGACGACTGCGGGTATCAAGGAAAGAATGGGGCGTCTCTACGTAGGCGCATGGGTGATGGCGGCAGCATCTTGGGCCGCGGTCATCACAGGTACTTGGATCGTGTATCCTTGGTATCGCGTCAAACTTGCACCCGTCGGCGAGGACGCCTACGCGGGTTGTGTCGATGCGATCCTGCCGAACACATCGTGTTCACCACGTGACTTCCTCAAGTCGAACGTGAGCGGAAGCACCGAGACGTGGCATGCCTTTGGTATGGAATGGAAAGAACACGTGACGTGGGCTGCACCGATCCTCGCGACCGCTGCCGCCTTCCTGATCGCCTACTACGGACCGCGCCTCATCGCCAGGCCGTGGCTACGTGCAGCAGTGATCGTCATGTTCGTTGGCGCATTCGCAGCGGCAGTTGTTGGAGGAGCATTTGGTGCCTTCCTCAACAAGGTCGCGCCGATCGTCTGATGCGGAAAGGAGACACATCATGAATACCAGATTCGCAACAGATACGAAACACGATGTCGAGGTCGCTCCCGAACTTGCTGGCCTCAATCTCGTCGACAAACCCGATGGGCCGGCCGCGGCAGCGATGCTCTCGGCAGGAATCGGCATCTTCATGCTCGGATTCTTCACAACGGGCGCAGTGATCAGCGCTTCGTTGAAGAGTTTCCTTGCATGGTGGGAATGGGGACAGGGTGTAGGCCCGCTTGCGGGCAAGAGCACCGTCGCTGTCATCATCTGGCTGGTCAGCTGGGCTGTGCTGTACTTCGTTTGGAAGGACAAGGACGTAGACCTCAAGAAGATGTTCTACATCGGTCTGGGTCTTGGCCTCCTCGGTGCACTGGGTATGTTCCCGCCGTTCTTCGAGCTGTTCCACAGCTGATGACGAAGCCGCACCGGGCAGATCTCGTATCGGCACGAGCCCTTGGAGTAGGGGTGGGACTCATCGCTCTCCAGGTCACATGGCTGATCGCCAACAGGATCGCAACGCTGATCTGGTCGGCGCCGGTCGGCCCGAGCGTTGGATTCGCCACGGCGATCGTCGTAGGGGTCGTGGTGTCAGTGATGGCAGGACGACGGTTCGTGGCGAAGCTCATCGAACCGCCGGCCGTTGCTGATCGAAACGTGCCAACAGACATCGCTGCCTGATTCAGCGACGCGCAAAGGAGAGGGCCCCTGGGGAACCGGGGGCTCTTTTCCGATCGAGGACCCTCCACTTCTGTGAAGATCCACACAATTAGTGAATTCCTTACTCATTGACTATACATTAGAAGGAGAGTGCGGTAAAATGAAAGCAGTTAAACCAACAGTTTGTGAATTATTTCACAAACTAATCAACGAAAGGGAAAGACCATGACTGATCGGCTCCGAAAACTCGGGATCGTGATGACAGTTGTTGGCGTCGTATTCGCCGCTGTTGGCGTATTCGCCTTCACGCAAGTACAAGCAGGTAGCGCCTCGCTCCAAGCGTTCAGCGAGGCACAGAACGTGACGCTGAGCTACAACGAGGACGGTCAACTCATCGACCGCGGGCAGACAGAGGGCGCAGACGCCATCATGGATCTCCTCGTCAACGAATGGGGCTTCTCCGTAAAGGACTCCGAACTCGACCCGAACGATCCACTTGTCAACACAGCGTCCGAATACATGTTCCAAATGGCAACTGTCGGATATCACACCCTCCACAGCACGCAAACCGTGGTACTCGCAGAAGATGTGGAATACAACGATGAGCTGTTCCCAGCGGGTGAATACGAGCTCTCTGTGCGAGAGGTCGGGGATCGTGGCGAACTCGGCGGCTACTGGACCGACTTCGACCGTAGCCATCCGATCGAGGGTCCCGCACGCTCACAGGCATGGTCCGGAACGGCCCACGGTCTCTTCGGTGAGCTCGGCGTTGGAACCGTCACGGCATCCGCCCTTCAGCTGGGCCAAGGCCTCAGCGCACTGATCTTTGGCCTCGGTTTGACGATCATGCTCCTGGGCGTTGGGATGTTCTGGGTAGGAAAGGGCACAGAAGAGGACACGTACCACGTGCTCGTCGACAGCGCCCCCAAACCAGAACCAGCCGGAATCTAACTACCACAACCGAAGAAGGGGTCCTCTGCCGAGGCAGAGGACCCCTTCTTCGGTCTCGAGTCCCAAGAGGATCAGCGACTACGGACTGATTCGGGACCCTGTCAACTGTGAGCTGAAAACTGTGAGCTCCATTTGTGACCTATCGCTCTCGGGACGCGTCATTCCTTTCGTACGACCCTGACACACACCAAGGAGAGGTCACCATGAAAGGCAACGAAGCAAGCTGGGACCGAATCGCACGAGTCGTCCTCGGCGTAGCGCTCATCATCGGGGGACTCGCCGCAGTGGGCGGGACCGGCGGATACATCATGGCAGCGGTTGGACTCATCCCGCTCGTGACCGGTCTTGTTGGCTGGTGCCCCATCTATTCGATCCTCCGTACAGGCACGAAAGCGGATACGAACGCAACCGTCTAGACCACAGGAATGGCGGAACCTCATGACAACACGGTCGCACGACACCGAAGTGCTGTTCTTCACAGCGCCTCACTGCTCAGTATGTCGGGTAGTGCGGCCGACAGCGACCGAAGTTGCCGAAACATTCGAGGGAACCGTTGCATTTCGTGAGATCGATGCAACACAGCACCCGGACGTCGCCGCAAGCTATGGAATTAAGGGTGTACCGACGATCGTCGCCATCCACGACGACCGGGTAGTCGGACGGTACGTGGGGTCCCGATCGAGATCCGACATCGAGAGCCTCTTCGCATCGGCCAGCACCGGTGAGCGGAGCCGTCGATCCATCTCGTCCACAGACCGCGTGCTGCGACTGTCGGTCGCGGCGACTTTCGCTGCTGCAGCAGTTCTTCTCGGCGAGCCCATCCTCTGGGCGCCGGCCGCTGGAGCCGCATCTTTCGCACTATGGGATCTGGTCCGACCATGACCACCACGTCGTCAACTACGAAGGGTGCCCAACGTTGCGCACATCTCCCATGCACGCAACGCCCTATCCACGAACGAGCAAGGGCTACCCGCACAGCCTTACTCTCGGTCGACATGGTGGTCATGGTCCCTCCGTCAACAACACGCCGAACATGAGCACGTTGCCCATGCAGAACCGTCACCGACGAGATAGGTCCATCGCGTGGTCCTTCGTCGGCGCGCAAGTGCTACTTCTTGGCGCCATCGTGATGCTCCCTCGCAACGCCACATGGATCTCTGGTGCAGGTGCGATGACGATCGCTAACACGTTGATCGCGGCAGGCATCGCACTCGGTGTGTGGTCTGCGTCGTTCCTCAAGAAGGGTTTGACGCCCTCCCCACTGCCGAACGGATCGATAGATCTCGTGACAAAGGGGCCATACGTCGCGGCACGCCACCCCATGTACAGCGCGGTCATCATCCTCTGCATCGGCCTTTCGGTACGGTCAGGCAGCCTGCTGGTGGTCATCATGACCGTCGCTCTTATCGGCCTGTTCTCTGTCAAGTCTCGATGGGAGGAGATGCACCTCGTCGACTCGTTCCCCGGGTATCGCAAGTACAGCGAATCGACAGGAAGGTTCCTTCCCCTTCGGAGGATCGTGTGACATACCACTATCAATGTTCCCAGCACTGCGCATGATGGTCAGGTGACCCCCGTCACCATACGATGCAATACACTGAAGATCCATGCAAACAACCAAGGACACAACGGACCAACCCCGAACTGTCTCCGAGTTGTTCGATGCCTTTGCAAATGCGACCTACACGCTGGGCTACCGAATCCTGAGGGACAGTCACCTCGCCGAGGACGTTGTCCAGGAGACGTTCATCAAGGTGATTCGGTCATTGCCGTCCTATCGCGGAGAAGGTCCCATAGCTGGCTGGATCTACAGGATCGGGTATCGCGAAGCGATCGCGATCTCCCGACGTCGCAGGGACGAGGTGACCGATCCCGAGAGCGCTACGTTCGCAACGCTCCCTGCCCGTGAGTCCGTTGAGGAGTCCGTGATGACCCAGGATCTTCTCGCACGGCTCGACGCAGCAATGGCTGAACTCTCCGAACCCGTACGCGCAACGTTCACGCTTCGCGACATCCAGGGACTCTCAACCAAGGACGTTGCGGGCGTTCTCGAGATCTCTGAGTCAGCCGTCAAGATGCGCCTAGCACGTGCCCGCGAAGCGCTCCGTGTCCAGCTCAAGGAGTACCTCGAATGACGATGACATGTGACGACCTCGATCTCCTTCTTCCCGAATTTCTCGATGGCTCCCTCACGACATCCCAGGAGGAGCAAGCAGCTGTGCACCTAGCAACCTGTCAGCAGTGCACGATCGAGGTCAACGAACTCGAAGGCGTCACGAAGCTCTACAAGGAGCACGGCATGCTCGAATTGCCCAATGAAGCCCGACAACGCATAGCAAGAGCACTCGACATCGAGAGCTGACCGAGGCGTCTGTAGTTATCGCCGTCCGCGTGCCCTCATACGTCCGGGGCGACCACGCTTCGGGAAAGATTCGTATCGAAGAAGGCAACGATGTCAGCCACATACGGTTCGAACGGTGCAAGGTCGCTGTGTCCCCCGCCAGGGACGATCACAACCTCAGCCGTTCCGTGCGCCTCTGCGATCTCGTAGAGATTGCTCACCGGGACGACGTCGTCTGCATCTCCGTGAACAAGAAGCAATGGGACATCAACCATGCCCACTCTGACCCTCGGCGCGAAGTCATCGAACCGGTATCCGATCGTGCGTTGCACAACCTCCAGAAGCACCACAAGGATCGGCCTTGGAATCTTCATCTGTTCGCGCATGACCTCGCCAGGGTGCGCGAACGACGATACCGAGACAAGGGCATCGATCGAGGACCCGTTCGAGGCACTCAAGATGGACGCGCCGGCACCTACCGAATGGCCGAGCACTCCGATCGTCGAGACATCATCCCTTTGCTGCGCCCATGAGATCGCTACCTCAAGATCTTCCGCGAAACGCGGCATCGACGAGAACGAGTCGTGCTC
The DNA here is from genome assembly GCA_023336815.1 of Actinomycetes bacterium. Taxonomy (GTDB): domain Bacteria; phylum Actinomycetota; class Acidimicrobiia; order Spongiisociales; family UBA5794; genus JAMBLL01. Next base: position 16,360 of record JAMBLJ010000115.1, read on the forward strand.
CGACAAGCCGTGGTTGCGCGCATCGACGAAAAGGGCATGGAAGCCACCGCCGTAGATGTGACGCGCTAGGGGAAGCATGAGGGAAGAGTTGCCGCCCCAGCCATGGAGAACGATGACAACAGGGGCGATACCATCGACTGGTATCCACCACGCGTGAAGACGTGTGTCGTTCCTGCTCGTCAACCAAATAGTTTCATAGGAAAGCCCGAGATCCGAAGGCACCGTGTCGGTCGAACGTTGAGGAGGCGCAAACGCACGCTTCAGCATACGCGGTGCAACTACGAGCGCACCTGCACCGAAGGCGAACAGCACCCAGACCGCATAAAGCGGTCTCATTCTTTTCACCACGATGATCCCCCGATCTCGAAGACGCGCGTCTCGCCGAAAGGCTACCGGCCAACACACACCACGGATGCGGTTGCACCACACCAGAACGCCGCTTCAGGCCTCTACACTTCCGACCCGCACGGGCCTGTAGCTCCAATGGCAGAGCAGCGGACTTTTAATCCGAAGCGTGTGGGTTCGAGTCCCACCGGGCCCACGGGTGTGATGTCGCGCGACATCGGAAACGTCTGAACCTACGGTTTGGGGGTTTTCTTGTGTTCTTTGTCTTGTGGTTGGTAGTTGCGGGTGGGGTCAAGTGTTAGGTGGCGGAGGAGTTCTCC
>JAMBLJ010000116.1 GCA_023336815.1 Actinomycetes bacterium
GACATCGACGAAGACGGCAACGTCGTCGGGCTGAGCTAGAAGCAGACAGCAGACAGCAGACGGCTCACAGCTGACAGCAGACGGCAGACCAGCCCACAGCCGATGCCTGTGCAGAACGACTTCGTGTCGCACTCCTTGATTCACCCTGGCAACACGCTGTTGACGTTCTATATCGATTCGATATAGAATGATGTATCGAAACGATATAGAAGGATTGATCGTGCTCGATTTCGCCGTTCTTGGACTCTTGATGGAGCGTGCCCGCCACGGGTACGAACTCAAGCGCGCCCTGGCTGAACTCGGTTTCTGGAAGGTGTCCTTCGGCTCGTTGTATCCGGCGCTGCGTCGTCTCGAGAAGCGGGGAGCGATCGAGGCTGTCAGCGGGACCGGTCGCCGTAAGGCGTATCAGGTCACCGATGAGGGACGGGCAATCTTCGATTCGCTCCTCCAGGCCGACCCCGATGCCTCGGAGACAGAGCGGGCCTTCCAGATCCGCCTCGCTTTCCTCGGCCACCTCCCGCGCGAACACAGGGTGCAGGTACTTGAAGGACGTCGGACCAAACTATCGACCAATCTCAGATCGTCGCGCGAGATCCTCATCGATGCGCGCTCGAACTCACAGGACCAGGACCGCTACCGGCTTGCGCTCATGGAGCACGCCATGCGGTCCACAGAATCTGACATCGCCTGGCTCGACGGACTCGTCGCAGCCGAACGTGGCGTTGCCTCAGCGAACTAGGAAGCAGGAGGACGCATGTCCACAGTACGTGTAGCGATCGCAGGTCTCGGCAACTGCGCAAACTCGCTCATCCAGGGCGTCGAGTACTACAAGGACGCAGACAAGGACCTCAAGGTCCCTGGCCTCATGCACGTCGACCTCGGTGGCTACCACATCGGTGATGTCGAGTTCGTTGCCGCGTTCGATGTCGATTCCACGAAGGTCGGCCAGGACATCGCGAAGGCGATGTGGGGTGGCCAGAACAACACGATCCAGTTCGCCGAAGTTGGCGATCTCGGTGTCGAAGTTCTGCGCGGTCCAACACTCGACGGTCTTGGCAAGTACTACGTCGACCAGGTCGAGGAATCTCCCACGTCTCCCGTCGATGTGGTCGCTGCGCTCAAGGATTCCCAGGCGGACGTCCTCGTGTCGTACCTCCCCGTTGGATCTGAAGAGGCGACCAAGTTCTACGCACAGGCAGCGCTCGATGCTGGTGTCGGCTTCGTGAACGCGATTCCCGTGTTCATCGCGTCCGACCCCGAGTGGGCACAGAAGTTCGTCGATGCAGGGCTTCCGATCATCGGTGACGACATCAAGTCACAGGTCGGTGCAACGATCGTCCATCGCCAGCTCGCTCGTCTATTCGAGGACCGCGGCGTGCACATCGACAACACGTACCAGTTGAACTTCGGCGGCAACATGGACTTCATGAACATGTTGGAGAGGGAACGCCTCATCTCGAAGAAGATCTCCAAGACACAGTCCGTTACCAGCCAGATCGAGGACAAGATCAACTCCGAGAGCGTGCACATCGGTCCGTCCGATCACGTTCCATGGCTCACGGACCGCAAGTGGGCCTACATCCGGCTCGAGGGCACGTCGTTTGGTGATGTTCCCCTCAACGTCGAGATGAAGCTCGAAGTCTGGGACTCGCCGAACTCGGCCGGTGTCATCATCGATGCCGTCCGTTGCGCGAAGATCGCGATGGATCGCAACATGAGCGGACCGCTTCTTGCACCCTCTTCGTACTTCATGAAGAGCCCATCTGTGCAGTACCACGACAGCGTGGCACACGACAACGTAGAGGCCTTCATCGCGGGACAGGACAACACCGCAGAAGACCTCGCGACCTTCCTCGCTGGCTGACCTGCAGAGAATCTGGCGTCCCACAACGAATCATGTTTCGTTCCTGGACGCCAGCCGTCTATCCGGCGAGGTCGGCGACGTTCTCGGTCCCGACAGGGAACACCTCTGCGAAGAGGTCGAGGTACAGTTGGCTTTGAGTAGCAGAGAACCATAGGTAGGCAGCCATGCCTGCCTCGGCGCCGAGCGATGTCTCGGGCCCAGAGGCCTTCGCGAGGACCGCCTGAAATATCGCAAGCGTGGCGGGAGCTCCGGCCTCTTCCCACAACGCCCTCGCTTCACGGTACGGTGAAGTCGCCTCGTCCAACCGACCGGCGAGCGCATAACCGAGCGCTTCCGCGAAGAGAACAAGCCCACTGGTAGCTCTGCCCTTCGGGGCGCCCTCGAGACGGGAAGCGAGCACAGCGAGATCGTCAGTTCGTCCCGTCCATGCTGCGGCCGCCAGACCAATCTCGACGTCCATCGGGTACCGGTAGAAAGTTGAACCAGACCCTTCCACCGCCAGTTCCACAACCCGATCGTACTCCCGGGCATCGAACGCTATCGCAAGCTGGGCTTCTCTGATGGCGTCAAACAGCTGCGGATCATCTGTCGACTCATACTTGATCAAGACCGAGCGCGCGTCATCGAGACGGCCCTGATCGAAACCATCCCGCAACAACTCTGCGCGACCTCGCGCGTACTGGAACCAGTCCAGCCAGAAAGAACTCGTCTCACGTTCGTCCTCAACAGTGGCCAGCGCGATCGCTTCGTCATATCTGCCGTGCCCAATGAAACTCAGGCCTCCGAAGAATCGCGCTCGAACGAGCAGGTCCTTGTCGCCGAGCCGTTCGAGCGTCTCCAAGTATGAGTCGGGGATCAACGAACGCTGGTCATCGGCAGCCGCTGTTGCACCGACGTTGTTCGCTGCACGAGCGACCAACCCCAGGAGCTCATGAACTCTCGCCATCTCGCCCGCTCCACGGAGGATGGCCGTACCCTCTAGCCAGTGGCGACTGTTGGCAAGCGCAGTCCCCTTGTTGATGAGTGCGTCGATGCCAAGGGCGATCTCCCCGAGTTCCTCCGTAGCGATCAGCACCTCGTCGGCGATCGACACGGCTTCCTCGAGGCGGTTCGCGAGCATGAGAGCCCGAGACGTGGCGTTGGCGAGTTTCGCCCATTCGACAGTCACACGCCTCGGTGTGCTTTGGAACACGGGAAGGGCAATATCGACGGCCTCCGTCGAGCGAAACCTGCCTGCGAGTTGATAGACGAGTTCAGTCGTCGCCGCGACAACGCCGTCCTCGTCGTTCTCTCCCTCATACCAGGCAAGAGCTTCGCGGACGACCCGGTCGGCATCCGGAAGACCTGCGAGATCGGCATAACGGGAGTACAAGACCTGGTTGGAAGCAACCTGGGCGTCTTCGTTGGCGAGGCCGATGACCTGGTTGTACAAACTGGCAGCCTGTTCATACGAATGAAGGCTGGCAGCGCGTTCGGCCGCACCGCTGAGCGCTCGTCCCGCTTTCCCAACGAGCTCCGCATTCGCAGGGTCTGCCTCGGCTGCGAAGGCGTAGTGACCTGCGACGATTCCTGCGAATTCGGGGTCACCGACCGATTCCAGATCGGCTGCGATCGCGAGGTGTCTCGCAACCTTCTCGGCACGATTCATCCTCCCATACGCCACTTCTTTGATGAGACCCTGTACGAACCGATATTGACCCCGTTCGGGCGACCTTGGGTCTTCATCGAACTCCAGGAGCTCATCCCTCACGAGATCGCGCAGGATCGGTTCGATCGATTCGATTCCCTCATCCCGCTGCGCCGCCAGGGCGGAACCGGAGAACGAATATCCCAGGACTGATGCATCCTGGATCAGACCCTGCTCTGTGGAGCTGAGTTTGTCGAGGCGTGCCCCGATGATCGCGCTCAGCGAGTCCGGAACCGTGAGTTCACTATCACTTCCCCGAAACTCGTACCCGCTACCAACACGAACAAGTTGGTCACCGTTGACGAGCATACGGATGAACTCCACGGCATAGAGCGGGACACCTGCAGACCGCTCTGCGATCCGTTCGACCATCGAGGGCGGCAAACCGGGTGCGAGACCTGCGACGAGTTCATGCATTGGCTCTTGCTCGAGCCTGCTCAGGTGCATCGATAGGGTGCGCTTTCGGGCTACTCCCCAATCGCTCCGCCTCTCAAGCAGTTCTGGTCTGGCGAGCGTGACGACCAGGATCGGATGGTGGTTTGATCGTTCGACGAGTTCATCGACGAAGTCGATGAGGCCGTCGTCAGCCCAATGGAGGTCCTCGAAAACCATAAGTACGGTGCCGCGCTCGGCAATACGTTGGAAGAACGTCCTGAGAGCCGAGAACAGCTCGGAGCGGTCGCCAGACGGCATTTCGGTGAGACCGATCAGAGCAGCGAGACGGGGTTCAATCCACCGTTGCTCATCCTCTTTCTGAACGTACTCGGCCACCATCGTGCGGAGCCGAAGCCTCGCCTTGGGGGAGTCATCGCCTTCGGCGATCCGGGCCCGTTGGCGAACCATCTCTCCCAACGCCCAGAACGTCACACCGTCCCCATACGAAGGCGATCGTCCCCGGTGGTAGTAGATGTCATCTGCGATACCGTCGATATATCGCAAGAGTTCTTTCGCCAACCGTGTCTTGCCGATGCCGCCTTCTCCAACGATCGAGACCAACCTCGACTTACCCTCGCGGCCCACAGCGTGGAGCTGGTCCTTGAGCACACGTAACTCGTCGTCCCTACCAACGAATGGCCCTTCGATACCACTTTCGCCAGATTGACGGTCGGATTCGGTCATCACGCTTGTCGGACGGTAGGCCGTGACAGCCTCTTCCTTGCCTTTGACCTCGTGGTCTCCGGCAGGAGCAAGATCGATGCGTTCAGAGACGAGGCCTGCCGTTGATGTCCCGATGAGCACACCACCGGGGGGTGCGATCGACTGCAGACGAGAGGCGGTATTGACAAGGTCGCCTACGACGAGGCCCTTCTCGTTTCCCCCAGGCCCGACCGCGGTTTCTCCGGACATGACGCCTGCTCTAGCCGCGAGCTCGGGCACGTCTATCTCTTCACCAAGGAGCGCGACCATCTCGACGAGGTCCATCGCCGCCCGAGTCGCACGTTCGGCATCGTCCTCATGAGATTCGATGGCACCCCAGACGCCCATGACGGCGTCGCCAATGAACTTGTCAACCTCTCCGCCATACCGCTCGATGATCTCCCTGCACCGATCGAAATACAGGGTGAGCATCTCCCGAACATCCTCAGGATCGCGGTGCTCGGAGAAGGTGGTGAAACCAACGAGGTCAGCGAACAGCACGGACACGAAACGACGTTCAGTCTTCTCACCTTGCGGTTGTGTCGGAGGACCTTCCGTGCCCGGGTTGTCGGCTTCAGGAAGGGTTTGGAGTCCCGTACCGCAGTTGAAGCAGAACCTGTTTCCTGGATCGTTCTCAGCCTGGCAGTTCGGGCACACGGTCTGCAGCGGCGAACCACAGTTCGAGCAGAACTTATGGCCGGGAAGATTCTCCACGCCACAAACCGAACACTCCGTCATGCTTACACCCTTCCCGGCTCCATACTGACCGATTCGAGCATACCCATTTCGCTTCAGCCGCACACCGGCTGCTGCCATTTTCTCGTCAGGTTGTTCGTGGCCCCGATGGGCGCACCAGAAGCTGGAAGGAAAGTGGTCACAGATGGGCACGGCACCCCGTCATACCTAGCAGAGACGTCCCAACAGGAGGTATGACGATGTCAAACAACACATCAACTCGCAGCACCCAGGTGGTTGCATACGAGATCCAACCAGAAAGGTTGAGCGAGTTCCTTGAGATCAAGGACAAACTCATCACGGAGGCGAGAACGCTACCCGGTCTCATCGAATCCGCTACGTTCCGTTCGGACGAACAGAACAACCTGTTCTTCGACCGCATGATCTGGGAGAGCGCCCGGGCTGCGAAGGAGGCGATGCCCATCTTCGAGAAGCTGCCGACCACACCGGCGTTCATGGGACTCATGGCTGGCCCGCCACGTCTGGCTGGCCAGTTCACGCTGATTGCAGGGAACTGACCAAATGGCCGCACCCCGCTCGCTCGACCTGCTCGACCACGACATGGTCGGGCGGGCGGTGGCAGGCAGCGCAACGGACCTCGACGAGATCATCACGACGCTTTCGAAACCCTTCTACAACCTCGCGCTTCGCATGTTGCACGGCCACCACGATGCCGAAGATGCAACACAAGAAGCGCTCATCCGCGTCGCGACGAATCTGTCCTCATTCCGGGGGGAGTCGAAGTTCTCAACCTGGGCGTGGACCGTTGCGACGAGAAGCATTCTCGACTTTCAGGACGGCAGAGCACGCAAGGCCGTTCTTGATGCAATGGAGTTCACCGCTGACCTGGCGGATGGCATGGACACGAACCCATCGGACGATCCCCAGGCGATCGCTGTGCTCGGCCAGGTGAAACTCGGGTGTGGCCGTGCAATGCTCCAAACGCTCGACGGAGACCAGCGTGTTGCGTACACCCTCGGCGAGATCCTCGAACTCGACCAGACAGACGCAGCTGAGGCTCTCGGCATATCCCCTGCTGCGTATAGAAAGCGGCTCTCACGCGCTCGGACACAGCTCAACGAGGTACTGACAGCGTCCTGTGGCATTGCGGACGAGTCGAACGATTGCCGGTGTATCAAACGACGAAAGCCGGCGATCGTTCGCGGCAGGCTTGAATCTCAGGATGCGGTCCCGATCGACATCCCGAGCCTTTCGACGATGGTCCAATCGATCGATGATCTCGGAAAGGTCGCCGCCTACTTCCGGGTCGACCCCATGGCGAGCCCCTCCAAACGACTATTGCCGGCTGTACGGCGCGTTGTCCACGTGTCATAGCGGCTCAGGCTCTACTTCTCCCAACCTGACCTGCGTCCCGTACGTCGCTTGCATCACCAGATGATTGCGCGTTTCCAGGCGACCATGATCTCTGGTCGATTGCCTAGAAGTCCTCTTCCTTGCGGCGGATGCCGAGGACGAGAAAACCTCCGAGGAGGACGAACACGGCACCGATCGCGCCGAAGCGGTCGAGATCGCCGCCCGTTACCGGTAGAAGTGCTCGTTTCGCGGGTGTGGTGGTCACGATCTGCTGGCCTCAGTTGTATCTGGAGTGGTATCGGTTCCAACCGGTCGGATGGAACGCCAACCGGTCGGGTCTGTTTCTATGACTAGTTACGGACGATGACCGCTAGTTCTTGAGCCAAATACCTGTCGGTGTACACTGCGTTGGTCGCCGATCGGGAGCACATGACCCAGATCAACTGAGGACCTCACCACCTCCGGGTTCACACCCGCCCAATCCAGGGAGTTGACCATGTCTGCGATCCGTTTCTCACACGTTTCCTTCTCATATTCTTCGGCTGTCTCCATCATCGAGAATGCCACATTCAATCTCGGTTCCGGATGGACCGGACTCGTCGGCGCCAACGGTGCGGGAAAGTCCACGCTGCTATCTCTTGTCGCAGGGATCCACGATCCCGACGACGGTCGCATCGACATCGAACCGGCAGCACCTGCACCCGTACTGTGTGCACAGCGGGTGCACGAAAGCTCACCGGAGATCGAACGCTTTGCCACGGACTGGCGAAGCGACGCGGCCAGGATGCGAGACCGTCTCAACCTTCACGCGGATGACATCGAACGATGGCGCACGTTGTCACCTGGCGAACGGAAGCGGTGGCAGGTCGGGGCGGCACTTGTCGAGTCGCCTGCGATTCTTCTCCTCGATGAACCCACGAACCACCTCGACGAGGGTGCTCGCGATCTTCTGATCGCAACGCTCCGCGGCTATAGAGGAGCAGGGATCGTGGTCTCCCACGATCGTGTCCTCCTCAACACCCTGACACAGCGAACGATTCGCGTACACCGCGGTCATGTCGATCTGTGGACTGGCTCGTACGACACCGCACGCCACGGCTGGGAAGCTGAAAGGGCCTCGCTGATCGAGAACCACGATGCCAGGGTCGGTGAACACAAGAAGTTGGAGCGCCGTATCTCCGACAAGCGCCGCACCTCGGCACACAAAGACGCCAAGCGGATACGGGAGCGACGCACCGCAGACAAGAACGATCTTGATACCCGGGGAGCTGCTGCCACTGCCAAACACGAGCGTGGGCAAAGAACCGGAGCGCGGACGGTGGCGAGTATGACGAAATCACGGGATCGGATGGCCGACGAGATAGCAGACATAGATATCACACGCGAGCGCGGAGGGACGATCTCGTTTCCCTCCGCTCCGGCCAACAAGGAATTCCTGGCTCGCCATCTCGGTGTCATCGACGCAGGTCCGCGCACCCTCTTCGAGGTGGACGTTGCGATAAGGCGTACCGATCGCATCCGTATTGCTGGACGCAACGGGATCGGCAAGACAACCATCATGAACACCCTCGTGGAGCGATCGGCGATCGCTCCTAGACGCATTCTCCATCTTCCGCAGGAATCGAATCCAGAGGACGAAGCAGAGTGGTTGGCCGGTATTCGGTCGCTTGACTCCGCTGACATGGGAAGGGTGATGTCACTCGTGGCGCTGCTTGGTGCTGATCCCGCTGCCTTGCTGTCCTCGGATCATCCATCACCAGGTGAGGCCCGCAAGCTCGCCATCGCGCTGGGTCTTGGAACACCGACTTGGCTCCTCGCGCTCGATGAACCGACCAACCATCTGGATCTTCCCTCGATCGAGCGTCTCGAAGAAGCCCTTGACGGCTATGTGGGGGCGATCTTGCTCATCACTCACGACGATGCCCTCGCTGGTGCGTGTACAACAACGACGTGGGGCGTCCACCCTGCAGGGATAACAATTGTGTGAGTTGACATCTGGTTGCGGTTGACATACGGTTGACGTATGGCACTCGTGTGGACCGATCTCGAACCAGGGGAAGCAGCAGCCAAACTCGCCGCTGTCGGGGACCCTGTGTGGACCCGGCAGTTCCTCGACGAACTCGACCGTGCGATTCGTACGGAACCGCTCGAACGGTTCGTGGAACTCTGGGGACTTTCGAACGCCGGAGCGGCGAAGGTATTCGGCGTATCCCGGCAGGCCTTTGCAAAGTGGCTCGGGTCGGGTCCCCCATCATCACGGTCTGAAGCCATCGCCGACATCTCCTCCGCCACTGACCTGCTCGACAGATTCGTGCGAAGAGACCGCATACCGGCCGTTGTTCGACGGTCGGCGTCCGTGCTCGATGAGCGATCCCTGCTCGAGATTGCGGAGCAAGGAGAGTCGAAGCTGGTGGCGGACACCGTTGCCGCGATGTTCGACCTGAGACGCGTCCAGCCCTGAGATGCCGATCACAAGGAAACTCAGAGATCACCACGTCTGGTTTCGCGTCGCTGACATTGGATGGAGCGATCCTCTCGATCCTGCTTTCGCCCAGCGCTACGGTGGGCGCTGGAACCCTCCGGCCTCGTTCCCTGCCCTCTATCTCAACGAAGATGTCACAACAGCACGGGCACAGATCTATCGCATGCTCGAAGGGTCTCCGGTCCGAGCCGAAGACCTGGACGACCAGTTCGTGCTCATCAGCGCAACACTGCCAACCCACCAGGTCGTCGCTGACGCCACCAGTGACGATGGTCTCGATGCGGTCGGTCTGCCTTCTACGTATCCACTCGACGGATCAGGGGTCGAGGTCGCCCACGATGTTTGTCGGACGATAGGTGCAGCTGCCAAGGCCGATGGTCTGCGTGGTGTTCATGCGCGGTCAGCTGCAACGGCGGACGGGGCTGGCAGGGAACTTGCCTGGTTTCCGGCGAGGCCATCTTCGAGGGCACACCGCGTTGGGGAACCCGCCCCTTTCAGCACGTGGTTCTTTCGCCGCTAGTGGGACGCCAAGGACCTTTGAGCGCGGTCACCATTTCTGTGGCCCACCATCAGAGCCTGGCACGGATCCACTCGATATCGGATGCCTGATCAGCGGCCTCGCCAGGTGTTTCGACGATGACCGTCGTATTCGCCGCACGTATGATGCCGATGAGGAGATCTTCGGGAATCTGCCCACTACCGAAGTTGGTGTGGCGGTCACGGTTCGATCCCGCCTCATCTCGCGAGTCGTTCCCATGTACCAGTGCGATCCTGTCGGTAGCGGCCGTGATCAGTTCCACAGCACCTTCCATGTCGGCACCTGACGCCCACGTGTGACAAGTGTCGAGACAGACTCCGACGTTGTAGCCACCGATGGCTTCCCAGAGGGGTCCATAGTTGGTGAGGTCCTGCATCACGGAATTGCCTTTGCCCGCAGTGTTCTCGACGAGGACCGGCACCGTTACCTCGAACGAATCGAGGGCCTTTCGCCAGCGCTCGAAACCGACCGACACGTCTTCGTCCTGGCCGACACTTCCTCCATGAACGATTACACCCTTCGCTCCGATCGTCTCGGCTGCCGCGACTGTCTGTGCCAGCGTCTTTCGGGAGGGGATACGCACACGGTTGTTTGGGGATGCGAGATTCATGAGATACGGGGAATGAACGTACAGGTCTATCGGCGATGCCTTCAGAACCTCCGTATCGTCACGCGGCAGCGGTGCCTTCCATTGTTGGGGACTCGACATGAAGATCTGCACAGCTTCGGCTCCGCGGGCCTCAGCCTCGGCGATCGGATCCCCTGGACTCACGTGTGACCCGATGATCATGATGGCTCCTCCTCGCTTTCGCCCATCTCTATCTCTGCCGATGGTTCGGTCGCCACGACACTGGTCTCCCACACAAGGGACGGCTCTTCCATCTCGGCGATCTCTGCCACACGCCTGGAATGCTCGAGTGCCCCCTGGGCAGAGAGCGCTATCTCCGTAACCCTCTTCGTCCAATCCATGGCGTCGATCCGTAGCTCGGATCCGACCCAGCGCGCAGACACAACGGCATCGGGTAGCCCTGTCCGATCGTTGACATCCACGATCAGCTGGTCACGCATCCCACCGTCGTATTCGTCCTCGATGACGGCACTCGTCACCGCATTCATCTGCACCCACGGAATGACGACGTCAGTTTGTGTCGTTCCGATGGCAGCGACAAGACCATCTTCACGAATCTGAATAACAGGTTTGCGGCGAATGAGTTCGATGATGCCACCGCCGAACAAGAGTGTCCCTGCACCGATCATCACAGCACCCCACACGATGTCGCCACGCTGTTGAGCTTGACCACGGGTCGTCAGAACGCCTTCATTGTTCTCGGGTTCAGTTGAGATCCGGTGGGCGAACATCACATCGATGGCTGCGATCACCAAGAGGAGACCGACCACACCGAGGAGGAAGAGACGAAGAGGTGACCGGTAGGCACGCATCAGGACTGACCCACACCGAGGTCTGCTGGCGTGGCGAGCGCAACATAGGGAATCCCGAAGCCGGACATCTTGCCCTCAGTTGCGCCGTCCGACCGATCAACAAGGGCAACGGCTCTGACAACGGTGACACCTTCAGCGAGGAGTACCTCGACCGCCTCACTCAGCGCGCTACCCGTCGTTGTTGTGTCCTCGAGTACAACAACCCTGCTAGCCGCCCCAACGGGTCCGACGAGGCGACCTCCCGTGCCATGATCCTTGGCTTCCTTCCTGATGGAGAACGCCGCCAGGTCCCTCCCGGCATCTGCGGCAGCGATCGCCGTAGCGACCGCAATAGGGTCCGCGCCCATCGTCATCCCACCAATGGCATCCACCTCAGCGGGGATCTCGGCGAGGACAGCAGCGCCGACACGTTGTGCACCGTGGCCTGCGAAGGTTGTTTGGCGTGCGTCGATATACCAATCCGAGGTTGCTCCCGAACGAAGCACGAACGGTCCGTCCGTACGAACGGCGTACTCGACAAGGTGATCGATCAGTCTCGATCTTGCGTCTGAAAAAGAATCCATGAAAATCTCTCAAGTACCTCTCCGGTAGTGACGATACGGTAGTCAGACAGGATGCCTTCCTAACCTCCCGTCTAAGCCCGAACCGAGGCCGCCGCAAGGCGGCCTTTGGTTCGTCCTGGGCCAATTATTGCGAACCGTCCACCACACCATGGGGTCGAGCCCACTAGCGCCGGTGTTTCGGGTTGAATGGTCTGATGGAAAACGAATCGTTCATCCGCTCACTTCCCAAGGCCGAACTCCACGTCCATATCGAAGGCACACTCGAGCCAGAGCTCATGTTCGCCCTTGCAGCACGCAACGACATCGCTCTGCCGTTCGCGTCCGTCGAAGATATTCGTGTGGCGTTCCGGTTCTCGAATCTTCAGTCGTTCCTCGATATCTACTACCAGGGCGCACAGGTTCTCATCACTGAACAGGACTTCTACGACATGATGATGGCCTATCTCGAGCGAGCCAACGCAGATGGTGTCCGTCGTACAGAGATCTTCTTCGACCCGCAGACGCACACGGAGCGGGGGATCGATTTCGCAACGTTCATGAACGGTTTCTCAAGCGCTATCGATGACGCAACCACTCGCTGGGGGCTCTCGGTCGGACTGATCATGTGTTTTCTTCGGCATCTCTCGCCAGACGATGCCCTTGCGACGTGGCATCAGTCGGAACCGTTCAGAGATCAGCTGCTAGGAATCGGGCTCGATTCCTCAGAGATCGGCAACCCACCAGAACTGTTCTCGGAGCCGTTCCGGCTGGCGCGCGAAGCCGGACTCCACGTCGTCGCTCACGCCGGAGAAGAAGGGCCACCATCGTTCATCGCCGGAGCGATCGACGAACTCCACGCCGAGAGGATCGATCACGGTGTGCGCTGCGAGGATGACCCTGCGCTCGTCGAACGCCTGGCTGCGCTCCAGATACCCCTCACGATGTGTCCTCTCTCCAACATCAAGCTGAAAGTTTTCGAAGACCTGTCGGATCACAGCCTGAAACGACTCCTCGACCAGGGTGTGATGGTGACGATCAATTCAGACGATCCTTCGTACTTTGGCGGCTACGTGCTCGCCAACTACGTGGCGGTCGCACAAGCCCTGGACCTTACACGGGATGATCTGATCACACTTGCCCGCAACTCGATCGAAGCATCCTTCCTCGACGATGCCGGCAAGGCGACGCTGCTTGCTGAGCTGGCAACGATTGCTGCCGCGTAGCGCCTACTCGCGTTCGAAGACCGTCCCGATCGCTGCGGGAGCCTCACTCCCGAGCAGGTTGCGTAGTCGGGGGAACCTGCGTCCGAGCCGTTTGAACCAGTCCGAGTACACCAGCAACAGGGCAAGGATCATGAGCGGGAACGGGGCCACGGGGAGAACCTGCGCAACACCTGGGAACACATCTTGCATCTGGAACGCCAGGACCTGGAGCGCACCGAACAGATAGGCACCAAACGCGACCCGGAGTGGGTGCCAACCGCCAAAGATCACCATTGCAAGAGCGATCCACCCGAGGTTCAGTGTCAACGTCTC
>JAMBLJ010000117.1 GCA_023336815.1 Actinomycetes bacterium
ATGGCTGAGCGCGTTCACAGCGTTGACTTCAAGTGGGTGGTTGAGGCCATCGAGATCCATCGAGAAGTGGGTGGCGACCTTGCCGATATTCTGGACAGCGTGATGGATACGGTGCGAGACCGCAACCGTATTCGCCGCCGAATCCAGTCGCTCTCCGCCGAGGGCAGGGTGTCTGGCCTGGTGTTGTCGATCCTTCCCTTTGCTATCGCAGCCGCCATGGCCATACTGAATCCAGGGTATCTCGCACCACTCTTCACCACACAGGTCGGACGGATGCTCACGGCATTCGGACTTGTGCTGATGCTCATCGGTGGGATCTGGATGCAACGCGTTACGTCACTAAAGTTCTAGGAGGGTCGAGCATATGCCAGTTCAAGTATTCATAGCAGCGTTGGCAGTGAGCGCCTCCATACCCATTCTCTGGTGGTCTCTAGCATCGAATCGGACACGATCAAAGGCGATAGATAAAGGTTCACAAACGTCCGAAAACGTCACCAATACGCGGCAGTTGGTACTGGAGAAGGGTGCTGGGCAACGAGTCGTCGCGCCGGCGATGAGGTCTGTTGGCGCCAGGATAGTCCAAGTGAGTCCGGTCGGTTGGACCGAGTCACTGAGGCGTCACCTCGTGCTTGGAGGATCCCGGGTCGATTCATATGCTCTCGAGCGTGTCTTTGCGCTCAAGTTCGTTCTGGGAACAGTTGGTTTCCTTCTTGGCTTCGTCGCCCTGAGCGGGTCTACGACTACAAGGCGTCTCGCGCTGAGTCTCGTGCTTGCTGTGGCTGGCTTCATGATTCCGGATGCGATCGCCGCACGTCGCGGCCGAAAGCGGCAGGAACAGATCCAACTCGAGATGCCGGACACACTGGACCAGGTGACGATGTCGGTGGAGGCCGGCATCGGATTCGAAGCGGCGCTTGCACGAACGGCACGTACCGGCGAGGGACCTTTGGCAGCGGAGATCAACAGGACACTCCGTGAGATCCAGCTTGGTATCCCGCGTGATGAGGCACTGCGGAAGATGGCTGATCGCACCGATGTGTCCGACCTGGACAGCTTCGTGCTCGCCGTTGTGCAATCGGAGGAATACGGCATACCGATCGGCAAGGTGCTGCGGGTTCAATCCGACGAATTGCGTGACAAGCGTCGCCAGCGTGCCGAGGAACGAGCCCTCAAGATTCCGGTTCTCCTGATCTTCCCACTTGTCTTTTGCATCTTCCCTGCGATGTTCATTGTGCTCCTTGGGCCTGCAGCGATATCGATCATGGACACACTGTGACAACCTCTTGGGTCGGGCTATCGATTGGGTCGCGGACGTGACGAGTACCGACGACCGAACATCCGGCCGCAATGCACTGGACGTTGTCGAGGATCTCGAGGGGGGCATCCAGAGGGTCACTGCCGTTCTCACGGGGTTCTCTGTTCTTGATCGAGTCCTTGACGGAGGATTGAGCGCCAGAGACCTAACGGTACTCGGTGGTGTCCCAGGCGCAGGCAAGACTGCAATGGCACTCCAATGGGC
>JAMBLJ010000118.1 GCA_023336815.1 Actinomycetes bacterium
AGTACGTAATACGTATTACGACCTTCGTACTACCGTGCCTTCATGCACTTATCCCTTGAGTACTGCGCAGCCTGAGGTTATACCGACCGTGCCGTGAGCATGGTTCAGGCGATCCTCGGCAAGTACGAGCACTACATCGACGACATCACGATCACCCCCTCCCGGGGTGGTGTGTTCGAGGTCACGGTCGGGGACATCCTCGTCTTCTCGAAGACCGAACTCGGTCGTCACGCCACGATCGAAGAGGTCATGGATTCCGTCGATGAGATCCTCGGCCCCATTCCGGACCCAGAGGGTTCGTGAACAGGTAGTTGGAATCGGGCGGTACCTTCCGCCCATGTCCACCGGCCGATCGAACACCGTTCTCGTGTCTCAAATCCTGTCTCAGGACGGGCCTCATACCCGCGTCGCTGACGATTTCGTTCGGGCGCAGTGTGCCGGGTGCGGTTCACCGCTCGCTCATGACCCTCGATACGGTGAGTGGGGCGCGTACTGCTCGACCTGCTGGCCCGACGCTCGTCTCGCTTAGCGTCACATAGTCGGCAACGACAACCTCAGTCATCCACCCACGCGTTGTGCGTACGATCAACCGCTACTGGCGCCCCACCGACGTAGGTTGCCAGCACTGTTGCATCGTGAATGGAGTCAGCGGACGACCTCAGCGGGTCCACATCGAGTACAACAAAATCTGCCGGTGATCCGATACCAAGGGGTGTCGGTTCGCGAAGCGCCGAGGCCGCCCCGCCCGTGAACATCTCGAGCGCCTGTGCACCCGTCAATCGCTCAGACTCGTTTATGCCGTGACGATCGATTGCCGCAGCTATGCCCCACAAAGGATGGGGTGGCTCGACCGGACAGTCGGACGACCCGGCGAGCGTGACGCCTGCTGACGCAAGGGACCGCAACGGGTATGCCCATGGCATACGGTCGGCACCGAGGCGGTCCTCAAGCCACGTGGACTCGGACGCCAGGAATGCCGGCTGGACACACGCTATTCCACCCAATCTCGCGAACCTTGTGACTTGCTGTGGTGAAAGAACAGACACATGCTCCATACGCAGGTCATATCCATGAGCCCCCTCCGACACGAGGATATCGAAAACATCGAGTGCACCATCGACCGCACGATCGCCGATCGCATGGATCATCACCATTCCGCCGAGCCGCAGGCTTGCTCGCGCCAGCTCCGTGTCGGTATTCGTAAGGCGAAACGTCCCCGTCGTCTCCACATCAGAGAACGGAGCATGCATGGCGGCGGTGTGGCCACCCAGGCTTCCATCGGCGAACCTCTTGACCCCCAACCACGCCAGACGCCCACCAGCGGCATTGAGGTTCGCCGCCGCCAAGGAGAGCCCTTCGGGTGTGTCAGCGATCACGATTCCATGTACACGGATAGGCAAACGATGCGCTGCACGTCGCCACAGGTCAACCTCAGCTGCGAGCTTCTCCGATGGTGCCTCGCCGTATCCGATCATCGCTCCGATCGATGTGATCCCGAGTGAAGCGAGACCGGTGAGGGC
>JAMBLJ010000119.1 GCA_023336815.1 Actinomycetes bacterium
CACGGAATCACACGATGTTCGCTCCATCTTGACCACAGTGGCCATGCCTATCTCTATCGAGCGGATCGCTACACGAAGATTCCCGTGAGTGCCGCCATCGACCTCGTGTTCAAGGACATCGAAGAAATGGGATACACCCGTGAAACGCCTTACACGGAGGAGTACCGAGACGAGAAGTATCGACGTGCCCGTGAGGCGGGTTGGACGATCATCACCTGATAGATACACGCATTGCGAATCTCCGGAGTAGGCAGATCGTCCTACTCATAGTAGGATGATGGTATGAAGATCTCCGTGTCCCTGCCGAACGACGATGTCGCCTTCCTCGACGAGTATGCGAGGACCCAGGGATACGCATCACGTTCTGCGGTTGTCCACGCAGCGGTGCGTCTCCTTGAGTCATCCAAGCTTGGTGACGCATACGCGGATGCCTGGAAGCATTGGGAAGACTCCGCTGACTCTGACGTTTGGGACCGATCAGCAAGCGATGGCATGGCCTGATGTTGCGAGGTGACATTCGACTCGTCAACTTCGGACCGGGACTCGTTGGTGAACCGGCACAACGTCGTCCCGCGGTGATCGTCTCCAATGACGGCGCCAATGCGGTTGCCGCCAGGCTCGGCCGCGGCGCTCTGACGGTTGCACCGATGACATCCAACATCACTCGTGTGTATCCGTTCCAGGTTCTCGTTCCTGCGGAATCAAGCGGTCTTGACATGGATTCCAAGGCACAGGCCGAGCAGGTGAGAACGGTGTCGGTCGCCAGAATCGGCGACAGAGTAGGACAGATTCCTGCACCGTTGATGCTCGCCATCGACGACGCGCTGCGGCTGCATCTCGCACTGTAAGACCCGTTGCAGATTCGGCGGACAGCCAGAGGCGACCATCGTCGAAATAAGGCGACGGCTCATAACCAGATACGAAGAGGGAGGGTTGTGGAATCCACAACCCTCCCTCTTCTTCGTTCCCTTCCCCTGGGGTCTGGTCTTAAGGTGGTCAGCGGATCGCCCCTGCCCCCCTGTCCCCGGTGAGGAGTTCATGATGCGATCAGCGGCCTTCGAGCTTTTAACGGGGCAGCCGGATCCGCGACTCGAAGAGCGTGGCCCGTCCGTGCCGAAGGACTTCTCGCCCCATGCAACGATCGTGTGACGACTCGCGGTGCTCAATCCGCTGACGCGTCTTCTGTCGTGTGTTCTCGTGGTTCAGAACGCTTCAGATATTCCTTGTCCCGATTGTGTGTGTCGGTTGGCTTTACTAGGTGAGGACTCGAGGAGCGCATGCTTGAAGACAGGGAGAAGGTTGATTCTTTCACGATTTTCGTGAAAGAGGTTGAGATGCGATTGAGACACGCGCTGATCCCGTCACTCGGAGTGGATGCTGCGACTGACGCGACGGCGGAGGCCCTGGCGTACGGCTGGGAGAACTGGGATCGTCTGCGATCCATGGACAACCCTGCCGGGTATTTGTATCGGGTGGCACGCTCCAAGGCTCGATCTGCCCGGAGCCGGATACCCGCTCTCCCCGGTGTGTCGGTGACCCGGCTTCCCCATGTCGAGCCAGGTCTGCCCAAGGCCCTGCAACGACTGTCAGAAAAGCAGCGGACGGTCGTGTGGTTGGTTCACGGGTTGGAGTGGCGTCAGAAGGAGGTCGCAGACTTGCTTGGCGTGTCCGAAGGCACCGTGCGAACGCACCTGTCGAGAGGGATGGCAAAGCTGCAACGGACGATTGGCGGCGGACGATGAACGCTTCGATTCATGACCAACTACACGACTATGTCGATGATGTGATATCTCAGAGTGTGCCGGTTGACCTCGATGACATCACCGGTGGGCGACGCACAGCGAAACCGGTTGGAGCAGTACAACCCGCGTCGAAGCCAGCGAAGGCACGACGTCGGTCTTGGTTGGCGGTCGCGGTGGCGGCAGGTGCCGTGTTCGTCGTGATCGGCGGCACAACACTTCTCATGCGAACGTTCACATCCAATACGGACGTAGGAACGACGCCGACGCCTGCGCCGGACGCCCTACCAAATGCGATCCCTTCCTTGCTCACGTGGACCCGTATTACTGACGACGACGTTTTCGGTGACAAAGTTGCATTCACAGCGGGGATGAGAGACGTAACCGTCGGTGGGCCAGGTCTTGTCGCCGTCGGAGAGGCAGATGACGGCGCAGGTGTTTGGACGTCTATTGACGGGATCACCTGGTCTCGAGTCACGGACAACGAGTCGGCGTTCGCCGGAATCGACACGATGTGGAGTGTGGCAGCTGGAGAACGTGGGCTC
>JAMBLJ010000120.1 GCA_023336815.1 Actinomycetes bacterium
TCGCGCGAGATCGACCATGTCAAGCTCACCGAACGCGAACAACTCGCGCGGGAACTCCACGACACCGTCGCCCACCATGTGTCTGCCATCATCATCCAGGCCCAGGCCGGACGAACGATCGCTGGCACCGACCCGGATGCTGCCACATCAGCACTCGAGGTGATCGAGGAAGAGGCCACTCGCACACTCACGGAGATGCGGATGATGGTGGGCGCATTGCGTGATGGCCAGGAGGCTGACCTCGCACCCCAGCGAGGCATTGCAGACATCGAACGTATCGCCCATACGGCCGAGGACATGCCTCGCGTGGATATTCATCTGACAGGGGATCTCGACAATCTCATGCCAACAGTCGACACAGCGATCTATCGGCTCGCCCAGGAATCGATTACGAATGCAATACGCCACGCACGCCACGCAACCGTCATCGATGTCTCAGTTGCCGGCGACGAGGATTACGTCCGCTTGATTGTCTCGGACGACGGTGCCGTTGTGGCACCGGGTCGCGATCCTGCCGGGTACGGGCTGGTTGGTATGACCGAACGTGCCACCATCCTCGGTGGCACGCTTGAGGCTGGGCCAAGGAGCGACCGAGGCTGGATCGTCAGCGCCGTGCTTCCGAAGACGGCGTTGCACGCATGACGATCCGCGTACTCATCGCCGATGACCAGACGCTTGTACGGACAGGTCTCACGACGATCCTCAACGCTCAGCCCACCATCGACGTCATTGGCGAGGCGGTCGATGGAAGGACAGCAGTGACCCTCGCGCGTGAACTCCGACCTGATGTCTGTCTCTTCGATATTCGCATGCCTGAGATGGACGGCCTCGAAGCAACCCGTGTACTCGCTGGACCCGATGTGGCTGATCCGATGGCCATCGTCATCATCACGACCTTCGATCTCGATGAGTACGTATACGGAGCCCTCAAAGCAGGTGCCAGGGGGTTCCTCCTCAAGGACGCAGGTCCAGAGCTCCTCGTCCAAGCGGTCCACGCGGCAGCCGAGGGTGACGCGTTGATCGCTCCAAGCGTCACCGGCCGTCTCCTTTCGACCTTCGCCCATTCGGGAACGAGTTCTGAGCCCGTCCAACCGAACTGGCCACTCACGGACCGTGAGGAGGAGGTTCTTCTCACCGTCGCTCGAGGTCGCACCAACGCGGAGATCGCCGATGAACTTCACATCAGCCTCAGCACCGTCAAGGCGCACCTTTCCAGCCTGATGACCAAACTCGAAGCCCGCAATCGCGTCGAACTTGCCGTGTGGGCATACGAGTCAGATCGTATCAACTCGTGACGCAAGTAGGGACATATGTGCCAGCGACTCGAATATGGAGATCTCATAGATCGGTTGCCGATGCCAACCGTACTTGAGCTTTTCCCGAATCCCGGTGTGGAACGGAACCTTCGCGGTCTCCACCTCGCCCACGAGATTCGTTCACACGTGGAACCTGACGATTCGTTCGTGTTCAGCGGCTTCATCACGAGCATCGATGGTCGTATCGGCTCCGACGATTCCGTCGGTGCACCTCGAGCGATTCGCAACGACCGAGACTGGAGATTGTTCCAGGAACTGATGGTGCAGGCAGACGTCGTTCTTGTCAGCGGACGTTATGTCCGCGATGTGGCCCGAGGTAAGGCCATCAACATCGTTCCGGCTCCCGGGGACGGGAATACCGACGATCTCATCAGGCACCGTGTGGATAGAGGTCTTCCTGCACGACCTGCGGTTGCCGTTGTGACGAGATCAGGTGGGTTCGATGCCTCCGCTGCCGCCGGACTCAGCGACCACGTCATCATCGCTCACGGCGCTGAGGTGGGTAGTGACGTGACGCGCTCGTGGGCCGAGGCTGGCCTCGATGCGGTCGGCGTCGGTGTCGACGGTGACGTTGACGTCGACCGGCTGATGAGTGCGCTTGCGCAGCGTGGGCACAGGATCGTCTTCTCGGCTGCTGGGCCTGGTGTGCTGGCGATGCTCGTACCCCGTCTCGATGCGCTGTATGTGACGCTGGGAGCTCAGCTGCTCGGCGGACGGAACTATCTGACACTGCTTGAGGGTGATGAATTGGATCCGCCTTCACGGTTCACCGTTGCGTCGGTGTACCTCGATCGGAATGGACCCGGGCGTGCGACACAACTCTTCCTCGAGTATCGGTCCGATCGGTCTTCCGCACGCTGAACGGGCCAACCCGAGCGCACGCCCGTTGTCCGTGTGAGGGCGGACAGCCCACACCCAACGACGAACAGAACGACCGACTCCATATCGACTCAAGCGGCTTGCATCTGGTCCATGGCGATCATGAGGGCCTGACGCTCGGTACTCGAGAGCGACATGAGGACCACGTTGTGAGATCGGCCGACGTGTTCGACCTCGACGAGGGCGCGCGATACCGATATCGGGGCGGTTCTCGAAGTTCTCAAATCGATTTGGTACCCGGCAACCGTCCGGATCCCTGGTTGACCTTCTCCGCCGGGACGGTAGATGCAGGGTGCTTCAGTTGCCGACTTCGGCGAGGAGTCGAGTGATCTCGTCGACCGACGGGACACGCCCGACCAGTTTGATCTCACCGTCGATGGCGAGTGCGGGTGTCGACATGACGCCGTAGGCCATGATCTCACCGTAATCGGTGACCTTGTCGATCGGGTCATCCAGTCCGAGATTCGTCAGGGCCTGGAGTGTGGCGGCTTCGAGGGCTTTGCAGTTCTTGCACCCTGATCCGAGTACTTCGATCTTCATTGCGGGTCCTTTCCGTTGTGTGGTCTAGATGACAGCGTTGAAGAGGTAGCCGACTCCGAGGATGCCCGCACCCACCACACCTATGAATGTGGCGAGCAACTTTGGCTGGAGGACTCTGCGGAGAAGGATCATCTCGGGGAGTGACAACGCAACAACAGCCATCATGAATGCGAGGACCGTCCCGATTGCGACACCCTTGTCGGCGAGGGCCTGAACGAGGGGGATCACGCCTGCTGCACTCGAATACAGTGGGATACCCACGAGGACGGCGAGCGGGACCGCCAGAGGGTTCCCTCCCCCTGCCCAACGAGCGAAGAGGTCTTCGGGTGCCCACCCGTGGATTGCCGCACCAAGAGCGATACCGACGAGGAGATACGGCCAGATCTTGGCGATGATCGTCTTGACTTCTTGTCGTCCGAAAGCCAGACGGTCTGTCCATGGCATGTCGGTAGAGGGTTCTATCAACTCGCCACGCAGTTTGGTCTCAAAGACGAAGGGTTCAACCCAACGCTCGAGGCGCAGGCGGCCAAGAACATATCCAGCGACGATCGCGACCAGGAGACCAAAGACGACATACGTCGCAGCGACCTTCAGTCCGAACATACCAAAAATCAATATGACCGCGACCTCGTTGACCATCGGAGATGCGATCAGGAAACTGAGCGTGACACCCAGCGGTACACCTGCAGCAACGAACCCGATGAAGGCTGGCACTGCCGAACAAGAGCAGAACGGTGTCGCCACACCAAGACCAGCTGCTGCGACGTTGCCGAGCCCCTCCCGCTTGCCACCGAGCAGGGTTCGGGTTCGCTCGATAGTGATGAAGCTGCGCATCACGGTAACGATGAAGATGATCCCACTGAGGAGCAGGAGAATCTTCGTTGTGTCATACACGAAGAAGTGGACAGCTTCGCCGAGCCTGCTATCCGGATCCAGACCGACGACGTCGTACACAACACGGTCCCAGAATCGCCCGTTGAGAAGGTATCCCACTACCCATGCGAATGCCGCAGCGAGAACAAGGCCCCACATGCGCGCCGGCTGCGCCTGTGTACCGGGCTGGTGTAGCGAGGTACTCATGGAAGTAGCGCCTGCGGGAGGGCCGATGCGATGCGTGACCGCGCATCAGATGCTATGGCGTAGTCGACCCATCTGCCTCGCTTCGTGCCCTCGATAAGACCTGCTTCACGGAGCACCTTGAGGTGATACGACAACAGATTCGGTGTGAGGTTGAGGACCTC
Organism: Actinomycetes bacterium; assembly: GCA_023336815.1. Classification (GTDB taxonomy): domain Bacteria; phylum Actinomycetota; class Acidimicrobiia; order Spongiisociales; family UBA5794; genus JAMBLL01. Next base: position 3,977 of record JAMBLJ010000120.1, read on the forward strand.
CTGCAGATGACAATTGCACCTGATCTCAGGCGAAAGAATGTCCAGTATCTCGAGCCTGCTTGTATCCGCGATCGCCTTGAGAATCTCGGTTCGATCCTGGAAAGTCATCAATTCAAGATCTATTGAAGTATCCATAGCCTCATCGTACGTCAATCGACCCCAACATGTCAATGAATATTGAACTAACGACGTTCCGGGGGGTGGTCGATTGCATCGTGTGAGCGCCGCGCAAGACGGAGGTCTGGCAACCGGTCCCCGCCGAGGCAGCTCCCACTGAAACCAGTCCAAGCCAATCTGATACGGCGAACGAGTCAGGTTCCGACGAGGTTCATCTTGTGGTTGTAGTAGTTGACGACACCTGACATGGCGAGGCTGGCTCCAAGGAAGAACATGACCCAGATGACGATGACTGCACGGAATTGTCCCGTTTGGTTCACGATGGTGATCCCGACATTCATGATGTCAGGGAGGGCCGTAGCGACACCGAGCGAGGAGTTCTTGAGGACGTTGATGTACTGATTGCCAAGCGGTGGAAGGACGATCCGATACGCCTGTGGCAGGATGATCGTGCGCATGTACTGGCTGCGGGTGAGACCAACCGCCTTTGCGGCGTCGAGTTGCCCCTTGGGGACTGCCTGTATGCCACCGCGAACGATCTCAGCGATGAACGCCGCCGTGTAGAGCGTGATAGCAGTGAACACAGAGAAGAACGGAATCCTCACAACGAGTCCGGTGTCACCGAATTGGATGAAGTTTCCGGCTTGGACTACGGACGCCTTCTGAGGAACAAGCGGCTGATTTCCTACAGGGTCGAAGTTGTTCGCCATCCATCGCACCAGGTTGCTCGTCCCTGACCTCACGAGTTCGGCCATCGACATCACATCACCTGTCGTCGTGAGGACTTCGAAACTACCGACCACAACCGCTCCCGCCGCAACTCCGATACCGGCAACCCCGGCGAACCCCACACGGAACCAGTCATCGTCACTTAGCTTGGCGAACCCAGCAGCTGTGCGACGTGATCTGAAGAACCTCCCGATCCACCGCCACGACAACGTCAAAGCGACAGCAGCAATGAGGACGGGCGCAACATACGGGGGAAGACGGAGGATAAGATCTGCAACACTTTCGAGGACAGGAGTGACGAACGACAGCACCGGCCACGCGAACCACCCCACCACCGCAGCAAATCCCACGATCCCGATCCATATCATGACGACGTACGCTGGTTGTCCTTTGGCTCTCCTTGAGGCAAGGTGCCGGCGAGTAACGATGGTGGCTCCAGCGAATCCCGCTATCACGAAGACGAGCCATGGCCAGAATCCTCCATCCCATCGAATCCACGCCAACCCAAAACCTCGATTCGATATCTTGACCCAGTACGTCCCGATGTCCGATGGAGTCAATACCGGCAATGCGAACGTAACTGCTTGCCAGAAGAAGATCTGGAGGAGAAGCGGGATGTTGCGCACCGTCTCCACGAACACCGTAGACACCTTGTGCAGGATCCAGTTTTTCGACAATCGCGCAATACCAACGAGGGTTCCCAGGATCGTCGACGCCACGATGGCGGACAGGGCAATCCTCAGCGTGTTGACCGCACCAACAACGATCGCTCTCGCTGCTGAATCGGGCAAGGTGTCGATCCCCTCGCTGAGGGCAACACCGAAGGGTCCCGCAAGCCAGTCCCATCCGAAGTCGATGCCCGAACTCGCCCAATTCGCAGCAGCCTGGGCCCCGAGAGCACCAAACCCCGATATCACCGCTCCAAGAACGACGATCTGCACAAACCACTTGAGAAAAACAGCGTTCCTCCACAACGGAACACGATGCTGAAGCCGAGAGTCAGAGTTCACGTGGGCCGCAGCGGGAGGGAGATCGTCGAATGGGCAAACCGGTCACGATCCTGGGACACTAATCCCCCAACCGCTGCCGTGCCCCGGACCGGACGATGAGCACAGCTCTCACGCCGTGGCAGGACGGTGAACCCCTCCCGCTGCGGCATTGACTGCCTCAGCGAGCGTCGGATGGATATGGATCGCGTTTCGGATGTCATCGACCTTGAGGCCTGCAAAGGCAGCGATGACAAGTTCGTGGATGAGATTTCCCGCGTCGGGACCGACGATCGTCGACCCTACGATGACGCGGTCTGGATCAGCGATGATCTTTACGAATCCATCGGTCTCCCCGATCGCCTTCGCCTTGGCGACTCCACGGAACCTCTCAATACCAACGTGGGCATGCCCGAACTTCGCTTCCGCGTCACTCTGGGACAACCCGAAGGACGCTACTTCTGGATCGGTGAACACCGCATGAGGTACCAGACGCGTCGCAGTGCTGATGTCCTCCTCCTTGAACAGATGCCTTGCAAGAAGAGCCGCATCGTCCCTGGCGGTGTGCGTGAACAGGGGCGGCCCAACAACGTCGCCGATCGCGTAGATCCCTGACGCCGATGTTTCAAAGGAGTCGGACACCACGATGAAACCCCGCTCATCGACATCAACGCTTGCCTTGTCAAGATCCAGGCGGGATGTATTGGGGGTCCGCCCGACCGCGATGAGCAGGTGAGAGCCTTCGATCTGTCTATCGCCGACCTGCAGGGCGATACCTTCTCCGCGACGTTCCACTGATGTGGCTTCACCACCGAGAAGGACGGTGATCCCCTCTGCTTCGAATGCCGCTTCGACCACGGTCGAGACATCCGGGTCCTCCGCGGGAAGCAGATGCGACCGCCGTTGCACGATGGTCACGCGTGATCCGAAACGTGCATACATCTGCGCGAACTCACATCCAACATATCCGCCACCGAGCACGACCAGATGCTTCGGAATATCACGTAAATCGAGCGCCGACGTGGAGTCCAGCGTGGGCACATCGCTGATACCCGGAAGGTCCGGCGTCGTCGTGTGACCGCCTGTGTTGATCACTACCCGTTGAGCCCGATACACGGTCCCATCCGCTTCAACCTGACGTGGACCAACGAACCTGGCCCACGCTTCGATCAGCTCCAGACTGTCGGAGCGTTCGGCAGCTCGGTACGAACCGCTCCGGATGCCGTCCACCAGGGCGTCCTTGCGGTCGACGATGCGGCCAAGGTCCACCGAGACTGATCCCACCTCGACGCCAAACTCGCTCGAGCGTCGGGCGAGATGTGCGACCTTGGCTGAGTGGATCATCGTCTTGGTCGGGATACACCCTCGATTGAGACATGTTCCTCCGAGGAGATCTCCCTCGATGAGCACCGTTGAACCCCGCCTGGCAGCTCTCAGCGCGATGGGGAGCCCCGCCATGCCGCCACCAACAACGATCGTTTCTACGTCAACATATTCGCTCATGGCAGTTTTTCCTTGCTTCGTTCCTGGAATGGGGTCTCATCCGTCTTCAAAATGCTTCACGATGCGGGCCTCGAGCTGGCCAGCTGTGAGTTCTCCCGTGTAGGCCTCGACCACGCTGCCATCTTCATCGAGGAATATCGTCGTTGGCATGCCGAGTCCGCCGTACGCGGTGAATACCTCCCCATCGATATCGCGGGCCAATGGATAGGTCACACCAGCGTCGGCTGCAATACCAAGAGCTGACTCAACGTCCTCGCTGAGGTTGATGCCAAGGAACTGGACCGAGTCGCCCTTCGTCTGGTACACCTTCTCGAATGCTGGCATCTCGGCGTAACATGCAGGGCACCATGCAGCCCAGAAGTTGACGACGGCTGGGCCACCCTCCAGATCTGCGATCGTCACAGTATTGCCATCGAAGTCCTGCATTTCCAGGTTCGCTGCATTGTTGGTGCCCAACGAATCACTCATCGTTGGCGGCGCTTCCCCGTCCCTGGATAACACAATGACGGTGCCCAGGGCTGACACTGTCACCACCAACGAAGACCACCACAGGATCCACCAGGTACGCGTCTTTCCCTCGTGCGAAACGCGTCGAGGCGGTGGCGCTTGCAGAGAATCCTGCTGATCTTCCATTCGTAACCTACCGCCCACTACGACGGGCCATGTTCACGGCAAGACATCACGACACCGACTCTTTGGTTCTCGCACGACGCGAACGGACAAACTGTGCGACTCCGATCGCCGCGATCACGGCCACGAATCCAATGGCCCAGGATTCGGCAGCGCCGCCAATCCTGTTCGTGAACCACGCAGAGACACCTCCGACGAATGAGATCGGCCGATAGAGAAGCGATTCCTGGCCGGGATCGAGCGACAGCAGCACACCCCAGTAGTACATGATGAACAGACCCGAAGCGACCAACAGCCAGCCGCCGATGCGTTCGACGTAGGGAAGAATGCCTCGCATTCGCTTTACGAGGACCTCGCGGGATGTAGCCAGGGCAACCGCAATGGCGGTCAGAACAACACCCATACCTGCGGCGTAGGACACGAATACGGACCAGCCCGATATCACGTTCGGAGAACGAGTTGAGAGACCAACAACTGCAAGGAAGATCGGCAAAGTGCACGAAATGGAGGCGGTTCCAAAAGCCACACCAAAGCCTGTCATAGCAAGAAAGGACTTGCCCTTCTTGTTCTTGACGCTGATCACACGAGCCGTAAGGTGGAAGCCCCGGAGTACAGCGACTCCGAGAGCGAGCAGGAGGGCACCGATGACGATCGCGGCCCACGGTACGAAGTCGAGAAGCTGACGAAGACCAACCGACAGCAGGAAGCCCACAACGCTGAACACCACAAGCACACCGAGGGTGACCGAGATTCCGACGCGGAGCCCGGTTGCCACACCCGCTGGAGCATCGTCACCCTCGTCTCCGCCCAGGAACATCGACACATACGCTGGCAACATCGCAAAGCCGCACGGATTGACCGTGGCAACCATGCCGGCAGCGAACGCGAAGAACAGGGGCGACGTGAGGATCATGAGTCTTCGAAGTACTCCACGATGCGGGCTTCGAGTTCGCCTGCGGTGAGTTCACCGGTGTACATCTCGATCACACCGCCGCTTTCATCGAGGAACACCGTCGTCGGCATGCCGAATCCCCCAAACGCGGTGAACGTTTCACCTTGCGTGTCGCGCGCCAACGGGTACGTGACACCGGTTTCAGCCACGACCTGCAGGGCAGGGTCTAGATCGTCGGTCAGGTTCACCCCAAGGAACTGCACGGAGTCACGGTGAGACTGATACACACGTTCGAATCCTGGCATCTCGGCGAGACACGGAGCGCACCAAGATGCCCAGAAGTTGACAACGACAGGCTGACCCTCGAGTTCTGAGATAGTCATTGCATTCCCGTCGAAATCCTGCATCGCGACGTTCGTCGCCGGAGTCGGTTCGTTCACTGCATCGACGGCGGAGCCCTCTGACCCAGTGGACGACCCGATGGCGACTAGCACCAAGCCGAGGATGACAACAACTGACGTGCCAACGATCCAAGGGACTAGGTTCCTGGATTCTCCCGAGCTGCTTCGCTCGGTGCCTCGTCGTTGCTGTCGAGTTTGTTGTTTGCGGCTCACTGTTTGTCGCTCCTTTTGCGTTGCGGAATGTCGCACGCTGCGTTCCTACGCGTCGCCCGCCAGTACACGACTCCGCCGGCCACGGCCACAACGGGAAGAAGGAACCACGGATCGATGAGAAACGCCGCAAACGCACTCAACCCAAACGCGACCGCCAGAAACGCTCCCCCACAACACAACGCCAGTGCGATCGCACCTGCGATACCGCCCGAAATCATTGCGGCGTCCTGGCGAGTACGCCGCGGTTCGGAGATCTGATCTGTCATGAGCAATAGTCTTCCGGTTTGCTGAGTGGCGAGTATCGTAACATTTGCTTTCTATAATGCTACTGATCAACCCAGAAACAGGGCCTTGAGTGGAAGGACAACGGTGACTCGCCGTAGTGCAGTCTGGGCCAACATGGAAGACGCTGAATTCGTGGCTTCGCCGCGCTACGAGAACGGCGAGTGGCTCGGCGAGTTGTTCTCACGTTACGAAGCCAAACTGATGGGCTGCGCGCATCGGATGCTTTCTCAGTCCGAGGTTGAAGATGCCGCCCAGGAGATCAATGAACGCATCTTGAAGGGTTTACCGACTTTTCGAGGTGACTCGGCGGTCGGTACATGGATATTCGCGGTAGCGCGCAATACGTGTTTGGACATCAGACGCAGGAGAAGACCGATCGCCTATGACTCTGCGGACATTCTCGAGAATATCCCGTCAGGTGAACAGCCAGCCGACCTGTTCGATATTTCGATATTGGGATGTCGCACAGCACTTGCGGTTCGCGACCTTCCCGAGGGGCAAGCTGCAGTTCTCATGCTGCGTCTCGGCCAGGGGCTCTCGACGGCTGACACAGCAAGCCAACTCGGCATCACCCAGGACTCCGTCAAAGCCAAGCTTCGCCGCGCCCGACAACGTCTCACATCATCCCTCACCGAAGAGGTCGCGTGCCCTCAGTGTGGTCCCGGCACATACTCGATTTCGGGAATACGGATCGACGACTGAGGCATTCATCGTCACCAGATATGCTCTATCGTCAATATGATCTCATCCACAATGATCGGAGAACCAGTGGGTAGGCCAGCAATTATCGAACTTACACCCACCCCTCTTGACGACGATGAACTCATCGCTCGTATCTACCGGGGGTTGGGCGATGCAACTCGGATCAGAATCCTTCGACTTCTGCTCGACGGTCCCATGAGCCAGAAGGACATCGTTGCGGTCGTGGGTCTGTCGCAGGGACGTGTATCCCAGCATCTGACCTGTCTCATATGGTGTGGGTATCTGGAAAGCGAGAAACGTGGACGGGTCGTTGAGTATCGGATCGCCAACGGTCGTGTCGCTGCATTGCTCGATCTGGGTGTGGGTTTCCTCGAGAGCACCCAGGGTGATATCGGCTCCTGTCGAATCGTGGAGGAAGACGATTCCACAAACGTGGAATGATTCTGTTAATACGATACTTGACTACGCTAGACCACCCACGAGAGCGGAGTAGACGATGACAACAAAGATCACCATCGATGTCACAGGTATGACGTGCGACGGATGCGAGGGCCACGTCGGGGATGCGCTCTCCGCAGCTGGTCTTGAGGACCTCGAGGTCGACTGGCGCCGTGGATTCGCTTCAGGCACAGACGCTGGTTCCTTCGATGTGGCAAAGGCCGAGGAGTCATTGGACGGGTCCAACTACGAGATCGTCTCCGTCACAACGCTAGGAACCGAGCCGAAGGACGAGGCGACCGCTTCGGGCGACGATGACTACGATCTGTTGATTCTTGGGTCCGGTTCGGCTGCGTTCGCTGCTGCGATCAAGGCAAAGGACCTTGGAGCGACGGTAGCGATCGTTGAGAAAGGCACGATTGGCGGAACATGCGTCAATATCGGCTGTGTCCCTTCCAAGGCGTTGCTGAGACCCGCAGAGCTCTACTACCAGGCAGGCCATTCGCCGTTCGCCGGCGTAGAGACTTCCTCCGGCGAGATCGATCTGCACGCGCTCATCACATCCAAAGATGAGCTCGTCGGTGTCCTGCGACAGGAAAAGTACGCCAACCTGTTGGACGTCTACGACATCGACCTGATCAAGGGAACAGCCAAGTTCACCGGCCCGAATAGTGTCGAAGTTGACGGCCGTTTGGTCACCGCCGGCCGTTTTCTCATCTCGACAGGTGCCTCATCGTGGGTACCGCCGATCGATGGCCTCGACACCACAGGATATCTCACATCCACAACAGCGCTCGAACTCACCGAACTGCCGGCGGAACTCATCGTTGTGGGTGCAAACGCAATAGGGCTCGAGCTCGGCCAGCTCTTCGCTCACCTCGGGACCAAGGTCACGTGGGTCGAAGCACTCGATCGGATCGCACCATTCGAAGAACCAGAGATCTCAGGAATCATGCGCGGCCACCTCAAGAGTGAAGGTGCCAGCGTTCACGAAGGCGCGATGGCTCAACGGGCAGGCAGAGACGGTGACCGTGTCTGGCTTGAGATCGAAAAGGACGGAAGAACGACACGGCTCGAGGCAGACAAGCTCCTCATGGCGACCGGTCGACGCGCGAATACGAAGAGCCTCGGTCTCGACGTTGCAGGTGTAGAGACGGATCCGCGTGGAGCGGTCATCGTAGATGCGGGTCTTGCGACATCGAACCCGGCTGTCTGGGCGGCGGGTGACGTGACGACGACACCCCAGTTCGTATACGTTGCTGCTGCAGCAGGCAACATCGCTGCTGAGAACGCCTTACGTGACGCTGGACGCACGATCGACTTTCGTACGATGCCGAGGGTCACGTTCACGACCCCGTCGATAGCGTCCGTGGGTCTCACGGAGCAGGCAGCACGCGACGCAGGACTTCCGGTCATGACATCGATCCTCCCACTCGAGGCCGTACCCCGTGCCCTCGTGAACCGCGATACAACCGGAGCGGTGAAACTCGTTGCGGATGAGTCCACAGGAGAGCTCCTCGGAGCCCACGTGCTCGCCGAAGGAGCAGGCGATGTCATCCAGGCTGCGGTGGTTGCGATGAACTATCACGCGACCGTCGATGAGATCGCCGCTATGTTCCACCCGTATCTGACGATGGCGGAGGCTCTCAAGCTCGCTGCACAGACGTTCAACAAGGACGTCAAGAACCTGTCCTGCTGCGCAGCATGAATTCAGAAAGTTCACCAGATTCGCATAACCAGGAAAGGAGACGTTCCATGAAACGATTCAGCATCCCACGTGTGGCCCACTGTTCAGACGGCTGCACTATGCGGTCCTGAGCAAGACGTAAAACCGCTCAGCGATCAAGAGACACCCCTCACCGGGTGTCTCTCACGCGTTCGTATTTGTGGCGTCTATCGATCGAGGCGAAACGGCGACCCATGCCCAGGAATGATGAGTGAGGCAACCTCAAGCACTCTCCCCCGGTGTTCGGCGACCAGATCGGGAGCCACATCCAGTCGATTCCCCTCCGAACCCTCGAACACCCACAGATGCGTGAGGGCGGCGACACCGTCGTCGGTCTCAACGAGAGTTGTTATGTCCTGAGGTGTATGCCCTGGAGTTTCCATGAGGCGTACGCCCGACGACAGCTGAACTCCCTCGGCGGGACGGGATGTCCACTGATCGTTGTGATACATCGCCCAGTGGTCATGGATCCGAACGTCGGGGAACAGAGCGATATTCACGGTGTGGTCGGGATGGTGGTGCGACAGGATGACATCGGTCACATCCTCAGGTGAGACACCCATTTTGGTGAGCGGACCAAGAATCGAAGCACGCGTCGGCACCATTCCTGGATCGACGATGGCAACGAGGTCTCCGTCGCGGATCAGGCTGACCGTCCCCGCTACACCCTTGTCCGACGCATACCCGTCGAGCAGTACATCAAGTCTTGCCATGTGTCTGTGCCTTCCATCTTCGGTAATCGTTGCCTTCGCGACCGGAACGTCCGTCGGGTCGAGCCCGGGTATCTACACGCTCAACGTAGCCGACCGCCGAAGGAGTTGGCGAGTACGGCCGTCACCGAGGAGCTCATGGCGGCTGACGCGGCCGCGGATCACCCCGTCGAGATTCGCAATCGCTTTCGAGAGGTTGTCAGAGCATCCGCTGCAGTGGAAGCCGTTCACGGAGAGGGTTGTTGAGGTTGTCGTGGCCATGATGTGCACCTTTCGTTGGGTGTTCAGTGTTCGGTTCCGGCCGGTTGGAGGATGTGGCATACGCATGGATCGTCAGTGCTCGTGTCGGGGAGTGTGCGTGCCGCCTTTTGGAGTTTGCGAAGCTCACTCGAGAGGGTCTGGAGTTGGACGATCCGCTCCTCGACCGCGTCGACCTGGCGATCGAGCACCCCACGCACATAACGACAGGGTGCCTCTCCTTGATCACGCAGACCGAGTATCTGACGGATATCGTCCAACCCGACGCCAAGCGATCGGGCTAGGGTCACGAACCGCAGCCGCTCCACATCGTCCGGTGCGTAAGAGCGATATCCCGATGGTGCACGTTCAGGCTCGGGAAGTACCCCGACAGACTCGTAGTAGCGGATCGTCGATGTGTCGACACCGACCTCGGCAGCGACCTCACCGATCCTCATCCCGGCACCACCTCATAGCCGAGATCCTCGATCACACCACGGACGACGTCCACACCGACGACATCGCTGTCAGCGTTCAGTGTCACCGTCCCGGCTTCATGATCCGCAGACACCTCGTTCACACCCGCCACATCGCTCAGCGCGGATGTGATTCGCCTCCCGCAGCCGTCGCAACTCATTCCGTTGACCGTCATCACCTGTTGTTCCGTCATCATTGGCATTGGCACCTTCATCAAGCATCGGTACATTCGTGTCGACACAACGACCGTACACCTTCAAGCCACTTGAAGGTCAAGAACATTCCGTACGTTCTGAGGTCAGACCCAAGACTTGTCGTGACGGCCGGACCTCCGTTTGTGTCATAGCCGGCTGATATGTTGTTTGTATGTTGAACGTAGCTCAAGACTTGCCAATGGTTGGGATGCCTGGTGCGCTACCAGAAGATGAGATCCCCTTCGGGATGGAAGATGTCATCCCCCGAATCTCAACCGTCGCGGAGTGTTGCGAACAGATCCCAGACGATCTGGACAGTCTGGGGCCGGGGCCGGTGTTGGCGGGTTTCCTGGCATCGATTGATGTGTCGACACTGTCCGGCACGGATCAGATCGTGGTGTTGCGGGCGCATCGGCGCATGGCGTCTCACTACCAGGGGCATATGTACCGTGATATTGCAGCAGTGACACAGACCATGGCCGACCGAGGTCGTGACGATGGTGATGCCATTGACGCTCACCGGGAGGCTGAGGCCGAGATCGGTGTCGGGCTGCACATGTCACGCCGCGCTGCTGAAAACGAAGTTGCCTTCGCTGTGCGTCTGCGTAAGCGTCTCCCTCGTCTTTCCGATATGTTGACGGCAGGGATCATCGATGTGCAACGTGCCAGAACGATCGACCGCTACACACTGCATCTCACCGACGTTGCGGCTCAGGCAGTCTTGGACCAAATCGCAGATGATGCTCCGACGTTGACGGTCGGAGAGTTACGGAATCAGATTCAGAAACTCACGATCCAGGTGGATCCGCATGAGGCAGCGAAACGCTACGAACAGGCTGTCGGTGATCGCAGGGTCGTGATGGAATCCAACGACGCTGGCACAGCGAACTTGTCGGGTATGGACCTGGCACCAGATCAGGTTGCCGCAGTCACGGACCGCATCAACACGATTGCAAAGGACCTGTGCGGTGAAGATGAGTCGCGCACCATGGACCAGCTGCGTGCAGACATCTATCTCGACCTGTTAACCGGAAACAATCACCAGACAACACGCAAAGGTGTTGTGGATATCCGTGTCGATCTCACCACGCTCATCGGACTCGAAGACTCTCCGGGTGAGCTAGCGGGTTACGGCCCACTCATTGCCGATGTGGCGCGCCGAGTTGTGAACAACGCCAACGACGCAGAGTGGCGGGTCACGATCCTCGACCCCGTGACAGGGCAGCCGACTCACGCAGGCACCACTTCTCGTCGTCCCGCTGCAGCCCAGCGAAGACGGGTCGAGATCCGAGATGCGGCCTGCATTTTCCCTGGGTGCCGTATGCCGGCCAGTCGGTCAGACATCGATCACATGATCGCTGTGGATGATGGTGGCGCCACGACCGATGAGAACCTCGCACCGTTGTGTAGATATCACCACACCTTGAAACACCGACACGGATGGACTTACCGACGAACCGATACCGGTGACTACGTATGGACGACCGGCCTCGGACAGGTCATCATGACCGCCCGACCCCCGCCCTAGATCCTGGTGCTCCGTCTCATGTTCCCTGCCGCACAAGTGCAATGGGCGCGCCGAGAGTCACGTCGTCACAACTCCATCAGCCGGGTTGGCGAGCACGGCTGGGGCTTCCGAGGGGGCCCGTCCCGCGTGGAGCAAGGTTGACATCACACGCATCGGTTCGTCGACGTGACCAAAGAACGACTTGTAGCTCGCACATAGGTAGTTGAGACCTTCTTCTCCATCTGGGGTCGAGGTGAACCGATTCCGCGGACACCCACCGTGACAGGCGAACCTCACCTCACAGTCCACGCAGTACTGGGGCAAGGTGTCTCGTTTCGCCTGTCCGAAGGCCCGCTGTTTGTCAGATGCCACAAGTTCAGAGAGTGGTGTCTCGGTGATGTTGCCAAGGAGGAAGTCAGGTTCGACGTAATGGTCACACGAATAGAGATCCCCGTTGTGTTCCAACGCGAGGGCAAGGCCACATGTCTCGGAGAAGATGCAGAGGCCGCCGGGTTCTCCATGCCAGCTTGCCAGCGCTACATCGAACATCTGAACGTAGACCTCGCCGATGTCGGTCTTGAACCACTCATCGAATATCGTGTTCAGGAACTCGCCGTAGGCTGCTGCACCGACACTTCGGTCCGTGACGTGACTCCCCTGCTGGACATACAGTGGCCTGGATTCGTTCTTGGAGGTACTCCACCCGATGTTCGCTATTGATAGCAGCGTCTCGGTTGTTCGCTCCACGATCGGGATGAACTGAATGAACTGCACACCCATCTCATCACGGAAAAACCTGTACACATCCAGAGCGTGGTCTTGGTTCCCCGCGTGCACCGTGCACAGCACATTGACATCCACCCCAGCGTCTCGCAGGTGGGTGTGACCCTCCATCACGCGATCAAACGAGCCCTCTCCTCGTTTGTCGACCCGAAACTTGTCGTGTAA
>JAMBLJ010000121.1 GCA_023336815.1 Actinomycetes bacterium
GAGCACTACGCCGCCCGCGTAGCTGCCGAAAGGGAATCCCAAACGATGCCAGACGACCTCACAGCCGACGCAGCCAGACTAGGCGCCCCCGACGTAAGGACCTTAGGGGCATAGAGCAAACGTCGAGAACAAGTTGACAGTTTACGGTTCACAGTAGACAGTCAGAAGGACGGCGGGTGTTGTCAGGTCCTGTGCTTCAGCCATCGGCCCACATCGGCGAATCGATCTTCGACATCTCCCTCTGTGTGCTCCGACTGTGAACTGTCAACCGTTATCTGTGAACTTTCGCCCTACTCCGGATACATCAGATCGTCGATGAGCTGTTCCTCAACATGCGACCCATCCGGATCGAAGCGGAAATGCGGGAAATCCTTCACAAAGTCGAGACTGATGTCAGCGGGTCCGTGGCGGTTCTTGGCGACGGTCAACACAACTTGTTTCTTGAACTCCTCTGCTCGCAGAGGATCGTAGGCACTATGCAATTTCGACACGGCGCGGTACTTCTCGTTGATCAACAACACTACATCCGCTTCGTACGCGATGCCCGAAGCTCCCCTGAGATGATGTTGCCTGAGGCGACGTACATTGAGCCCGCTTTGCTCTGCGACAACGATCGCCAGTACTGCAGCGTGGAAATTGAGAGCGATCTCCTTGAGACCCGCCGCAACGCGATCCACACGAATGGCTTCGCTCGGAGCGTCCTCGGTCGGGATCTTCTGGAGATAGTCGACAACGAGGACTCCATCGACACCGGTCGCCTCGGCGGCTGCCGCGAGCTCCTCAAGACCCGTGGCCTCCCGAGATGCTGACAATAGGGACAGGTTTCCACCATAGGCCTGAACCCGGCCATGGGCTGCCCTCACAAGCAGGCTGTCGGCAGCGGCATCAACGAGGGTCTTCTCGCCCCGGGCCACGGCCCTGACAGCTGCCCTGGCCTGTAAGGAACTGGCATCTGATCCACCGGTCAGATCACCGATCTCGAGCATGAGCAGCCTGGCGAGTAGCGAAACATCATCGTGGTCGTAGCATGCGTACACGACCTGGTGACCGTTGGATGCCATGTTCCGGGCCCACTGCAAAGCCATAGCGGTCTTCCCGGCCCCAGGCACACCGCCGAGCACCGTGAGATCACGAGCACTCAATCCGCCATCAAGAACCTGGTCAAGAACCGAGAAGCCTGTTGGGACCGCGGAGAAACTCGCGATGCCGGTTTCAAGGTCTGTCGTAACCTGCGCTGCGCTACGAACAACCGCATCTGCATTCATGTCGACCATTGCCGCCTTATGGGGATAGTTTGCATCAGAGTGCCGATCCAAGCTCCCTGAAGATACGAATAGCTGCCGGACCGAGTATCACAATGAACATGGCCGGGAAAATGCAGAAGGCCAACGGGAAGATCATCAGCACCGGAATCTTCAGAGCTCGCTCCTCGGCCCGCTGTCGACGTTTGTCACGTAACTCCTCAGATTGTACGCGCAGCACTTGACCGATTCCGATCCCGTACTTCTCAGACTGCACGACCGAAAGCACGAAGCTATCCAGGTCCGGCACGTCAGTGCGGTCGGCCAACTGAGTCAATGCTTGGTTCCTCGGAATCCCCAGCTGAATCTCACGGAGCGTCCGATTGAGTTCCTCGGCGAGTGGACCGTCTCCAGCTCTCGATGCCCGTACGAGCGCGGCTTCAAATCCGAGACCGGCTTCGACTGCCATCGTCACTTGATCGAGAGTGTCAGGCATCTCCAACTCGATCTGCTCCTGACGCTGCCTGCCCTGGCGAGAAACAATCCCGTCGGGAATGAAGAAACCCAACGCGGTGAAAGCGACAGTGAGGGCGAAATGCTGTAAGCCCGTGAGATCGGTGAATGGGAAGAAGCCTATGGAGAAGCCAAGCACTGCCAAGGCAACTTTCAACACCAGAATGCGTTCAAGAGCATACGTGTCACCGTGGTGACCAGCGAGCATCAAGTTCCGCCGAAGAGCGGCGATCCATCCAACCGGTGTCAGCCTCATCAGCGCTGATCCGAATGATCGAATCGCAGGGACCACAGCGCGGCTCCCTGCGCCGCTCTCCAGTGTGAGGCGTCGAACATTCGTCGAGGTACCTCCTGTCGACAGTCCGCCATCGGCTGCCTTCGGTTTTGTCCGGTCTGAGGCCAACGACCACCACAATATGGGAATCGACGCACTGACGGCAACGGCAGCGAGCACTACTTGGATTGGCATGTCTACACCTCCTAGAACTTGAGGGTCGTTATTCGTCGCATCCACAACAGACCTATGCCTATGAGCAATATCCCACCGACGATGAGGAACCGACCGATGGTTGTCGTCGTGAGCTCAGCCATGTACTCGGGGTTAATGAGGTACATGAAGAATGCCATAGCGAAAGGGAGCAGGCCAAGAATCAACGCAGAAACTCGTCCCTCGGCAGACAGCGCATGGATTCGTCGTCGAACCCGAATTCGATCACGGACGGTCTCCATCACCGAATCAAGAATCTCCGCAAGATCCCCCCCGACCTCACGATGGATCTCGATTGCCTCGACAATCCACTTGAAGTCCTCGCTCTCAACTCGCGCCGCCATTGCAAGCAAGGCTTCGTCGACATCCCTACCAAGTTGAATCTCGATCTTCACCCTTTGGAATTCCTCACCCGCTGGTGCGGGTATCTCGGTAGCTACCGTGTCCATCGCCTGCATCAGCCCAAACCCCGTGCGGATGCTTCCTGCCATCATGAGCAATACATTGATGAGCTGATCCGAAAACGCCTCCTGGCGTTTGGTAACCCTGCGTCCCACCCACAGCCTGATCACGAGAAGCGTGCCCACACCAGAAAGCAGCACAACCCAAGGTGACGCGAACACCACCGCTATTGCCATCACCACGATCGCAACCGAGATTGACAAGACGACAAACTCACCGGGACGCAACTGAATGCCGGCTTTCTCGAGCAATACTGTCACGCGACCGGTGCCAGCTTCTCCTCGATTCACGGTGCGCTCGGCCAGCAGCGTGGCGCTATCCGCCAAACTGGCCAAGGTCTTGCCTTTTGAATGACCAAAGCTGCTCTTGGAATCGACAAGCTTCGCGCGACGTTCTTTGGGTTGGCCCAGTCCAGTGAAAAGGAGCAGTGCTACCAATGCGGCGAATACTACAAGTGCGCCGACCCACAAGGCCCAGGACGACTGGGCCCAGTTGACAACGACGATCGACCCTGAACGGAGCGCAACTGAAGTAGGCTCCACCTCGGCAATATCTCCAGAGGACGAATCGTTCGCTGATGCATTTGTAGTTGTCGGAGGATCAGGGAACAGCACGCCCTGGCTCGTGGAGGCTGATATCCCATCAACCTCAGCATTGACAGCCACCACTGTTCGTCCATATGCCTCTGATACGTACGACACCTCGTAACGGTTCACAATCTGACTGGCAACGTCGACGAAGACAGCTGTCAACCCATCGGGGTCCTCCGCAGCCACGACCAGCCCGTCCGTAGCCGCACCCAAACGAGCCAATGCCTCGGCATCGTACTCGGGACTCTGTAGCTCCACTGCATAGAACGCAAGTTCGGCATCAAGCAAGGAGACGATGGCCTCGTCGAGACTGGCGACGCTCGCCGTGTCCCCACCGTCCGACAGCAGCACGAGAGTACGCCGGGTACCTCCCTGACCATCGAAAACACCAGCGCCAGCAATGAGACCATCATATAGGGCGGTATTCTTGCCGAGCTGTATGTTCGCGATCGCCGAAGAAGTCTCCTCTTGATCTGTGGTAAAAGGGCTCAGGACTATGGGCTCTTCGGCAAACGACACCACTGCGACCTCAACACCCGCAGGCATCGTGTCGATGAAATCCTGCGCCGCTTGCCTCGCGGCGACGATAGGTTCCCCACCCATGCTGCCTGAAGCGTCAAGCAACAGAACGACTTGGAGGCCATCAGTCGGGACAGAAGTTGCCGTTGAGGGACGAACCTCGCCACCCTCCGTCACGATGAAATTGTCGGATGTAAGATTCTTGCCGACCATCTCAAGCGGGACGCTAACCACCATCGACACCTCGGGATACCCGGTCGCGTCCACAGCTTCACTGCGCAGTGGCAGCGTGCTGGCGTCTTGAGCACTGGCCGTCCCCGCTGCTAAGACTACAAACAGCATGAGGGTTGCAAGAGTGGCAATCCTCCTCGTCACTTGCGAGTCTTCCTCTTTGTTCCGGTCAGATCCGGAACACCGAAGATATCAGGCGGGAGCTCGACCCCAAGATCCTTGAGATGGTCGCTGAACCGAGGACGGATTCCGGTTGGCCTCACCGTTCCCGCGAATCTGCCGTCATCATCGAAGCCAGCCTTGTAATCGAAAGTGAAGATGTCCTGAATCGTGATGGTGTCACCCTCCATTCCCACAACTTCCGTGATGTGAGTTATCCGACGAGTGCCGTCACGCAATCGTGTGAGATGGACGATGAGATCGAATGCAGAAGATACCTGTTCCCTAATTGCCCTCGAAGGCAGCTCGATACCGGCCATAAGCACCATTGTCTCTAGCCGCGACAATGCATCACGTGGAGTATTCGCATGGATCGTGGTCAACGACCCCTCATGGCCGGTGTTCATCGCTTGGAGCATGTCGAGTGCTTCGCCCCCTCGGGCTTCACCCACGATGATCCGGTCGGGTCGCATACGCAGTGAGTTTCTGACAAGATCGCGAATCGTCACCTCGCCACGACCCTCGACATTGGAGGGGCGACTTTCAAGTCGGATGACGTGCCTTTGATGGAGTTGCAGCTCGACGGCGTCCTCAATCGTCACAATGCGTTCATTGTCGGGAATGAAGCCGGATAGAACATTGAGAAGTGTCGTCTTGCCTGTCCCAGTGCCGCCGGTGACCATGATATTCAGCTTGCCTTCGACGGCGGCCTCACATAGATCCGCCACAAGCTGTGTCATCGATCCCATCTCGATGAGATCTTGCACCTGGAATGGGTCGTGAGCGAACTTCCGGATGGTCAGTGCGGGTCCATCAACGGCCAACGGAGGAATGATGACGTTGACGCGGGACCCGTCTGCGAGACGCGCATCCACCAACGGCGACGATTCATCGATTCTTCGGCCAACGCCGGTGACGATCCGATCGATCACCCGTCTGAGGTGCTGACGCGACATGAACCGAGTATCGGTCTGGACGATCTTGCCATCGCGCTCGATGTAGATTAGATCCTCACCGTTGACCATGATCTCAGTCACGGATGGATCGTCGAGGTACATCTGCACTGGTCCGTAGCCAAGAATGTCGTCTCGGATCTGAACTGCCAATTCGCGTCGTTCGTCTTCGGACAACGGCGAGGCATCCACTCCCAGAGCACCGGCGATCTCCTCGTCCACGAACCTCTGCAAGTCGTCAGCAGTCAGAGACGCGTCATAAAGGCGGGGACCAAGTTTGGCGAAAAGGGCCTCCTGAGCTCGAACCTTGATGAGCGCTAGCGGATCGCTCTCCATGCCGCCATCCGTCGTGGCTGCGGGGCTCTTCGGCGCCTTCGCTGCCTCCTCGGTCTGCTTGAGCTTCAAGCGCTCGTTGAGTTTCATCCTGCTCTCCCAAAGCTGAATCTTCGTTTCCGCTCTGCGCGGGAATTGAGGAAGAGGCCGGCGATCGACTCGAAACTCGACGCGACAGCTGAATGTGGCGATTCCTCAACGACAGGACTGCCATAGTTCATCGCGCGGGGCACAATAGGCGAACTCGGAATCTCAATGTCGATCTTCATCTCGATTATTGCAGCAGCATCGCTAGGTGTAATGCCCACCTTCGAATCGGCGCGATTTAGCACGAAGTACCTATTCGGCTCTGTGACACCAAGGCTGTCCAGGGCGTCGATGACCTTGCGCAACGCCCGAAGGGCCGACACCGAAAGGTCACAGACGAACACAAGATCGGTTGACAAGTCAATTGCACCAAGAGTCGCCTCGTTCAACCCAGCCGAAGTGTCAATCACTACGTGTCCGAAGTCCTCACCTAAGAGCCGAACGGTTCTATCGACCACGGCCTCGGGGATCTCCGCTGCTGGGGAGAACGGAGCGCACAGCACGAAGAGGCTCTCATCCCGCGGCGTCAGAAACACCTTGAGAGAGGTCGCCGTGATGCCACCCGGAACCCGAGCAAGATCATCGATCGTGTGCTCTGGATCTAGGCCAAGGGTATTCCCGACGTCACCGAATTGGAGATCAAGGTCGACCAATGCTACTCGGCCCTCACCAGAGGCTGCCAAACTCACCGCCAGGTTCGTAGCGAGTGCAGTCTTGCCAACCCCACCCTTGGGCGCAACAACGGTGATGACCTTTCCGATGGAGTCCGACGTGCCAGACTCAATGGCAAGATTTCGCTTGCGTCGATCGGCTGACTGCAGCACTCGACTGAACGTCAGTCGAATCTGTTCATCACCTGCGTCTGGTACGAGGACATCCTTGACGCCGGAGTGAAGTGCTTGTTCCCACAGTTCTGGTGTTGCCTCGGCTACGAGAACGACCGCTACCTCTGGACGTTCCTCCTCAATGGCTCTGGCAACTTCTAGGGCGAGATCAACGGGGATATTCGGACCGATTGCAACGATCACCGGATTTTCCGATGTCAGTTGCTTGGCTGCCGAGAGCGAATCTAAGAACATGCCTTCGGTGTGCTTTCGTTGAAGCGAGCCATTCACTTCGTCGCCGAAGGCGCGCCGAACCTTCTGCTCAAAGGCAGCACTGCTCGTGGCGAGAACGACCGTGCTCATGGCGATTCCGCCACCAATGGATCGAGGTAGACCGTCAAGCGATCCTGGATGCCTGTGCCCGTTTCGTCCACCGTGGAGGGTTCGTCGCCGAGCCAAACGGCCCCGAACTCGGTGGTGAAGACGAACCGTTCAGCGTTCTCGGGCAGCATCGCGAGAGTGATGAGCAAATTACCTGTCGGAGACAGTTCTAGCGTCGCCGTACCGACATCTTCTGATGTGTTTGCCTGCGGCAGTTCTTCAACCTGAACGTTCGTAACGAGCACCTTGTGAAGAATGATGTGCGTGGTGTTCGGCGTCTTCGTGTTCTGGGCGCCTGGAATCAGATCGTCGGCTCCGGCTTCTGATTCGGGATCCGCGGCCGGGGCAGGCTCCGTGCCGGGTTCGACGACGTCGACATCGAAGGGGGCGAAACTGGCAAAGACCGCTACCTGATCGCCAGGGCGAATCACGCCGCCTACCGCCCGCTCAGGTGAAAGCGAAAGCGTGACCTCCATCAGCCCTTCGGGGATGACGATGTCGTCCAACTCCTCAAGACCCTGTGGAGTGATGAATCGAGCAGCAATCACCTGCTCACCGGGGAGAAGGTCGACATTGGCTACGAGGCCTTCCAAAGACGATAGATCCTCGACACTTCCGAGACTGCCGGCTACTTGCACCTTCACCGGCACCATTTCGACTTGAACGCTACCGCTGATGCTCTCGGCAGGGGTGCCCGCGGGGACAGGAGTGTCAATCACCAACACCGACACGGTCGCTTCCCCTTCGAGCGCACGGTTGTCCGCTCCCTGTACATATCGGACAAGTATCCATGTCCCGATCGCCGCGAGTACAATCGCGACGATTACCCCAATCCATTTTCGACTCATCAACTACTCCTGGTCTTCTGGTTCGTCTACCTGTGGGTACCCGATCAACTTTCGAACACCACGATCGTGACACCACGATCTTCTCCACCAATTTCGCCGTCGCTTGCAACATAGTTGCTGACGAAATACCCCTCGATGCAGCGTGTCGAACCAGTGCACTTCGCTACCCGCGGAACATCAAGCCATTCCGATGCGCCAGAGATGTTATACCCCGTGACATACAGAGCACCGATAGCCTCGACAAGGTATTTGCCCCCATTGCCGTTGCCATCAAGACCGGTAACGGATTCATAGTAGGGGATGAGGACAATCTCTCCGAGGATGCCCAAGTCATGCTTATCGCAGGGATTCTTCAGTGTGTTGCCGGGTTCCCCATCGACCCAATCCCCGACAACGACATCTGTCCAGCATTTCCCATCTGGTTCAAGCCACGCGAAACCACCCGGCAACCTGGCACCCGATTCCGCATCGATACAGTCGGTAGGGCTGCCGTCCACTTCCCATTTACCATGAATGATGATCTGAGACAGCGCATCCACGGGCAACCCCGCTGACACCTGCTCCGTTGTGTATTGTCTATCCTTGAAGATGTTGTCCCACTCACACGTCGAGAAGGTCGCCGGAAGAGTGGCTCCGCCCTTGAGCGGACCCCAGATGACTGTGGCGTCTGCACCGACTGTCAGGCCGTCATACCCGACAATCTGGGCGAATATCATGTCGAAGTTGTTGTCTCCGCCCGAATCCTCAGTAATCGCACGAACGTGGACTCGTTGCTCATCAAGGTCAATGTCCAGGGCGTCCACAGCTGCGCGACCATCGCTGGCATTCCCGTCAGCGTACGTCTCGGCGGTGGCGTTACTGGCACCACAATCACCGGATGCACAATCAAAGGCGACTGCCAGAGCAGCGGCATCGGCGCCGTTCTGAAGCTCGCGACGCTCTGAGTAGATTCGTCCGAAGTCGATGGCAAAGGCTGTGAACCCGAAGAGCATCACGATGCTGATCGCTACAAATACTAGGACAGCACCACTTTCACCTCTTTTGTCGGCCCGGTCCGGCAGCAAACGACTGATGCGTACCTTCATCCGCCGCATCTCATCACTCCTTCTGCAGAAAGCGTTACCCCATCAAAACTGACGAACGGGATTCCAACAATGAAATCTAAGTCGTAGTCGACCTGCACGCGAGCTTGATTGCCGCCGTCAGCAGACGAGTCGCAGTTCGTCAATACGACGTCACCGGGACTCAAAGAGATCGATGTGGCTGCGTTGAGCGCAGCCGTCCTGCCCTCGCCAGCATCCCGAGAAATCGAGTACTCGCGAACACCTTCACGAGCGGCGTGGGTTACAGAAATGTTGGCGTTGTAGGCGCGCCCGAATTCGACGATACCGAACACCAACATGACTAGGAGAGGCAGAATGATTGCCATCTCAACTATAACCGCCCCCCGCTGTCGATCTCGATGGTTAGCCACGGTCCACACCCTCCCAACAATTGCCAATCGCCCGTCTGACAGTTTCCAAGTTCCGCTGCATGCCAGCGTCCCCTGCTCGACCCTGCCTTCTCGTACAACACAACGCCGAGATATGGTTGGCTAGCCAATAACTCAGCGATGAGACGTAGCCCCCTATCGCAGGGGCTACGTCGTCGCTCTAGCGATCTCAGCTCTAGAGGCTGGCGTTGACGCCGGTGAATGCGTTGAACACTTTGGTACCGATCAAGCCAATGACTCCAATAGAAAGGGCCGCGATAAGGGCGATCATGATTCCATACTCCACCATCGTGGCGCCGTCTTCGCTCGTAACCCTGTCCCACTCGGTTACAACGAATGCCTGCAATAAAGTCCACATCTGTAGCATCTTCCATCTCCTCCTAGTTCGCACAACCCCGTTCTCGGAGCCGTCAATTGCTCGCCCTCTCGGACATTGCCACTTAGAATATAGCCCACTCCAAACATAACATCAAGCTAAATCGTCCACCGTCTCAACCTAACTGCTCAGAAGGTGACCGTCGTGAAGAGATCGAGAACCTTGGATCCAATCGACCGGATGATAGCAATCGACACCGCAGCTATCAAGGAAACCATAATCGCATATTCCACCATTGTTGCGCCATCGTCCCCGCGAGAACGCAGCTGATCGCAATCTCGTTTAGTCAGCATGGTGCCTTCCTGTTGTCGCCCAACGCACACGGAGTTGGATCTTGGTATCGGAACGTTCACGAAACCCTGTGTTCTGAAGCATAGCCTTTGCGTCAACTGGCAGGAACCAACTATTCGGTAGTGTCTCGTTCGGCTCAACGATTTAGCGCGAACCCGACCGTTCACACGACCATCATAGCCGCTGACCACCAGCATATTCGCAGAGTGGTCTTTCCAGACAAGATGTCCGTTGATACCCCATCGGGAAACTGTCTCTGGATGGGGTATCAAGTCCCTCGGTCAACATCGCCCAGACTGAGCCAGACCGCTATAGGCGTGTCATCTCATGTTCGTGGTCTCAGTGCTCAGCATGCTCTATCGGAGCGAGGTCTTCCCACAACAGGTTGATCGCGTTCCAGCACTCACGCCAGGAGACGATCGCCGCTGTGACCGGGCAGTGGCGATCGTGGTGCGCGGTCGGCGATTCGAGGAGCGCCAAGACTACCGTCGGATTGATTAGCGAGCGATTGGAGGAACCGCCGAGGTTCTGGTCGCTCTTGTGCGACGACGTCGTGCGAGAACTGCGTATCCGGCAATTCCAACCCATGTCACCGCAGTGATGAGCATGCCAATGTCCTCAACCCAGCGACGCTCGAACTCAAGGGTGACGTCCTCGCCGTCCGGTACCACGACCATAAGCGATGGTGCTGCCCGATAGACGCCGTCGCCGCCGTCAACGGTCCAGTTGGGGAAGTACGAAACCTTCACTAGGTGCGGGACACCAACAGCGGGAGTGATAAATGACACTTCTAGATCGTCGAACGCTGTCACGGTTGCAGTACCCGAATTGGCATACGGCTTGAGCGCGTTGAGACGTTCCTCTACAGAGGTGACCCTCTTCCAATCTGGAGGGCCGTCGCCAACGAGCCAGACATCCAAGTTGTCGACATCGTCGTACCATTCGAGAGCGGCGTCGACGAAGTCTTCTTCACCTGCCCACACGACCGGTTCGTAAACCGCAATGTCGACTCGATTCGCTTCCGGCAGAGCAAATATGGTCCACGGCTCGGCTTCAGCAATGCGTTCAAGTCCGTGCGCAGTTGCAGCATCAGTCGCTTCCTCGGTGAATGCCACGTAATAGGCGACGTCATACATCGCAAGGTGCTTCACAGCACGCTCGAAATCCATGCTGCGATAGTTGAGATAGGTGAGTCCCTTCGTCGAGAGAGTAGGTTCAGCGCTCACCTCGGAAGTATTGAGGAAGTGGAATGGCGTAGTCGGGGAACTCTCATAGAAGAGTCCACCCATGGAAGGGTGGCCCTCGGACCAGAAAGGGAACAGCATGAGGGCCAGATCCGTGCCGTATTGATTCATGTCCTCATTCGTCTCCCACATGATTCGTCCATCGGGGAGTTCATCGACGGTTTGCATCAAGTTCTCGTACTCGCTCCAGGCCTCCTTGCCCTCGTACCCCTCGTAATCCCACTTGACCCAACCAGGAATATCGTGAATCGTCACCACGACGACAACAATCATTGCGAAGATCGCTACAACACCAACAAGCGACACCCTGACCACGTGGTCAGTTCTGCGCCCCACGGCGCTAGCTGAAAGACCAATCGCTATGCCCGCAAAGACGTACATGCCGAAGAACCAGTATGGCAACAGCCTCGCGTTGTAGACAAGGGAGAGATCTAAGCGGGCGATAAGGAAATATCCGGCCAATGGGAACAGCGTCATCCAGATGGCTATGCCAACATCGTCCCTTCTCTTGAGCGTCCATGCCATACCGATAACGCCAAGGACGAGGACGGGAATGAACTCCCACGGAACTGGTGAGCCAAGCCCTTCGTTATTCCCGAAAATTGCGGTGACTTGTTCCCATCCCATGTCCGCAGTCATCCCCTGCAGAACATTGACGCCCAACGCAACCGACCAGAAGGCAGACAGGCCGAAACCGATTCCATAAGTCCAAAGAACCGCGACCGAGCGGCGCATCGAGCAACGCAAATCGTCCGATCCACGGACCAGACCAGAGATGGGGGATAGCACCAGAGGCAGCGTCGCGATGACAACAACTATCGTGGGGACAACGTGTGCCATAGCGGTGAGCCCCAATACGACACCCGCCCACGGGTCGAAGGCCTTGTCATTGCGGTAGTCACGAACCACCAACCCGACGTAGAGGATCGAGAGCGCAAACGACCACCCATATGAGAACTCGCCTGTAAGCGTCGATTTGATGTTCGCACCGAAAATGGAGTACGACTCCATGAACACGAATAACGAACCGGCGACACCGGCGATGGCGGCAACGAACTTGGTGAAGCCAAGATTCTTCACGAAGAAGTAAGCGACAGTCGGAAGCGCAACAAGACCAGCGATCGTAACGAGTTTGAACGCCACCCCGTATGGCAAGACAAGATCGAGAAGTACTGTTGCGAGAGCAGGAACGGGGAAATAGAAGTACATAACGGGGAACCCCGCGAACCAGTCCATACTCCACCCGAGAAGCCTCCCAGAAGGTAGCAAATCCTCGAACAAGATCTTCGGGAGCAGAACCTGAGCACCTAGGTCACCACCCGTCGGCGTATTCGCGACGAAAAGGTCTGGCACCCGCCAGATCGACTGCCCATCAGCAAACCCCTGCCCAAGCAGTTGTCCGTACAACCCCGACATCACCAAGAAGATCAAGACGGTCGGAGCAACGATCGCTCCAAACACGAACCACTTTGAAACCTGAACTCGCTCCGACTGGCGTCGTTCAGAGCCGGAGCCATGGACTACAGATCCCTCGATTTCGTACGGAACGGAAGCACTCACACAGGCAGACTACCCGAACGACCGTCGAGGCGTTGAGACAGGACTCAGTCCGATAGAGGACGCGAGCCATCGATGGCATATCTCCAAGTCGGCCCGAAGCGTGAACCCGTCAGAGGCTGTGGCTTGGACCACTATCCGGGGCTCACGTTACCTGGCTCACCGCGGCATAGAAGCGGTGCCCATTGCGGCCGGTACGCATATACAAGTCGACGAATCGTTCTGTGCTACGGGGATGGTGACCGACTGCGTCGGCTCGTGACCGTTGCGTACGAACCAAGTCCAACAAGCGTCACAGCGGTGATGGCAAGGCCGAGGTTCTCGACCCACCGATTCTCGAATGTGAGAGACACGTTCTCGTCTTCGGGCACTACGACCATCAGCGATGGTGCAGCCCTGTACACGCCACTGCCACCGGTAACGGTCCAGTTCGGAAAGTACGACACCTTGACAAGGTGTGGGATACCGACAGCGTCGGTTTTGAATGAGACAGTGTGGTCCTCAAACGTGGTGACCATTGCGGTCCCTGTGAGCCTATCCGGATATGGCCTTGGCACCTTCAGACGTGCCGTAACGGACGTCACTCTCACCCACTCCGGAGGGCCTTCTTCGACAAGCCAAACGTCGAGGTTTTCGACGTCGTCATACCACTCGAGCGCTGCATCAACGAAACTGCCCTCTCCCGCCCAGACGACCGGTTCGTAGGTCGCAACATCGACGCGGCCGGTGGACGGCAGCGCAAATATGGTCCACGGGGGCGCCTCTGATATCGGTTCGAGACCAAACGCCAGGGCCGAAACAGTGGCTTCTTCCGTATAGGACACGTA
Organism: Actinomycetes bacterium; assembly: GCA_023336815.1. Classification (GTDB taxonomy): domain Bacteria; phylum Actinomycetota; class Acidimicrobiia; order Spongiisociales; family UBA5794; genus JAMBLL01. Next base: position 13,416 of record JAMBLJ010000121.1, read on the forward strand.
ATACGCAACGTCATACAATCCCAGATGCCTTACTCCACGCCCAAAGTCCATCTCCCCGTAATCCAGTCCCGCGATTCGATTGAACGGCCGATGGGAAACCTCCGCGGCGTTGAGGAAATCGAACGGTGTCGTGAGTGAGCCTTCGTAGAACAAGCCAGACATCGACGGGTGACCGTCGGACCAGAAAGGGAATAGCATGAGAGCTATCGATGACCCATACCGATTGATGTCCACATTCGCTTCCCACATGACGCGTCCGTCTGGAAGCTCATCCATGGTTCGCATCAAGTTCTCGTACTCGTTCCAGACCTGCTTGTTTTCGTACCCCTCAAAGGTCCACTTGACAGTGCCAAGTAGATTCTGCATCGACACCACGGCGCCGATGATCATGATCGTGATCGCAACGATCCCGATGAGCGACTTTCTTGCAACATGAGCGAATCGGTCAGCGAGTGCTGAGGCGGTGAGACCGACCGTCAGTCCTGCGAAGATATGCATACCAAAGAACCAGTATGGCAACAGTCTGGCATTGTAGAATACTGTCAAGCCAAACTGGGCAATGGTGAAATACCCGGCGAGGGGAAACAGTGTCATCCAGACAAGGATTCCTACTCGGTCCCCACGCGTCAACGTCCACACCATGCCAATCATGCCGATCACGAATACCGGCACGAACTCCGCAGGTATCGGAGATCCGAAACCCCCATTGTCCCCCACCACCGCAGTCGCCTGCACCCAGCCCATGTCTGTCGTCATCCCCTTGAGCACGTTCACACCAAGCGCAATCGACCAGAATGCCGACACTCCGAACCCCACGACGTACGTCCAAAGCACACCTACAGCGCCGCGGATTGCCTGTCCCTCGTTCTCTCGAACATCAAAACGCTGCACAATCGGTGCGAGCAGCAGAGGAAGCGTCGCCACAACAACCACAATCGTCGTGATGACGTGTGACATCGCGGTCAAGCCCAGAACAACACCCGCCCACGGGTCGAACATCGTGTTTCTGCGATAGTTACGAACAACCAGTCCCACGTACAGAATCGACAAGGCGAATGACCACCCGTAGGAGAATTCCCCGATCAATGTCGAGATGATGTTCGCACCCAGATTGATGTATGACGCCATGAACACGAACAAGGAACCTGCAACGCCTGCGAGCACCGCCACGAACCTTGAGAACCCAAAGTACCTCACAAAGAGGTATGAGACCGTGGGAAGAATGATTAAGCCTGCAACGACGACGAGCTTGAACGCAACGCCGTATGGCAGCACGAGATCAAGGAGAACGATCGCAACCGCTGGTAGAGGAAAGTAAAAGTACATCACAGGGAACCCTGCAGACCAGTCCATACTCCACCCAAGAAGTCTCCCAGAAGGCAGTAAATCCTCCATCAAGATCTTCGGGAGCAGTACATGCGCACCCATATCACTCCCGGTGGGTGTGGTCGCTTCAAACAGATACGGCACACGCCACACGGAACCACCATCGCCTATCAACTGACCCAGCAGACCAGATACTGCGAAAACGATCAACAAAGTCGGAGCAGCGATCGCACCGACCACAAAGCACTTCGACACGTACCCGCTGACACGCTCCACGCCAGCACCGGCGTTTTCGTCGCCAGGTTCATCGACTCCATAAAGGGGAGGTATGGTCACAGGGACAGCCTACCGACGGGTCGGCAATCACTCCAGCGACCTTGTCAGACGTCCATAGCACCACTATCGGTGTCCTGATCAACGCCACCACGCATCGCAACGGTCTGCGCCGATTCGGACTCCACGCGTCCACTGGCCGCCCGGTTCTGGTACTCAGCGTAGATCTGGCCACCGCTGCGGCGTTCGTAGTCGTAGATCACCCATGTCTTGGCCATGTGATCGTGCCAGGCCTGGCGTTCATCGTCGACGATGACCCAGAGATACCCCATCCAGAACACCATCGCAGAGACGCCGTAACCAATGAACCTCCAGAGCGCCTGTTTGACTGAGAGATTCTTGTTGTCGCGCCCGATGATCTTCAACCCCATGAACCACTTCCCGATTGTCCGGCCGGTCAGGGACCAGAAGAACACGAAGTAGCTTCCGATGATGAACGGAATTAGAAAGAGAAAGATCGCTGCGAGATCGATTCCGGTATCCACTCCCATACTCACCAACACGTTGTCTGCCAACACAGCCAGCCAACCTCCCACCGCCATCACTCCAGCAAGGATGGCAACATCCATCATGTACGCGATCAGTCGTGTGATGAATCCAGCAGTCCGGCCCTGGAGCACATTCAACTCGCGATTCCCGGTCATCCTGTCTCGAACCCTGGTTTCGGTGGCAGTGGCTGGGGATCTCTACGGAATATCTTCCGGAAGATGCCCTCGGTGAGGCCATCGGCTGCCGCACCCGTTTCACGGATCTCGAGCACCGCTGCACCCGTCACACCAAGCGTCTGCTCCCGCACGAGTTCTCCGACCTCTTCGGAGTTACCGAGATACCCGACGATGCCGTCGATGGACTCCGTGAACGTTCCGACCGCAAGCACACGCCCTCGTGCGTACTCTGCTGTGCCAATGGAAATCAGTCGCTGATACTCGTCCGCGAGAGCTTCCCTGGTCGGGAGCGTTGCCTCGGTGATGAACGGACCGATCCCCGTCGATTCCGCAACAGAGCTCCCAGCATCGATAACCGCCCTGGTGATCGTTGAGAATGGGGACAACGCCCGGTCAAGAGCAGCCCGTGCTTCAGCAACCTGCTCAGGGAAGTCGTAGGCGAAGCCGACAACGGCCATGGCCACGGGATTCGTCGCGTACGGGCCAGAAGCATCGGGATCGGTACTGATCTCGACATCGTCGAGCGTTGCCGAGACCTCCATAAGCCTGTCGATACCCTCACCGATTCCCCCCGCAATGATGCGAACAAGGGTCTTGTACGGATCGCCCTTAGGGGCAGCGTCCGGTGCATCAGTGGCGGATCCCAGGCTATTCGTCATGCCCGAACATTACCGGTTGCGGGCACATCGACTTCGGAGGTCGCCAGAATCCGATTCCCTCTATACTCCCATGGACCGTAGCCAGTCCGTTTCTGTACACTGCGGGGCGCCCTGCCCCCATCGTCCAGAGGC
>JAMBLJ010000122.1 GCA_023336815.1 Actinomycetes bacterium
ATGGAGAGCGACAAGGTCATCAGTCCCAAAGTCATCAAGGACGGGCTGAACGGACCTCAGGGGTTGGCGATCGCGAACGGTCAGCTCTACGTGGTCGAGGCTGGTGAAGGCCGGCTTCTGGCCATCGATCTGTCGAGTGGCGCTGCCAAGACAGTGGCCGACGGAATGGAGTGCTCGACCGGGGAGTTGGCTTTTGCCGACACCACGAACTGGGCCCGCTCATCGATCACGATCTCGGGCAAAACCGCATACGTCGGCGGGGCCGGCTCCGGCAATGTCTACAAGATCAGCCTGTAGGCTCACCCAAACAGGACCGAGGAAACCAACGGGCGTGGCCCAACTTGTCGCCAAACCATACACGAAATAGGAGGATCTTCCGATGACCGCTTCAAACAAGGCATTCGAACACTTTTCTAAAGCGACAAAATCGTGGCTGAAGTCGGGACGGCATGAGACGATTGATGGCCGGCAGATCTTCATTACAGACCGCGGCAGTGGTCCGGCAATTCTTCTGATCCACGGGCACCCCTCGTCGTGCAATGACTGGGAGGGTGTCTGCGACCGGCTCGAGTCGCAGGCGCGCCTGGTGGCATTTGACATGATCGGTTGGGGGCTCAGCGATAAGCCTGACGCGTTCAGCTACTCGCTGTTCCAGCAAGCGGATTTGGCCGAGTCGGTGCTGAAGTTGCTCGGCATTACGGAAGCCCATGTTGCCAGCCACGATCTGGGGACCAGTAATCACTGTGAATTGCTCGCGCGAAACCTGGAGGGGAGCCTGTCGTTCAAACTGTTGTCTTCGCTATTCATGGACGGGAGTATTCTTCAGTGGATCTCCAACGAACCGCCCAGTCAGGACTTGGCGCAGTGCAACGAGACGCTTTTCCTGGCAATGGAGGAATTCAAGAAGGGTACGCCGGAGTCCTATGCCGAAGATTTTGACAATATGACTCTGGGCAACCTCACTGCCGAGCAAATTCAGGTGAAAACGGATTTGTTCTGCTACCAGGATCAGTTTCTACGTCTTGCGGCGCAGTCGAACTATATGCGGGAACGGTACATCAACTCCGACCGCTGGGTAGGGGCGATGCAAAAGACGAGCCCGCTCAGGATTGCCTGGGCCACGGACGACCCTGTTGCGACCATTAACATTGGCCGGGAATTGTCACAGCGCTGTCCCCAGGCCGAATACGTGGAGAAAAAAGGAATCGGGCATTTCCCGAATGCTGAAGACCCCGAGTGGGTGGCTACACAGCTTGCATTGTCGGCGGGGCTCTCGTACCCAGTCGCGAAATGAGAAGAACACCGCTGGGTGTGGTGCATCGCCGACCGCAGCAGAAAGTTGGTGAGAAATGCGGGCTAGAGTCCTAAGGAGATAGCATGCGTACCATAGCGTTAGGTATTGCGTTACTGACAATGTTCGGTTGTTCCGAAAAGGAGGAGATCGTGATTACAGACAGCAAGTCCAACCCTGAAATCCTCGTCAAGGGTAGTGCGTTTCGTGGCATAAACGGGGTCGCATGGGGGCCTGACAACCTGATCTGGATGGGCAGTGTCTGGACTGGAACGCTCGTCGCCGTTGACCCGGAAACGGGCGAGATCCGGCACACCGTCGAAGCTGCCAATGGTCCCGACGATCTGGCTTTTCATCCCGATGGGCGATTGTTCTGGAACGACATCGCGTATGGCGAAATCGGCAGCCGGACGCCTGGTGGTGAGACCAGTATTGCGGCCACGATCGGGGCCGGAAACAACGGGATGGCCTTTTCGCCGGAGGGCCGTTTGTTCGTGAGCCAGCTGTTCCTCGGCACAAAGTTGTACGAGATCGATCCGGACGGGAAGAAAGACCCACGCGTGATCACCGATCTGGGCAATAACGCGTCGAACGGCATGAACGTCGGACCCGACGGGATGCTCTATGGATCCGGCAACCTCGCCAACAACGTGATCCGTATTGATGTCGATACGGGCAAGTGGACGGTACTAGCAACCGGGGTCGGCGTACCCTCTTCGATCAAGTTCAATCACAAGGGCGAGTTGCACGTGCTGGACGATGCCGGGGGGACCGTCTCGAAGGTCGATCTCGAGAGCGGCAAAGTCGAGCTGGTTGCCACCCTGCCATGGTCCGGGCTGGATAACATGTGCTTCTCTCCCGATGATCGGCTTTTTGTCTCGAGCGCCTCGGATGGCTATCTGTGGGAGGTCACCGGCCCGGACACCCAGCGGGTGGTGATTGAAGGCGGACTCGGCTGGCCTGGTGGCGTCGCGCTCGCCGAGGCGCAGGGCCGCACCAACCTCGTGGTTGTGGATACCTTCGCCATTCGCAAATTTGATCCCGATACCGGGGAGGCCATCAGCGCCGTGAGAGACGTAACGATGGCCACCGATGTGGGTTGGATGCTGACTGTCAGTAATCATGGGAAGCAGCTCGTCACTTCCAGTTGGACCGCCAACTTCATCAAGCTCTGGGACCCTGAAAAGAACGGCATGGTGACAAACTTCGACCAGTTCAAGGCTCCGTTGAACGCGATCTCGCTCGGTGATGACATCGTCTTTTCCGACGTTGCGGGCTCAGTCACACGATTCTCCCCTGACAGCCCCGACAACTCGACGGCCCTCGCAAAGGATCTGAAGCAGCCGTTTGGTCTCGCCTATGCTGACGGCGACCTGTATGTGAGCGAGCAGGGAGCCGGCAGGATCATCCAGATTCTTGATGGCGACAAGGTCATTCAGCCTCGCGTGGTCAAGGACGGGCTTGATGCTCCTCAAGGGCTGGCGATCTCAAAGGGCCAGTTGTTCGTGGTTGAGGCTGGCGCCGGGAAATTACTCGCCATCGATCTGGCAAGCGGCAACCTCCTGAGCCTGGCGGATGGTATGGAGTTCACGACTGAAACGCCTGTGTTTTCGATTATGAAGACGTGGACGAGCGCGTCGGTTGCTGTCAGCGGCAACATCGCGTACATCACCGGTACGCACAACGCGGTCATTTACAAGGTGGTCTTTTGATCTGACGTTGGGAGAAGCGGGATGAGCAAGATGAGTGAGAACGTGCAGGTCCTGATCGGGGCAGCCCGCTACGCCCAACCGAAGCATCCGACCGGCCCGGGTAGGGTGGGCCTTGGCCCTCCTTCAGAGCTCTTCCACGGATGGCGTGAAATGGCCGGAGTCAAACCGCGGATAATGTGATGACCAAGTTATCAGCGCCCCACCCGCGTGTCCCCGGGAGACACCGAGGAAGTAACTCCACAAAGGCGGATCTGCGATGTGAGCGCCGGAGGCGCGACA
>JAMBLJ010000123.1 GCA_023336815.1 Actinomycetes bacterium
CTGCTGTCTGCTGTCTGCTGTCTGGCATCTGCTATCGGCTGTCAGCTGTGAGCCGATCGCTGATACTGTTGTCCCATGTCCACTGTTGCTGTTGTGCTTGCTGCTGACTCCGGTGACGGGTTCGATAGCCCGAAGTACCTGAACCCCGTGCGGGGAAGTGCGATGCTTCAGCGCGTCGTGGACGATGCGCGGTCTTGGCCGGTCGATGACCTGATCGTTGTTCTCGGCTCCGAAGCCGAGGACATTGCGGATGCGATCTCGTTCGGGGATGCAACCGTTCTTATCGACCCGGAGTGGGAAGAGGGTCTCGCCTCACCAATGCGAGCTGCCCTCGACATGATCTCGAGGGATCGCACCGTCGACCTGGTCCTTCTTGCTCGGGGTGATCAACCGGGAATCGATGCTGGCCTTGTCACTCAGCTCATCTCCTCAGCCGCAGAATCCGAATGCGACGCTGTCGTGCCCAAGTTCCGGTACGCACCTGGATGGCCGGTGGTCCTCGCCCCAACGTTGTGGTCCCACTTCCTGGGTTTGGAGGATTCCATCGATATCCATGACGTGATAACCACCCATGCCTCATCGATCGAAGAGGTGTGGGTCGACCATCTCGCACCACCGATCCTCGCAACGAAGGACGATCTTGATGGTGTCGCCTGAGCAGTCAGGTGGTAATGCCCACCGCACTTTGAGTAGTCTCGTCGCAGCGCCGTCCCGACAGGCTGTTTGAGGAGAAGAACCCATGGCATCGATCTCGGCGATACGAGCGATCGGCCAACGCGATTCCACGAAGCTGAGAAAAGGCAAGGTCAGAACGACCGAGGCCCTTCTACGGCAAGCGTCGACTCGACAGGGGCGAGCCGAGGTTTCCAAACGTACAGGAATCGCCACACCGGATCTCTTGAGATGGGCCCATCAGGCCGACCTTATGCGTGTGGGTGGCATCGGCTCAGAGTACGCCGATCTTCTCGCTGCGGCGGGTGTTGACACTATCAAGGGGCTCCGACGACGGAACGCCGCGAACCTGATGACAGCGATGAACCAGGTCAACTCGAAGAAACGACTGGTGCAACGGCTTCCCACCGAAGAGATGGTTCAGGGGTGGATCGACGTCGCATCGGACCTCGATCCACGCGTCATCTCATAATCAAGGGCCCGCACACGAGGTGCGGACCCTTGATGTATCGCTGACCGGCAAGACCGGTCACAGCGGTATTTACTTCTTAGCCGAAGCAGCCTTTTTGGTTGCAGGCTTCTTCGTGGCTGTCGCCTTCGGCGTTGCGGCCTTCTTCGATGCTGTCGCCTTGGCGGTCGTGGCCTTCTTGGTCTTCGTGGCTGCGGTCTTGGTCGTCTTCACTGCCGGTTTGGCAGCCTTCTTCGTTGTGGCACTCTTGGTCGCTGTCGCGGGACGGAAGGTGTCCGTCCAGGATCCGAGCACGCCCTCGATCTGATCACGGAGCTTCGAAACCTGATCCTGGATTTGATCGACATCGATCTTGTCCTGGACCGTGTCCACCGTCGACTGGGCAACTTCGCCAACGTTCTTCTCACCGAGTGGGAGTTCGCTGACCTTCTCGACTCCCTTTCCGGTTGCTGTCTGTGCTTTCTCGAAGACATCCTTGGCAATCGACCCTGCGCTCGACGTGGCCGACCCACCTATCTCACGGACACGGACGACCAGTTTGTGGTCGGAGACCGTCTTCACAGCTGAAGAGCTGAGGTCCTTGGCCTTCGTGCCTGCGGCCGTTGTGCCATCGGCAACGGTCTTGACCGCGTTGGTGAGTGTTTCCTTCTGGGTTTCAAGATCGATCATGTGATCTCCTCTTCCTTGGTGATGAAGCTCGAATAGATCTCCATCAGTGCTTTCTTTTGACCTTCGCTGAGGCTTTCATCCGCAAGAATCGCATCGCTAACGGCTGGCGATTCCTTCTCATCGAGAAGACCCGCCCGCTGGTACAGCGTCTCAGTACGGATCGACAGGGCACCGGCTATGGATCGCAGGATCTCTGCGGAGGGAGTCCTGACACCTCGTTCGATCTGGGAGAGATACGGATTGGAGACACCGGTCAACTCGGCAAGTTTTCGAATCGACAGTGCGCTGCGTTCACGCTGCTCCTTGATGAACGACCCGACGTCGCTGAGTTGAGGTGTCTTCATTGTGATTGCAGGATACAGCGTACTGCTTGCTATTGCAAGCATCTAGATCCGCCAGCATCGACGGTCTGTTGTCAGTCAGCGAAGCGATCTGATGTCTGGCGTCTGTTCTCAGAACGCTGTTGTGCGAGATGCGAGGATGTCGTCGAGGGCACGTTGTATCGAGCCGCGAATGTCCTCTGCACGTTCGAGCTGTTCGAGGCTGTCGAGGGTCTCATCGGGGCCCGTCGGTTGTACAGGTGGGAGAAAGCGGATCCGCCATCGAATGGGTAGAGGGAATGGGTTGAGAGCGATAGCGATCTCCTCGACACGCTGCTCGGGGAAAACCAAACGTACGAGTTGAGCCAGTCTCTTTGACACCATCACCGCGGGGTGCACCTCTTCGGAACCGACGATGGCCACTGGTACGATCGGCACATTTGCCTGCTCGGCGAGATCCGCAAAACCGCCACGACCCAACCGCCCTACGCGATATGCCTCCCATACCGGCTTCATGAAGCCGCGCTCGCCTTCAGGGAACACGCCGAGAAGATGACCCCGTTCCAGGAGCTCCCTGGCGTCATCCCTCGCTGCATATGCCGCTCCGACCTTTCTGTACAGATGCGACACGAACGGCAGCATATTGAAGATCTCCGTGCCAATGACACGAACGCGTCGTGGTGTCTCGAGTTCGTTCATGACCGAAAGCGTGAGCATCGCAGCGTCATATGGCAGAGCCGCGCCGCCGTGGTTTCCGACGATCACGGCGCCGCCGTGTGTCGGGACGTGTTCGATGCCTTCGACCTCCACTCGGAAGTAGTCGTAGTAGAGCCCGTTGAGTACGTGCCACGCCATTTCGGCGATGACCGGGTCAAGCCCGAATGCGTCGGGGTCGTAGGTTGCGAGGGTCAGATGTCGCCACAGTGCCGGCCATGAGCCGAAACCGAGTGATCCTGTGAGCGGGATCGCTGTGTCCGCGATCGAACCATCACCGTGGAGTCCGCATGCCTGTGTCCCAACGACGAGCGGCAGCCCACACGGGTGCCCCTCACAGCTGGTCCACGTGCAGTGCGCATCCTTGTCAACGAGTCTGGCTAGCCGATCGTTCAGTGCGGTGCGACGTGCTCGTGCCTCGGCCCTGTCCTCAGGGGAGATACCGGGCAGGTTGATCGATCCTGTGAGGTCCTCGCCAGCTGCATCGCCGACCACCTCGGGGTCGACGTTGGTACTGAGGGCGTCGACGAGTTGTATTTTCGTCATCGTCGATCGGCCCCTCAGGTTCTCCGAGCGAGCGATGTCGAGAAGTTCCTTCTTGGTCATGGCCTGGAGATCGGATCGTTTCATGATGCGTCGTCCGTGAGTCCGTATGCGTTGAGCACTGTCTGGCGACAGGTGTGGGAGGGATCGAACCCGAACGTCGTATGCATCAGAGCGGTGTTGGTGATCCGGCCGTTCTTCAGAAGTCCCTTCAGATGCTCGGGTGCAGGAATACTCACTCGTGCGAGTTCTCTGAGGGCAGCGTCGAACATACGGCCTGGTAGCGGCTGGGGCAGTCTCCTGCCGAGGCGGAGGACACGCGACAGGTACATCTGACCGTCGGCTGCGACGTTGAAGGTCCCAGGTGTCGGATCGTCGATCGCATGAACAAGAGCGTTCACAGCGTCCTGCTCATGGATGAACTGCAGCCGAGGATCGAAGCCCATGAGGGTCGGAACGAGTGGGAGGGTGAGGTAGCGACTGAGCGGGTTCGCGACCTGGGGACCGAAGATCGGAGCGAATCGCAGCGTGGTGAAGGTGGTTGAAGGGTGTCTGCCGGCAGTCTCTCCGATGAATCGCTCCATCTCGAGCAGATCCCGTTGGTAGCGACTCGGACGCCCCTGAGGTCGGGTGGTCTCGCTCAAGACGGACGGGTTGCGTGGACTTGCTCCGTAGATGGCTGTGTCAGACTTCACGACCACTGATCTGACGCTTGTCAGACGCTCGATCGCTCCGAACAGAGCGAGAGCTCCCACGATTCGCTCCTCTGCATCAGCGTTGCGTCCTTCCTCCGATCTGTGCTGAACCGACTGGAGATGGACGACCACCGTTGGTTCGACTTCAAGGATGTACTGGGCAAGAGCGAGACGATCGAGCGACAACTGTTGGAAGTCAGCCTTGAAATCGATGCGCGGTGTGTGATCGTCAACTGCGAAAACCTCGACATCGTTGCGCGTCTCGATACGCCGAATGAAGTTGCCCCCGGTCCACGTCGATGCACCCGTAACGAATATCCGCTCCATGACAAGGAAGCTAGTAGTCAGCCGTCAGCCGTCAGCCGTCAGCTTTCAGTCGGAACAAGTTCACAGGGGAGGAAGTTCACAGTTCACAGTGGGAGGAAGTTTTCAGTTTTCAGTTTGCAGTTCACAGTTCACCGTTTCAGAACCGTTGATTTCGAGACGTTGCTGCTCCGCTGACTGAAAACTGTCGACTGTGAACTGACAACTGTTTCGTTGGGGACGGTGAACTTCCTCCCACTGTGTACTGACGGCTTCTTCTACTTCTTCTTCTTCCTCTGCTGTCTGCTGTCTGCTGTCTGTACTCTGTCCTCTGCAGTCTGTCTTCAGGTTTCCATGTCTCCCCATTCACAACACAGTGGTTCGCGCTCCGTAGGCATCATCGGTGCGGGACTCATCGGCGGGTCGATAGCTCTCGGGCTCCGAAAGGCTGGTTGGTCTGTAGCGGGTGTCGACCCCGATCCCGATGTCATGGATATTGCATCCGAGCGTGGCTTCTTCGACAAAGCACATCACACTATCGATTCGCTTCTCAGTGCGTCACCTGATCTCGTCGTCGTCGCGGCCCCTCCAACCGCAACGATCGACCTTGTCGGTTCGATCCAATTCGGCGGTCCGATCATGGATGTCGCCGGGGTCAAGGTACCCGTCCTCGCCGTTGCGGAAGATCTACCGGGTTTCGTCGGAACCCATCCGATGGCTGGTCGGGAGACTTCGGGTCCGAGGGCAGCGAGCGCATCGCTGTTCAAAGGCGCGTCCTGGGTTGTTGTCGAAGGTGGAGCGGATGCGGCTCAGGAGGTTGTCGAGTCGGCAATCGAGAGTCTCGGTGCCCGCGTTGTTGCAATGGCTGCTGATGACCACGACGCCGCAGTAGCTGCGATCAGTCATCTCCCTCATCTTGTTGCGGGGGCGCTTCTCTCAGGGGCAACCGATACACCCGCAGCTCTGGATCTAGCGGCGGGGAGCTTCCGTGATCTGACGAGAGTTGGTGCGTCTGCTCCCATCCCGTGGGTCGAACTGCTCAAGACGAACCGTTCGCCAGTGCTCGATGCGATCGGTGTTCTCCGGGATCAACTGGCTCTCTTCGAGGCGGCGATAGTCACTGAGGACGACACGCTATTGACAATGCTGAGTACATCGAGGGAGACGCGACGGTCGTTGGGCGCACCGGTGACCCATGTCAGGGTGGCTCTCGCAGACGAACCAGGCGAACTCGCCAAGGTCGGGCATGCCTTCGAGGAATCGGGTGTGGACATCCGCGATATTCAGATGCGGCACGCTCCGTACGGTGGTGGCGGTGTACTCACCCTATCTGTTCGCCCTGGAGAAGAATCAACGCTGCGCGACGCACTTGAGGCAGCAGGACTATTGCTCGTCAGGTGACGGCGGGGGGAAGTTCTCAGTTCTCAGTTCTCAGTTCCCCACTCCGAAAGTATCGCCACGCGCTGCACACCTGTCATGTGTGAACTGTCATCTGTGAACTGTGAACTCTTCATTCGTCTAGCCTGACCGGCGGAGGAAGCATGATTCCAGAGAGACCGCGGTTCACGATCGGCGTTGAAGAGGAATACTTCGTCGTCGATCGATCGACGAGAGATCTCGTGCGCGAGCTTCCTCCCCAATTACTTGCCGAGCTGGAGCATCCACCCGTAGGAGCGACCAGTCCCGAATTCATCCGAGCCCAGGTTGAGATAGGCACCCCCGTAAGTATGGACCTTCCGGAGCTCGATGAGTATCTCTCCCAGATGCGCAGATTCGTATCAGACGTTGTCGGTACAAGGAACATGGCGATCATCGCCGCCTCGACACACCCGTTCGCCCAGTGGGGGGAGCAACGGAGAACGGATAGGGCTCGTTACCGGGTACTTGAAGAGGCTCTCCAGGGTGTTGTTCGTCGGCTTCTCATCAGCGGCATGCATGTCCATGTCGAGATCGGTGATGAGGATCTCCGTATCGACCTCATGAACCAGGTCACCTATTTCCTCCCGCATCTGCTTGCCCTCTCAGCATCATCACCCTTCTGGCACGGGTACGACACCGGTCTCAAGAGTTACCGACCTGCTGTCTTCCGCAGCCTGCCACGCACCGGGCTACCCGATGAGTTCCAGGATTGGTCCCACTATCAGCGATATGTCGACGTTCTTGTCGGCGCCGGGGTCATTGAGGACGCCTCGAAGTTGTGGTGGGACATACGTCCATCGTCGAGATATCCCACCCTCGAAATGCGCTCGTCTGATCTCTGTACTCGCATCGATGACGCCCTCGCTGTGGCAGCTCTGTACCAAGCACTGCTTGCGATGTTGTACGACCAGCGAACGGCCAATCAACGTTGGCGAATCTACGCACGATCATTGATCGCCGAGAACAATTGGCGAGCCCAACGGTACGGCGTCGAAGAGTCGTTGATCGACTTCGGTCGCGGTCAGCTGGTTGATATGGCTGACCTTGCCGACGAGCTCGTCGCGATGGTCGAGGATCAGGCTGCGGAGCTGGGGTCTCTGGAGTACGTGCAACGGATCCCCGGCATCGTTGCGAACGGAACAAGCGCTGATCGTCAGAGATCCGTGTTCGAACGTGCGATGGCGGAGGGCGCCGAGACGCACGATGCCCTCGTGGTCGTGGTGGACCATCTCATCGACGAAACATTGGAGGGTGTGTGACGTCGATGCTGAGGGTTGCTGGCGCCCAATTGGACCTCGTTGTTGGGGACATGTCAGGAAACGAGACCAGGATTCTCGAAGCTATGGCGTGGGCCGAGGAGCAGAAAGCGGATGTGCTCCTTCTCCCTGAGCTGGCGGTGTGTGGTTATCCACCAGAGGATCTCGTGCTTAGAGACGGATTCGTTAACGCCAACCTTCGGGTTATCGAGCAGTTGGCGAAGGCCTCCGGTCGGACAACCGTTGTGGTCGGTTTCGTTGATCGTCTTGCTGCAGGGCGCAAGGACGATGATGCCGTGGAACGATCGATCGTGAATGCCGCTGCGATCCTTGCCAACGGGGAGGTCGTTGATGTGTATCACAAGCGGTTGCTGCCGAACTATGGCGTGTTCGATGAAGCACGTTATTTCGCCGAGGGACGAACACCGATGGTGCTCCACAGCATCTCTGGTATCCCATGCGGGATCTCGATCTGTGAGGACATCTGGGATGAAGATGGTCCACCAACTGGACAGGCGCTTGGTGGGGCAAGGGTTCTCCTGAACATCAACGGCTCTCCGTTCCACATCGGAAAAAGTGATGAACGCCTTGCGATGCTGACTGATCGCGCTCAGGCGGGGAACACCCATGTTGTGTACGTCAACTCGGTTGGCGGTCAGGACGAACTCGTGTTCGACGGCGCCTCCATGGTCGTTGCACCAGACGGAACGGTTCTCCACCGGTCCCGACAGTTCGTGGAGGATCTGTTCGTTGTCGATATACCTCTTCCGGTTCACGGTACGTCGTTTCTGCCGATCGTCACGGTGACCGAGCAGGCGATCGATCGCTCTCCGGCCCCTGAGCCCGACGTCGTGCCGGCGCTTGAAGGGCCGGAGGAGATCTATCGGGCACTGTGCGCCGGCCTTGCCGGGTATGTCACCAAGAACGGATTCGGTGAGGTTGTCATAGGGTTATCGGGTGGAATCGACTCGGCGTTGACGGCAGCGATCGCCGTCGACGCCCTCGGGGCCGACGTGGTTCGTGGCGTGACCATGCCAACGCGCTTCTCATCTCGAGGCTCAGTTGAGGACTCCATTGATCTCGCGACCCGGCTTGGCATCCGTATCGACACGATCCCCATCGAGGATGTCTTCGAGACGTTCCTGGATGCTCTACGGCCCGTGTTCTGGGATGCACCCCACGATGTTGCTGAGGAGAATCTCCAGGCTCGCATCCGGGGCACCATCCTCATGGCGATCTCGAACAAGTTCGGAGGCATGGTCGTGGCGACCGGCAACAAGTCCGAGATGGCAGTCGGATACGCAACCCTGTATGGGGACATGGCAGGCGGGTATTCCGTACTCAAGGATGTGTACAAGACGACCGTGTATGAACTGGCGCGGTGGCGCAACACCCTGGAAGAGGTCATACCTGTCGCGTCGATCGAGAAGGAGCCATCTGCGGAACTGCGTCCCGACCAACGAGACTCGGACTCCCTCCCGAGCTATGACGATCTCGACGAGATCCTCAACCGCTACATCGAACGAGACATGACTGCCGCCGAGATCGTTGCCTCTGGCTGTGACGAAGAACTTGTCGTTCGCATCGCAGAGATGGTCGATCGCAACGAGTACAAAAGACGTCAGGCAGCACCTGGCGTGAAGATCTCCCGCAAGGCATTCGGTAGAGACAGACGGCTTCCGATCACGAACAGGTTCCAGCAGTGAACGATCGTGCGATCGGCCCCGTGCTCGTCAACGGCATCGCATTGGCTGCCAGCGATGCATCGGTAAGCGTCTTCGATATCGGTTTCCAGCGGGGCTACGGATGCTTCGAGGCGATGCGATCCTACGGTGGGTCGACCTTTCGTCTCGATGCGCACTTGAGGCGACTGGCTCACAGTGCAGACAATCTTCGGATACCGCTGCCGGAGCATGAGGAACTTCTCGAATGGTGCCAACGTGTCGAACGAGGCGGCGACGGACTTCTGCGGATCTATGTGACAGGGGGACTGGACTCGCATCATCTCGGGGTAGACAATGTCATCGTTGTGTTTCTTGAGCCGCTGCCCGCGATACCTGAGGTCGTGAGGCTCGATGTGATCGAGGCACCGTGGCATTCAGACGGGCGAACCTCAGAACTTTCGGGAGCAAAGACGCTCTCGTACGGTCCGAATCTCGCCGCAACCATCAGCGCACGCACACGCGGGTTCGATGACGCTGCGCTCGTCGGCATGGGCGATATCGTATTGGAAGGACCGACGTTCAGTCTTGCCTGGGTGACCGGCGGGGATGTCTACACGCCAAGTCTCGACAGCCACATCCTCGCCTCAATCACCAGGCAAGCGACACTCGAGGTCGCGAACGCGCTCGGTATTGCAGTTCATACGGGCCGTTTCGACCGGTCGGACCTCACGGGCGCCGACGAAGTGTTCGTCATGTCCACGGTGAAGGAGGTCACACCCGTTGCAGCGATCGGTTCCGCGACCTTCGCTCCTGGGCCGGTCACCGAACGCCTGGCTTCCGGATTCGCTGACCTCGTGAGAGCTGAGACCGGTTGAGCGCCTTGCTCGATGCCGTTGATGTGCTCTACAGGGGTGTCGTGAGTGAACCCGGCGCATGGAACGATCGAAGACTCGAGGATTGGTCCGAGACGCTGGGCGAGTTCTCTGAACTTGATCGAGCCTCGGCGAAGTACATCCGCCGCGTGATGACAGCCGCACGCAAGCTTCGGGCCTTCTGGTCGGAGCACCCCGTCGACGAAGGTATTGACTGGCGATCCCGCGTGGATCTCGCGCTTGGCAATCGGGCATGGCGTCCTGTCCTCGATCTGGCGACGTATCTGCTGTCGATCGATCCCTCTCCAGAAGTGTTCGAGCGCACATCGATCCTCTTCCGAACCGTCAACCATGAACAGTTCATCGATGGAATCACGTATGAGGAGTGGATCGAGAACTGAGCGTTTCCGTGAAACCCGACGGGCGCGCGATCTGAACGACTGGATCCACGCACGCGAGCTACTATGGGTCCGTGGTAGGTATGGCACGGATATCGATACTCATGGGTCTCACCCTCATAGCTGCATCCTGTACATCGTCTGGTGGCCAGGACCTGACACCGACGACGACCCTTCAGCCAGTAGCGCCTGTTACGACGGCGGTATCCTCCACGACGGCTGCCGACACAACAACGACCACTGAGGTAGCGAGCCAGATAACACCGCCCCGATACAGGATCGTAGAACGCACAGCAACGGAAGCTCCAGGGGACACTGTTGTGGTCTTGCTGGACGATACGAGCTACGACTCGCTCACCGACATAGACATCTACGACATCATCGCCGAGGTCGTCGAACTGTTCCCCCCGATCTCCGAGATCCATGTGGTTGATGATGCCGCCGCGGCGAATACAGTGACGGATCCAGAGGCAACGGAGGCCGATATCGCCGCAGTCCAGGCCAACTATCTCGCTCGCCTCGACAACGGGTTCACTATCACCTACCTCGGCCCTTTCGCCGCTAGCGGCTCCTCAGTCCTGGGAAGCTGAGAAGCAGACAACAGACAGCAGATATCAGACAGCAGATATC
>JAMBLJ010000124.1 GCA_023336815.1 Actinomycetes bacterium
GCACTCCACCTCGACGATGTGCTCACGAGGCGAACGAGGCTCTCGATCGAGTGTGATGACCGTGGAATCGACGCGGCCCCACTCGTGGCAAGCATCATGGCTGGCGTACTCGGCTGGGATGCAGAGACGGTGAACCTCGAACTGGAGCACTACGCCGCCCGCGTCGCGGCCGAACGAGAATCCCAAACAATGCCAGACGACCTCACAGCCGACGCAGCCAGACTCGGCGCCCCCGACGTAAGAACGCTCGGCGCGTAGGGAACTCCGCTGCGAGCCTCCTGATTCTTGCTGAAGGCTGATAGCTGACGGCTGAGAGCTTCCTACTCCGGATACATCAAATCGTCAATGAGCTGCTCTTCGACATGGGACCCATCCGGGTCGAACCGGAAATGCGGGAAATCCTTCACGAAGTCGAGACTGATGTCCGCGGGTCCGTGGCGGTTCTTGGAAACCGTAACAACCACACGCCGCTTGAACTCTTCGGCCCTCAGCGGGTCGTACGCACTGTGCAGCTTCGACACGGCTCGGTACTTCTCGTTGAGCATCAGCACAACATCTGCCTCGTAGGCGATCCCTGACGCCCCTCTGAGATGGTGTTGCCTGAGGCGACGCACATTCAGTCCGGTCTGGTCGGCAACCACAATGGCGAGTACTGCGGTGTGCGTGTTGAGAGCGATCTCCTTGAGACCGGCCGCGACACGGTCCACCCGAATGGCCTCGCTCAGCGCGTCATCAGTCGGGATCTTCTGCAGGTAGTCAACGATGAGCACGGCCCCAGCATCAGCTGTGTCGGCGACCGCTGTAAGTTCGGCGAGACCTGTGGTTTCCCGTGATGCCGCCAGGAGAGACAAATTGCCACCATATGCCTGTACGCGGCTGTGAGCAGCACGGACAAGAAGGCTCTCAGCGGCGGCGTCCACAAGTGTCGTCTCACCACGGGAGACTGCTCGTACTGCAGCCCGTGCCTGCAGGGAGTGGGCATCAGATCCGCCGGTGAGGTCACCGATCTCGAGCATGAGTAACCGCGAGAGCAGGGAGACATCGTCGTGGTCGTAGCACGCGTACACGACATGATGTCCACTGGATGCCATGTTCCGGGCCCACTGAAGTGCCATGGCTGTCTTGCCTGCTCCTGGCACACCACCGAGTACGGTGAGGTCACGTGCGCTTAGTCCACCGTCAAGGACCCTGTCGAGTACCGAGAACCCTGTCGGT
Source organism: Actinomycetes bacterium (assembly GCA_023336815.1). GTDB lineage: Bacteria > Actinomycetota > Acidimicrobiia > Spongiisociales > UBA5794 > JAMBLL01. The sequence continues at coordinate 1,216 of JAMBLJ010000124.1, forward strand.
ACGGCAGCGACACTGTCGATGCCGCCCTCCAGATCGCCAACGACATCCAAAGCACTACGAGCGGGCTTCGGTTCACTGGTCTTGGTAATCATCAACGAGTCACTCCCTGTCTCTTCATCATAAAGATCCAAGCAGACCAGCGATCTGAATAGCCGCAGGCCCGAGCAGCACAATGAACATTGTTGGGAAGATACACAGGACAAGCGGGAACAGAATCAGAACAGGGATCTTGAGTGCACGTTCCTCTGCACGCTCCCGACGTTTGTCCCGCACCTCAGCCGCCTGAACACGCAGCACCTGTCCTATGCCGATACCGTACTTCTCAGATTGCACCACCGCAAGAACGAAACTGTCCAGATCCGGCACATCGGTTCGGTCTGCCAGGTTTCGCAAAGCCTGATCCCGGGGGATGCCGAGTTGAATCTCACGGAGGGTCCGGTTGAGTTCCGCCGCCAACGGACCATCACCCGTCTGCGCTGCTCGCGCAAGCGCTGCCTCGAAACCAAGACCAGCCTCAACAGACATGGTGATCTGATCAAGTGTGTCGGGCATTTCGATCTGAATCTGTTCCTGTCGCTCACGACCACGGCGAGCGTAGAAGCCGTCTGGAAGGAAGAACCCAACCCCTGCGAACAGGATTATGACCGCAAGGTGTTGCAATCCGGATAGGTCAGGAAACAAGATCCACGCCACCAATCCACCAATCGCGCCAAGCACGAACTTGAGGACGACGGCACGCTCGAGGGCGTGCGTGTCGCCGTGGTGGCCCCCGAGCATGAGGTGACGGCGCAGAGATGAGACCCACCCAACGGGTGTAACTCTCGTCACGGTCCCTGCGACAGATCTCAGAGCAGGTCGTATGATTCGATCGCCAGCACCCTCTTCTAGCACTAGCCGATGAGCGTCAGCGGAGCGACCGTAAGCACCTTCCGTTGTTTCGAGAGTTGCGATACTTCTCCGGTCAGAAGCCAGCGACCACCACAGGATCGGTATCGAAGCGCTCACTGCCAGGGCAGCAATCAGGACGTATAGTGGCATCAGGACCTCCTAGAACTTGAGCGACGTGATACGTCGCATCCATAGCGCACCGATCGCCATCAACACGAGTCCGATCACAATGAGTACTCTTCCAATCGCTGTGCTGAAGAGCGTGGAGATGTAGTCCGGGCTGATGATGAGCATGGCGAACGCAAGCACTATCGGGAGCAGCGACAGGACGATGCCGGAGACTCTCCCCTCGGCGGACAAGGTCCGTATGCGTCGACGAACTCGGATTCGATCACGGATCGTCTCCATAACGGAGTCAAGGATGTCTGCCAAATCTCCGCCGATATCACGGTGAATGTCGATCGCCTCAACCACCCATTTGAAGTCCTCGCTCCCGACCCGATCTGCCATGGCCATGAGCGCTTCGCTGGAATCTCGACCAAGTTGTGTTTCGATCTTCACACGCTGAAACTCGACCCCGGCAGGAGGTGGAATCTCCTGCGCAACCGTGTCCATCGACTGCATCAGTCCGAATCCTGATCGGATGCTTCCAGACATGAGTTGTAGTACGTCCACGAGTTGGTCTGCAAACGCTGCCTGTCGCTTCTTCACTCGTCGACCAAGCCACCACCTGATCATGAGCAATGTGAAGCCGCCAGCGAGCAAGGCAAAGAGCGCGTTGGTCATCAGGAGCGTGATCGTCGCAATGGCGAGAGCTCCAGCCAACGCGAGAACGACGAACTCTCCCGGTCGAAGCTGAATTCCGGACTTCTCGAGCAGTAGGGCGACGGGGCCGGATGTACCAGCATCACGATTCACCGTTCGTTCCGCCAGCAGTGTTGCCGAATCCGTAAGTGCTGCCAGCGCCTTCCCCCTAGACTTGCCGAAGCGCTTCGTGTCGCTAGAAGGCTTGTCGACGCGATCTCTCCTCTGCCCCACACCGGTGAATAGCAACAATGCGAGAAGTCCTGCGAACACAGCCAATGCTCCCAGCCACAGAGCTGATGAGGACTGGACCCAGGGAACGACCACGACCGTCCCCGACCGAGGAACAGGAAGCGCTACCACCTCTTCGACAAACGCATCGGCTACAACCACGGTCGTGGAAACAATGGTCGGCGGGGGTGCTGGGTAATCAACACCTGCCTGCGCTGTCGCGGTAATCCCATCGTCCTCGGCCGTTACCACAACCGTCGTTGGTCCATACGACGCGGATTCGTACCGAAGTTCGTAACGATTCACAATCTGACCTGCAACATCAACGAAGACTGCTGTCAATCCATCAGGATCACTTGCCGGGACAACTATCCCATCGGTTGCAGCACCAAGTCGAGCCAGGGCCGCTGCATCGTACTCCGGGCTCTGCAGTTCAACAGCGTAGAAACCAACGTCAGCGTCAAGGAGACTGACGATCGACTTCTCCAGCGTGGTCTCACTTGCAGTATCGCCACCATCGGATAACAACACGAGCACGCGGCGAGAGTTCGCATCGCCGTCGAACAATTCCGCCCCAGCGACAAGCCCGTCGTAAAGCGCCGTGTTCCGACCCAACCGAAGGTTGGATATCGCTGCTGAAGTCTGACCGATATCGGTCGTGAACGAACTGAGCACAAGCGGTTCGTCAGCAAAGGACACGACAGCAACCTCGACGCCATCTGGCATCGCATCCAGGAAGTCTTGGGCAGCAACCTTCGCTGATGCGATCGGCCTGCCTCCCATGCTACCGGACGCATCGAGAAGCAGGACGACCTGCAATCCATCCGTCGGCTCAGGCTGGGCGATCACGGACCGCTCGTCTCCGTTCTCCGTGACCGTGAATGCATCTGACCCGAGGTCCTGGCCGACCATTTCTCGCGGCACGCTGACGACCATCGTTACGTTCGGATGATCCGTCGTGTTGACAGCGTCAATCCTCAGAACGAGAGGCTCTGCCTCCTGGGCAACTGCTGGGCCAGCGAGTACACCACTCAATAGCAACAAAGACAGCAGGAGCATGGACTTCTTCACTAGCGGCCCGACTTCGTCAACTTGCCCAGGTCGGGAGCGCCGAACACCCCCGGCGGCAATTCGATGCCCAGGTCCGAGAGGTGATCGCTGAAGCGTGGGCGAATACCTGTTGGACGTACCGTGCCAGCAAACCGACCATCGTCGTCGAACCCGGCCTTGTAGTCGAACGTGAAGATGTCCTGGAGTGTGATCGTGTCACCCTCCATCCCCACGACCTCGGTGATATGGGTGATTCGACGACTGCCGTCGCGCAAACGCGTTAGGTGAACGATGAGGTCGAAAGCCGATGCTATCTGTTCACGAATCGCCCGCGACGGCAGGTCAACGCCGGCCATCAGCACCATGGTCTCAATCCGTGAAAGCGCATCACGCGGTGTGTTGGCGTGAATCGTGGTCAGGGATCCCTCGTGACCCGTATTCATAGCCTGCAGCATGTCGAGGGCCTCTCCCCCCCGGGCCTCACCGACGATGATCCTGTCAGGCCGCATCCGAAGGGAGTTGCGAACGAGGTCACGGATCGCCACCTCGCCGCGTCCTTCTACGTTGGCTGGCCGGCTCTCGAGGCGAATTACATGCTGCTGGAGCAGTTGCAGTTCGACGGCATCCTCAATGGTCACGATGCGTTCGTCCTCCGGAATGAAACTGGACAGCACGTTGAGCAGAGTCGTCTTCCCAGTTCCCGTACCACCTGTGACGATGATGTTCAGTTTGCCCTCAACAGCAGCCTCACAAAGGTCGGCAACGAGTTGCGTCATCGAGCCCATTTCGATGAGGTCCTGAACCTGGAACGGGTCGTGTGCGAACTTGCGGATTGTCAGAACGGGCCCATCAACCGCAAGCGGTGGAATGATCACGTTGACGCGCGAACCGTCTGCGAGGCGCGCATCAACGAGGGGAGATGACTCATCGATTCTACGACCAACGCCCGTAACGATGCGATCGATTACCCGCCGCAGGTGCTGGCGTGACATGAACCGTGTGTCAGTCTGGATGAGTTTGCCATCGCGCTCGATGTAGATGAGTTCCTCGGCATTGACCATTATCTCGGTGACCGTTGGGTCATCGAGATACATTTGAACGGGTCCATAGCCAAGAATGTCGTCACGGATCTGCATGGCAAGGACCCGCTGCTCCTCCACCGTAAGCGGAGAAGCGTCCATCCCCATAGCACCCGTAATCTCCTCGCCGACGAAGCTCTGGAGTTCGTCAGCGGTGAGAGACGAGTCGTAAAGGCGTGGGCCCAGTTTTGCGAAGAGTGCCTCCTGGGTACGGACCTTCAGAAGCGCAAGCGGATCGCTCGGCATGTCGTCTGGGACCTCTGCGCCTGACGTTCGCGTCGTCTTCGACGCTTCCTGTGCCTGTCTTAGCTTCAATCGTTCATTGAGTTTCATCTGTCTCTCCCGAAGCTAAACCTTCGCTTCCGTTGGATTCCGGTGTCGACGAACAGCTCGGCGACCGACTCGAAACCGATCGAGGCGGTGGATCTGGGCGACTCTTCGACTACGGGGTGACCGAAGTTCATCGCACGTGCGACAGCCTCAGAAGCCGGAATCTCAACATCCACGTTCATCCCCACGATTGCCGCAGCATCAGCGACGCTGATTCCCGCTCTGCTGTCCGCCCGGTTCAACACAAAGTATCTGTTGGCTCCAGATACCCCGAGATCCTCCAGAACGTCGATGACCTTCCGAAGCCCACGGAGCGCTGAGGCGGACAAATCACAGAGGAATACAAGGTCTGTCGAAAGGTCAATCGCGCTCAGCGTCGCCTCGCTGAGACCTGCTGATGTATCAACGATGACCTGTTCGAAGTCGTCTGCAAGAATTCGAATCGTCCGTGCCACAATTGCTTCGGGAACCTCCTCGGCTGGCGACATCGGGGCGCACAGCGCATACAGATTCTCATCCCGCCGAGTCATGAACACCTTCAACGAAGTGGCAGTGACGCCACCCGGAATCTTGGCTAGGTCAGCGATCGTATTCTCCGGATCAAGACCAAGAGAGTTCCCGACATCGCCGAATTGGAGATCGAGGTCAACAAGTGCCACACGTCCCACGGAATTGGCGGCGATTGCCACGGCGACATTGGTCGCGAGCGTTGTCTTGCCAACGCCACCCTTCGGTGAGACGACGGTGATCACTCGACCTACCGAATCTGGCACACCCGCGTCGACGGCCAGGTTTCGCCGTCGACGATCTGCCGTTTCGATGATCCTGGTGAAAGCGGTCCGAATCTGTTCGTCGGTCGCGGTTGGGTCAAGCACATCCCGAGCGCCAGCGTGAAGAGCTCGCTCCCAGAGATCTGGGGACGGTTCGGCGATAAGGATGACACCGATCTCGGGACGCTCCACCTCGATCTCCCTCGTTATATCAAGCGCCAGGTCAACCGGAACATTGGGACCTATCGAGATGACATCGGGGCCTTCAGCGACGAGAATCTTCGCTGCCATCGGGGAATCCTCGAACATCCCTTCAGAGTGACGACGCTGCAACGATCCGTTCACCTCGTTGCCGAAGGCGCGGCGTACTTTCTGCTCGAACGCCGCGCTGCTCGTTGCAAGAACGATCGAGCTCATCCTGTCCCTCCGAGTGATGGGTCGTCGTAGACGGTGCCTCGGTCCTGGACAGGTGTTGGACTGTCATCCACAGTGTCCGATTCATCCGCCAGCCACACTGTTCCAAACTCAGCGGTGAAGACAAACCGTTCCGCGTTAGCCGGGTCCATTGCAAGTGTCACAAGCAAACGACCCGTTGGAGACAACTCAAGACTTGCGCTGTCCTCATCGGCGTCATCCGACGAGCTCTCTTGTGGAAGTTCCTCGACCTGGACGTTCGTGACGAGAACGTTGTGAAGGATGATGCCAGTGGTATTCGGTGTCTTGGTGTTCGTCACCTCGGTATCGGCCCCGGCTTCGGAGCCGGTCCCATCATCAGATCCCGCATCTGTCTCTGTACCAAGATCTCCCGGTTGCTCGATGCCAGGTTCCACGGCTTCGACAGTGAACGGAACGAAGCTCGCGAACACGGCAACCTCATCGCCAGGACGAAGCACACCGCCAATAGCCCTCTCTGGTGAGAGAGATAGCGTTACCTCAAGGAGACCGTCAGGTACGACGATGTCGTCCCTTTCCTCAAGAGTTCGCGGCGTAACGAAGCGTGCCGCGATGACCTGTTCGCCTGGAACCAAATCGACGGCCGTAACGAGGCCTTCGAAATCTGCCAGATCGTCGGTGGTCTCAAGGCTTCCTGCAGCTTGTACCTTGACAGGGACAAGTTCGACACTGACACTGCCGGACACATCCTCCGCAGCCGTGCCTTCAGGAACAAGTGAATCGACGACAAGAACCGACACCGTCTCTTCACCTTCGAGGGCTCGCTCATCGGCACCCTGCACATATCGCACGAGGATGAACGTTCCAATCGCCGCCAAAGCGACCGCGATAATCACCCCTACCGTTTTTCGATTCATCAAATACTCCTGATTCTCACTATTCGTACCGGTGAGCGATCAGCCCACGAACCCGATGACAACAACTCCGAAGTCGGTTCCACCACCTGGAGTGCCGCCTTCCACAACCCAATCGTCAATGAAGTACCCTTCGAGGCACCTATCTTCACCTGTGCATACCTGAGCACCGTCCCACGTCGACCTCTCCTTGAACCGTCCGGCAAAGTTGTAGCCAGTGACGTACAGGGCGCCAAACCCCGCCACGTGGTACTGAGCCCCTGACCCGACTCCAACAATGTCGTCGAAATAGGGAATCAGTTGAACGGTACCAACGATGTTCTCCAGATCAACGGGATCACACCCTCTTGAAGGCGATGCCCCAGGATCTATCCCGACCCAGCCGCCAGCATCGATGTTTGCCTCACACACGCTGGGCGCTTCAAGCCACCCGAAGCCACCAGGAAGATCCTGGCCCGATGGGGACGCATGGCATGATTCTTCGGATCCGTGGAAGAACACCGTCTGAGGTGCAGTTGGGTAACCTGGTGTTGGCGGGAGCACGTTATCGATGACTGCGCTTGAAGGCGTGAGGGAAGTCTCGTATTTCTCCCACTCGCAGATCGAGAAGGCAATCGGAAGGGTGGCGAGGCCCGATGGGGGACCCCAGGCCACGGTCGCGTCAGCATGAACCGTGAGTCCATCATATCCGATGACCTTCGCGAATGTCGTGTCAAAGAAATGATCGCCACCAGGGTCCTCGGTGACGTTAAAGACCGTTACCTGCTGGTTACCAAGATCAAGGTCAATGTCCTCCACCCAAGCAAGCCCATCTCTGGCATTCGCATCCGCATATACCTCGGCCGTGGCGTGCTGCTCGAGACTGCTTCCACAATCGCCGAACGCACAGTCCTGGGCCACAGCAAGCGCCGCAGCATCTGCTCCGTTCTGGAGTTGACGGCGCTCGGAGTAGATGCGTCCGAAGTCAACAGACATCGCGACAAATCCAAACAGCATGATGATCGTCACTGCAACGAAGACCGCAACAGCGCCCACCTCATTGTTACCGGTATCTCCAGAGAGGGAGAAGTTCTTCACGCGCTCGATTACCCACCGCATCGCATTACACCTTCCGCGCTGAGATTGATCGTGCCACCCGGCACGAATGGAAGGTTGAATGTGAACGGATAGGTAATAGCCATCGTTGTTGGATCACCGAATGTGCAAGATGAAACCGTGATTGCCATAGCGCCTGAGTCGAGAGACGTCGCTGCATTTCTTGCGGCAGCCGTTCCCGCCGCAGCATCCTGGGTCACGGCGTATTCGCGAACCCCTTCCCTAGCGGCGTGCGTCAGCGAGATGCTCGCATTGTACGCCCGGCCGAACTCAATGATTCCGAAGACCAATACAAGGAGTAGCGGGAGCAAGATCGCGAACTCAACCATCGCTGCTCCCCTCTCACGACCTCTGTTTCTGTTCACAAGTCGCCCCTTTGTGAGGTCTTGTGTGACTCCCTCACTTGAGTGAGAGAGTCACACTCGATCCTGCTTATAGGCTGAGGGTCACTCTGTCGAAGAGTGCATCAACTCCGTTGCCGAGAGCGAGTGCTCCGGCTGCGACGACGACCGCGATCAGCGCGACCATCAAACCGTACTCAACCATCGTTGCGCCGTCTTCTTCGCCGACGCGTGTCTCCAAGTAGTTCCACACAAATTGCAGCATGTTGCTGACCTTTCGTCTCCACCCGACCCGATCTCGGATCGTGTCCAACGGCCCCTTCTGGACCCTTACAACGATAACTCTAAGGTAAGATCTCGTTAACCGCAACCTAAAGACGAGAGTTCTCTCCCGCGCCTCAATTGCTCCGTTCTTCCCCCGAAGAAGTGGCAGGAAAGCGACCTAGATATCGACCAACTCGAAGAGGGATAGAACCTTCTCTCCGAGAGCAGCCACAGACAGAAGAGCCACGAGAGCGATGAGCGTGACGACGAGTCCGTACTCGACCATGGTGGCACCTTCTTCGCCCCTAAGTCGGTTCTGCACTCGGCCCCACATTTGCATCATCACGCCGTCCCTCCGCTGTCCACCCGGACCGCAATCCACCCCGCGTCTTCGGACCTCACGGGTTCTCCGGTATCAAGCGTACCACCATCATCGACATGGTGACAGCGATTATTCTGAGGAGTCCTCCACGCGTGCTTGGAACTCGGCGTAGACCTGTCCACCCGAACGACGTTCGTAGTCATAGATCACCCATGTCTTGGCCATGTGGTCATGCCAGGCCTGTCGCTCGTTGTCCACGAGCACCCAAAGGTATCCCACCCAGAGCACGGTCGCAGAGACACCGTATCCAATCAACCTCCAGAGGGATTGCCCAATCGAGAGCGCTTGGTGTTGCGTCCGATGATCTTGAAGCCCATGATCCACTCGCTGACGGTTCGACCCGTCAGCGCCCAGAGGAACACGAAATCTCAGCCGATTACGAGCGGCAGCAGAACAACGAAGATCGCGACATAATCCGTACTCAATACCATGTTGTGGTCATCGGCGAGGATGCGGACGGCCACGACGTCCGGGCATCGGTGATCCCCGTCCGTGGCCTACGGAGTATCGGCGGGGATAGGAGAAATGCTGTCTCGATACGATTCCTCCCTGCGCCGTCTCGTTTCGACGAACCCGTAGGTGGCCAATCCGACCAATGTCATCGCTGTGATTGCGAACCCAAGGATCTCAATCCACCTGTACTCGAACTTGAGAGTCACGTACTCATCGTCGGGAACAACAATCATCAGCGATGGTGCGGCCCTGTACACTCCGTCGGCTCCGTCAACGGTCCAGTTGGGGAAGTACGAGACCTTAACGAGATGAGGAACGCCCAAGGCGTCGGTGGTGAAGGACACCGTTTGATCCGTGAACTCACTCAACGTTGCAGTCCCCGTTATTGGATACGGCCTGAGGACCTCAAGGCGCTCGCCCACCGACGTGACCCTTCTCCATTCCTCGGGACCGTCCTGGACGAGCCAAACATCGAGGTTGTCAATGTCGTCATACCATTCTAGAGCGGCATCAGAGAAGTCCTCCTCACCTGCCCAAACCACAGGTTCAAACTTTGCGACGTCCACCATGTCAGCATCTGGTAGAGCAAACACCGTCCACGGCGCGGGTTCGACAAGCACATCAAGCCCATGGTCAAGCGCGGCTGATGTGCCTTCTTCTGTGAATGACACGTAGTAGGCAACGTCGTACACCGCAAGGTGCACTACAGCACGCTCGAAGTCCATGCTGCGATAGTTGAGGTAGGTCAGTCCCTTAGTCGAGATAGTAGGTTCAGCACTCACCTCGGAAGTATTAAGGAAGTGGAATGGGGTCGTCAGGGAACTCTCGTAGAAGAGCCCGCCCATGGAAGGGTGGCCCTCGGACCAGAATGGGAACAGCATGAGGGCCAGGTCCGTGCCGTATCGACTCATGTCCTCATTCGTTTCCCACATGATCCGTCCATCGGGGAGTTCATCGACGGTCTGCATCAGGTTCTCATACTCGCTCCACACCTGCTTGCCTTCATATCCCCCGTAGTCCCAATTGACCCAACCAGGGATATCGTCAATCGACAGCACAACGCCAGCGATCATTGCGACAATCGCGACAACACCAACGAGTGACATCCTGACCATCCGGCTGACCCTTCGGCCGACAGCATTGGCCATCAGTCCGGTCGTGATACCTGCAAAGACGTACATGCCGAAGAACCAATACGGCAACAGTCTGGCGTTGTAGATAACGGTGAGATCTAGGCGAGCAATGAGGAAGTACCCACCCAATGGGAACACCGTCATCCAGATTGCCACACCGACATTGTCTCTGCGCCGGAGCGTCCACGCCATGCCGATAAGGCCAAGGAAGAGGACGGGAACGAACTCCCATGGAACTGGAGAGCCAAGCCCCTCGTTATTCCCGACAAGTGCGGTGACTTGTTCCCATCCCATGTCCGCCGTCATCCCCTGCAGAACATTGATGCCAAGTGCGACCGACCAGAAGGCAGACAGACCGAAGCCGATCGCATAGGTCCAGAGAACGCCAGTAGAGTGGCGCATCGAACGCGCTATATCTCCCGTCCTACGAACCAGAGCAAGGATGGGGGAAAGCACCAGAGGCAGTGTCGCGATGACAACAACGATGGTGGTGACAACGTGTGCCATAGCTGTGAGACCCAAGACGATACCCGCCCACGGGTCGAACGACTTGTCTTGGCGGTAGTTGCGAACCACCATGCCGACGTACAAGATCGACAACGCGAACGACCATCCATAAGAGAACTCGCCCGTGAGGGTCGATTTGATGTTCGCGCCGAAGATGGAATACGACTCCATGAACACGAACAACGAACCGGCAACACCAGCGATCGCCGCAACGAACTTGGTGAAGCCGAGGTACTTCACGAAAAAGTACGCCACAGTGGGAAGGACTACAAGACCAGCGATCGTGGCGAGCTTGAACGCCACCCCATATGGCAAGACAAGATCTAGAACTACCGTTGCGAGCGCGGGGAGGGGGAAATAGAAGTACATAGCGGGGAAACCCGCGAACCAGTCCATACTCCACCCATGCAACCTCCCCGAGGGAAGCAAGTCCTCCAACAAGATCTTGGGTAGCAGAACATGGGCACCCATGTCACCGCCCGTCGGCGTATTTGCAACGAAGAGATCCGGCACCCGCCAGATCGACTGCCCATCAGCGGGCACCTGGCCCAGTAGCTGTCCATACAGCCCCGACATCGTCAAGAAGATCAAGAGTGTCGAAGTCGCAATCGCACCAACGACGAACCACTTGGAAACTTGCGTTCCCGTCGGCCGGCGTCCTCCAGCCGCGATGCCCAAGTCTGCAGAATCTTCGATTTCGGTGGGAGTTGAATCGGCCACACGTTCAGACTACCCGAAGGACCGTCAACGTCTTGATTAGGGGGCGGGGTGGTCAGACGCGTCTGAGCGATTCTGGGTCTATTAGCTTGTGCCGTCGAAGCACGGTCTGATGCGACCGACCCACGCGGCAGCGGACGATCGTCTCGTGCTGGTTTGAGCGGACGCACACTCCGCAAGAACAGGAGTCGAGAGCTTAGAAACTCTCTATCGCTCCTGTGAATTGGAATGCAATCGAAAAAGCAACCGCAACAGCAAAAGCCCAACGAGCGAGACGACGCTTCCGTACCCACTCGGTGTAGGACAGAAAGAGGAGTGGCGCCAATGCAATCATCGCCTCCAAGGGATATCGGTAGCCGAAGGCAGTCGACTCATCGTTGAACGTACGCAGCTTGTATTGCACCAGCAGATACACGAGGCCACCCAGGGCCGACCCGCGCACCCACGACGGAGCGGCTCGCCAGGCAGCAGCGATCCCCGGTATCAACACCAGCAAGAACGGGGCATAGATGAGCAGTCCCTTCTGCGGATGGAACAGGGCATTGAGCAGGTTTCGCCCGTACCAACCGAAATCGAGCGAGGTTGCACGGCCTGAGTACTCCGGGTCGACACCGTAGAAGAGTGACCAAGAGCCGAAAACCTGCTTCTGGTACAACAACAACACCAATAGTCCGATCAATGACCCCATGCCGATTAGTAAGGCCGGCTTCCAACGGCGCTCTCCAATCGATCGACCGATGCCGGTTGCTGCGGCGATGACCAAAGTGTGTGGTCGAGTCAATCCGGCGGCACCAAACGCCGCACCTGCCCAGACCTGATGAGAAGCCGAAAGGTACATGCCAGATGCCAGCCACATCATGGCGGGACCGTGTTGCCAGTAATAGTGAGCCGCAATCGACCACGCAGCCGTCCCCAGTCCAGCGATCAGACCGCCGACAACAGCTGCCCATCCTCCACCAAAGGTCAGAAAGATCACCGCCAGCAATCCCATTGCGACTGCAGTCGTGAGGCTCGCCAATAGTGCGCCTGGTCCGAAGGGTGGTACGAGGAGTGTTCCCTCACCCCTTGGCCCGCCAGGCGATGCCCGTCGGATGCCGCCGTGATCAGACCGAGGTATCTCTGATTGCGCACCAGGCCACACGACGTACACCGGTGCCACGAGCAAGGATGCTCCTGGTGGTGCCACGCCGACCGACCGGACCTCACTCAGCTGAACCATCCAGGGTGGCGGGACTCGGGAGTCACCCTCTATCATCACCGTCCCTTCGTTAGCGATGTGGTATCCCGTCTGGAGCATCGTGAAGGCGTCGACTCCGTAACCTGGTCCCCACGAGGCCGTAA
>JAMBLJ010000125.1 GCA_023336815.1 Actinomycetes bacterium
AAGGAACGATGCTCAATCAGGAACCGGTCACCAGCAAACCCGAAATAGTGCTTCCCCACCGCCTCAGCATCATACCCAATCGTGTCAAGCAACATCCGACGCACGAGAATCTTCGTCACACCCGTTTCGGGGTCGAATCTGTCCGACATCGGGAGGTCGAATGCGTACTCGACGAGATCAGGATCACAATAAGGAAGACTCGCCTCCATCCCGAACGCCTGGGCCGCCATGTGAGCTTTGAGGTGCACACCGGCCTGGTCCTCAAAGATTTGCACAACAGCATTCGCGACATCGTCGTCACCCATCCCAGAGGTTCCCTCGCTGAGAGATAGCCACCAAGGTCGGGTATCGACAACATCGGGATAGAAGCGGTTCGTATCGGGGAGTCGGAAGGCCCGGCCTGGCAGAGCTGTTGCCACGCGACTGCGCGTCAGATAGTTCACCGACGAGTCGACGGGGATCACTCGCTCCACCGCCCGAGCTATCGCCTCGTTGCGAATCCGATACCGCTGCTTCTTCCGCGAATCCGGCCCCGGGACGTATCCCATGTAGAGATCACTCCCGCTTCCATCGAAAACTGCGCCGGCGGTCAGACCGCTCTCCGCGATTGCAAGGGCATAGGGTATTTGTGCATTGTCGCCACACGGGCGGGGGGACCCTTCGAAGAACCGCACCAAGATCTCTTCAACGACAGCGGGATCAACAGGGAGGTCGAGCGTCTGATGCTTCAGGCCGAGCTGTCGACAGATCTCAGAAGCCAGTTCGTTCTCCTCGTCGGCTGGGTGAGGTCTGTAGGTGATACACGGTACGTTGGTGTGGCCGCCCTCGGCGAGCGCAACAGCAACCGACACTGAATCCTTCCCCGAACTCATCATTAGAAAACCGGAGTTTCCTGCGCTTTTGAGCTGACGATCTGTCGCCGCGGTGAGCAGCTCGAGAAGCTTCGCTGTGCTTGGCGCGCTGGTCTCTTTCGAGTTACCTGCGAGAAACGGGTATGTCCGCTCGATCGAAAGATCCATGCCCTCAGATGTGGCCGATAGGGTCGCGCTGGCGCCGATGCCGATGAACCAAAGGTCATCCCACTCGGTGTAAGGCGGGGGTACCAGGCCGTGATGGAGGAGCTGCGACATAGCGAACGGAGAGATTGATGGTGTCCCACCGAGCTCTGCAAGCCGATCGAGTACAGATCCAGAGTCAGTTCCCGCCACCACGAGGTCCTTCGAGTGGTACAAGTAGATCTCAGGGAACCCCAATCGCTCTCCAATAACGCCAGCCCTCCCCTGCTCAAAAGTCATCCACCCAGGCATGTTGCGAGGTGCACGTCCTTCTGTCAGGTCGGTGGCGCTAAATTCAACGCGCATATCGGCTGTGGTTGTACCAGCCCGAGAGCTGGAAGAGAACCAGGAGCGAGTGGTACAAGAGCGGTCGTCGCTCAAGCTGGTCGAGCCATGACGCTGCAAGGGACGCGACATCGGAGGACCAGAGGCTGCACCCAGAGATCTCTGACATGACGAAAACACGATGTGCGATGAGGAACCGGTCACCTTCGAACCCGAAATAGTGTTTCCCAACCGACTCTGCGTCGTAGCCGATCGTGTCGAGGAGCATCTCGCGTAGAAGGATCTTCGTTACACCCGACTTCGCATCGTATCGTGTAGAGGCGGGAAGATCGAAAAGGTAATCGACAACCTTGGAGTCGCAATACGGGAACGCCGCTGTCATCTCGAAGGCTTGAGCCGCGACATGAGCCTTGAGATGCACTTCCGCCTGGTCATGGAAAGCGGTTGCCACCGTGGTTCCGAGGTCAATCGCTCCAATTTCGGCAGTCTCGTCACTGATCTGGGCCCAAAAAGGACGTGTGTCAACAACCTCGGGGTAGAACTGTCTTGTGTCCGGGAGTCGGAACGTCCGGCCTGAGAGCTGAGTCGCGACGCGGCTGCGTGTGAAATAGTTGATGATGGAATCTGTGGGAATGAATCTTTCCACCTGCTGAGCGAGCCGTTCGTTGCGTATCCGCAGTCCTTGCATCGCCTTGAACTTGCGGTTCGGAACAATGCCCATGTAGAGGTCGTTGCCGCCGCCATCGAGGACTACGCCAGAAGCCACACCGACGTCTCCAACGACCAGTGCGTACGGAATCTGCACCAGGTCCGCACACGGCCGCGGTGACGCTTCAAAGAACCGGATGAGGTCAGCCTCAACAATGGAGGCATCATCTGGAATATCATATGTGCGATGAGTGAGGCCCAGCTTTCGACACACGCCAGCCGCTATGTCGTTCTCTGTGTCATCGGGACCAGTCCTGTACGTGACGCAGGAGATTTCAGTGTGTCCACCCTCAGCGAGAGCAACGGCTACCGACACAGAGTCCTTGCCAGAACTCATCATGAGAACGCCATCGCCACCAGCATCGTTGACCTGTCGATCGGTGGCTGCCGTGAGAACATCGAGCAGAGTCGATGTGCTCGGCTGGCTCTCACCTGTTGAATCTGCCTGCAGGTACGGATACATTCGCTCGAACCTGGCCTCGATTCCATTCGTTGCGGTTGTCAATACGCAGCGATCGCCCTTGCCGAGGAACCACAGATCGTCCCACTCGGTGTGGGGTGGCGGAACCAACCCGTGATGGAGGAACTGCG
Source organism: Actinomycetes bacterium (assembly GCA_023336815.1). Taxonomy (GTDB): domain Bacteria; phylum Actinomycetota; class Acidimicrobiia; order Spongiisociales; family UBA5794; genus JAMBLL01. The sequence goes on from JAMBLJ010000125.1 coordinate 2,640, forward strand.
ATATTCCGAATGACGACAGTGTCGGCGACCTTCCAATCTCCCTGACGCGGTCGAGCACTGCTCCGGCAGTCGTTCCAACGACAACAAGATCCAGCGAGTGATAGAGGTAGATCTCGGGGATCCCCATCGTTTGTCCCACCACGTCAACCCGGCCGCCACTGAACGTGATCCAATCCGGCACTACTTCGAAGGCGCGACCGTCTCTCAGATCTGTATCGCCAAATTCAAAAAGCATGGTCCTCCCCTGCAAACGCCAGTTCAGATCATCACTGAATCTGTCGCGCTATATGCCGCGCCGACCCGATGGACAGCGATACAAGGGATAGCGTCGGGTTCGCAAAACCACCTGTCGTGAAGATGGAGCTGCCCGCGATAAACATGTTCGGCGCCCCATGTACAGCACGGTTGGGATCCACGACTCCATCGCTTGCCCTTCTACTCATCATCGTGGTGCCCATGTGATGCCAGCCTACGGTGAACACTGGTCGCCGGTTTTCTCGTCGATCCCATACCGAGACGAACTCCCCGAGATCCGCCGATGCAATACCACCAGCAAGCGATTCAGCCGATCGGCCTACTGACTTCAGGTCGAAGTCGTCCAACTGCCAGTCGAGCACTGGGAGAGGGAGAGTTGCCGATGCGGCTTCAAACCTTCTTGAGCGAAATCAGTCCGGCTTCGACCTGGTCAAGGTTGTGCTGAATCGTGTCCTCGAAGACCGTCCTGAGGTCACGTGTTGGGGTCCAGCCGAGAGCCTGGAGCTTCGCGATGCTGGGCGGGACCCTGTTCATGTCCTCGTAGCCCTCGCCATAGAACTCCTCGCC